>NZ_JADQDK010000001.1:313661-627322 GCF_019263705.2 Pseudonocardia abyssalis
ACGCGCTGCTGGCATCGGGGCCGTCCCGGACCTGGCTCGACGCCGTGGCCGAGCTCGACGCGGTGGACGCCGCCGTCGAGCACACGCGGCGGGTGGTGGCCCCGGTGGTGGTGGCGCCCGACGTCGACGAACCCGCCGCCGCGCACGCGCTGGAGCGCCTCGCCGAGCACCTCGGCCAGGGAGCGGCGCTCAAGCGGGTGTTCCGCAGCACCGAGCAGCGTGCCGTGGAGCGGCTCGGCACCGCGGTCCTCGTCGACGGGGTCCCGCCGCGCACCCGGGCCGCCGCCGTCACCGCCGTGCACCACCTCGCTGTCCGCCGGATCGCGCACCGCGTCGACGCGGCGTTCGCCCCGCTGCGGACCGGCATCACCGACGGGCCGCACGCCGTCGAGGACCTGCTCGACCTACGTCGCGCCTGCGATGCGATCGAGCGGCTGCACACCGTCGTCGGGGCGGTGGGCCGGGTGCTCGTCGAGCTGCCGCCGCCCGCGCGGCCGCCGCTGGGGTCCGTCGCCGACCTGGAGCGGGTGGGCCACCTCGCCACGCTGGCCCGGGCGCACCGGGCGGCGCGGCTGGCCCGCGCCGAGGTCGACGCGGCCGTCGCGCAGGTGGAGGCCGTGCCGCCGGTGCAGCGGATGCCCGAGCACGCCCCGCTCCTCGACGCGCTGCGCGATCTCGACCCCGCCGGGTACACCGCGGCCGGGCACGCACTCGAGGTCGCCCGCCAGGAGCACCGCGCGCAGACCCGGGCCGACGAGCTGCTGGAGCGCGTCCGGGTCGCGGCGCCGGAGCTGGCCGGGCAGCTGGCCGCGGGTGCCGCCCCCGACCCGCAGCGGTGGGGTGCGGCGTGGGCGCGGGCCAGAGCCGTCGCGTGGATGGCCCAGCAGCCGGACGCCTCGGCCGGCACGACGATGGACGCGGAGCTGGCCGTCGCGGCCGGGGTGGTGCGGTCGCTGACGACCGAGCTCGCCGTCGCCCGGGCCTGGCGCGCCTGCCTGACGCGGATCGACACCACGCAGGCCCAGGCCCTGCAGGCCTACCGGCACGCCGTCACGCAGGCCCGCGCCGGCTCCGGCGAGGCCGCGGAGGGGTTGCGCCGCAGCGCCCGCGACGCGATGGCCGTGGCGCTCTCGGCCGTGCCCGCGTGGGTGCTGCCGGTCCCGGCGCTGCTCGAGACGCTCGCGCACCGGCCCGGTTCGTTCGACGTCGTCATCGTCGACGAGGCCACGCGCCTCGACCCGACGTGCGCGTTCCTGCTGTGGCTCGCGCCGCGCGTCGTCGTGGTGGGGGACGACGGGCAGTGCCCGCCGCCCGCCCCGGCCGCCGCACCCGTCGACGCCGCACTGCCCGACGTCCCCGGCTACCTGCGCGCCGCGCTCGGCCCCGGCAGCAGCCTGTTCTCGATGCTGCGCACCCGGTTCGGGCCGGTCGTGCGGCTGCGCGACCAGTTCCGCGGGCTGCCCGCGATCACGGCCTGGTCGCCCGACCCCGGCCGCGACGACCCGCCCGCGCCGCTGCGCCGTGCCGTCGCCGACGGGGTGCCCGCGCTGCGCAGCTCCCACGTGACGGGTGACGAGGTGCAGGCGGTCGCGGAGACCGTCGCGGCCTGCGTCGAGGCGTACCCGGGGCGCAGCGTCGGGGTGGTGGTGCCGGGTGGGGATCAGGCGTTCGGCCCAGCGGTCGCGGGTCGCCTCGCCCGGGCGGTGCGGTCGCGCGTGCGCGTCGGCTCGCCGGGGGACTTCCGCGGCGACGAGCGCGACGTCGTCGTGCTGCCGCTGCACCCCGCGTCGGCCCAGGACTACGTCCTCGCCGTCTCCCGCGCCCGCGACCAGCTCTGGGTCGTGCACACCGTGCTCCCGGTCGACCTCCCGCCCGGCGACGTCCGCCGTTCGCTGCTGGAGCACGTCCTCGCGCACACCGACGAGCCGGAGCTGCCGCCGGTGCCGTCCGGAGTGCGTGCCGACCGCCGCGACGACCGCTTCGACTCCCTGTTCGAGCAGGCCGTGTTCCTCGATCTCGTCGGGCGGGGGTTCCACGTCCTGCCGCAGGTGACGGTCAACGGGCGCCGGATCGACCTCGTCGTCACCGGCGCGGGCGGCACGGTCGCTGTGGAGTGCGACGGCGAGGCGTTCCGCACCACCCCGGACCAGCGCGCCGCCGACCTCGCCCGCGAGCAGGAGCTGACGGGGTGCGGCTGGACGTTCGTGCGCGTCCGCGAGTCGGTACACGTCCTCGACCCCGACGCCGCCCTCGCCCCGGTGTGGTCCGCGCTCCGGGAGCGGGGGATCGCGCCGCTCGGTGAGCTCGTCGACGGGGTGTGGACGGCCCGGCAGGTGGCGACGGTCGCGCTGGCGGTGGTGGAGGAGCCGTCCGTCGAGGGGCCGTCGGGCGACGCGACCACGGACCTCCCGGCCCCGGCCCCGGCCCCGGCCCCGGCCCCGGCCCCGGAACCGGAACCGGCCCCGGAACCGGAACCGGCGACGGCCGCGATGCAGGTCCCCCTGATCCGCGAGTCGCGAGTTTCCCGCCCCCGAGTCGCCTGTTCTCCGCCCGGCGCACCGGCGTCCGTCGGCCCGGCACCTGCCGCCCCGGTGGGTGTCGGCCCGGTGGGTGTCGGCCCGGTGGGTGTCGGCCCGGTGGGTGTCGATCCGGTGGGTGTCGACCCGTCGCCCGCGACGGAAGTGGTGCCGGAGGTCGCATCGGAGCCGACGATGCCCGCGCCGCAGTCCCGGGTGCCGGACGGCGGTCCGGGCGTGCGGGATGCGGCCACCGGCCTCGTCCCCGTGCACCATGCGGTCGCGCCGGCCGTGGTCGACGCCACCTGGAGCGGGCCGGAGGTCACGGTGCGGATGCCCGGGCCGCGGGTGTCGGCGGACGCGGCGAACCGTGGGCCGCGCCCGACCGGGCGGCACGCGCTGCGCGAGGTGGCGGATGACGCGGTGCCCGCCGCGGGGTCGCTGTTCGAGGTCCGGGAGCCGGATGTGGAGCCCGTCGTCGAGGCGGCGGCACCTGCTCCCGAGCTGCGGGCTCCCGACGACCGTGGGCTCCCGACGCACGTCGTCGAGCCGGAGGGGTCGGCCGAGGCCACGGTTCCGGGCGCGGAACCCGGGCCTCCGCCCGCCGACCTGCCGCCCTGCGACCCGCTGCCCTGCGACCCGCTGCCCTGCGACCCGCTGCCCTGCGACCCGCTGCCCGTCGACCTGCCGCCCCGCGGCCCGCGGCCCGCGGACCAGCAGCCCGTCGGCTCGCGGCCCGCGGATCAGCGGCCCGCGGATCAGCAGCCCGTCGGCTCGCGGCCCGCGGATCAGCAGCCCGTCGACTCCCTGCCCGCCGACGTGCCGCCTGCCTGGCCGGCACCGGCCGGACCCTGGTCGGCGTGGCACGTGCCGGCGGAGTCGATGCCGGCCGGGTACGCGGCGGTCGAACCGGCGTCGACCGCCGCAGCGCAGGTCGGGTCCGTACCCGCCGACCCCGTACCTGCCGAGGACGTGGGTGCCGCATGCGGGTCGGTCGAGTTCGAGCCGTACGAGTTCGAGACGGATGCCGTCGGCCGGGCCGATGTGCGGCTCGGTGGGGACGGCCCGCCCGATCCCGGTCCGGTTGGTCTCGAGCCCGATCGCGTCGGGTCGATCCACCTCGGGCCGGGCCACCTCGGGCCGGGCCCCGTCGAGCCGGGTGTCGTCGAGCCGGGTGCCGTCGAACCCGGGACCGTGGGGCCGAACCACATCGGGCCGGACCTCGTCGGGTCGGGCGACGTTCCGCCGGGCGCAGGCGGGGCGGACCCGGTCGGGCCGGGCGCGTTCGGGTCGGGCGCGTTCGGGTCGGTCACGATCCCCGACGCGGGGGAGGCGATCGAGCTGTTCGCGGAGCCGCCGCACCGTCCCGGACCGCTCCCCGTCACCGAGCCCGCCGACCTCTTCGCCGAGCCGTCGCGCCGGTACGCCCCCGTGCAGGAGACCGTGGACCTGTTCGCCGAAGCACCGGCCCGGCCCCGCACCCCGGACCCCGTCGACAGCGGCCCGTCGCTGCGGGCCGAGCCGCCGCAGGTTCGGCACGCGTCGCCGACATCGGCTCAGCAGGCCACGATGCTCGACGTCGCCCGCCACCGGCCCCTGACCGTCGTCGCCGTGCGCAACCTGCTCGGCGTCGGGCCGGACGCCGCGCTGCACCTGCTCACGGTGCTCACCGGGGAGGGGGCTCTGGAGCGTCGCGGCGCCGACCGCACGACCCACTGGGTGCTGCCGCCGCGCGAGGACCTCGTCGCCGAGTTCCAGCGTCGGCGGGCGGACCTGCGCCGGCGCTCGCGGCTGTCGTCGGCGGGGTGACGGAGATCGCGGTACACCGCACGCCGGAGCCCTGCCGGGGGCCACGGCGTGCGGCGGGGGGCGATCTAGAACTCGTCGGGGACGCGGAGCAGGTAGTCGCCCGTGTCCTCGTCCCAGTCCATCGTGAGCAGGTCGCGCGCGCGGGCGGCCTTGGCGAAGGACAGGAACGTGTTGAAGCCGTAGCGCTTCTCGCTGAACCCCGGCTCGCGCTTGCGCAACTGGTCCTTGAGCCCGCTGAGCTGCGGGCGGAAGCGCGGGCCCTGCAGCCCGCGGACGACCTCGACGAGCAGCCGGAACGCGTCGTCGTCGGCGGAGGCGTCCTGCGGGAACGTGACCTCGGGGTCGCCCTGGGCCGAGCCCTTCCGTAGCTCGACGACCCCCGCGGCCTCCAGGTGCCGCATGAGCTCGCCGAAGCTGCGGAAGCCGTGGTCGGCCTCGTCGAAGGTGGGGTCCTTGCGCAGGATCGCCCGCTTGAGCCGCGAGGCGAGGACCACCCCGTCGGCGTGGCGCTGGAGCCCGGCGAGGGTGGTGGTGACGATCGGGCCGACCTCGCGCTCCTCCGCGGGGGCGGCCGGCTCGTCGGCGACCTCGGCCTCGTCGACGACGGGCTCGACCACCGGCTCGGAGGCCGCGGCCGGGGTGGGGGCGGCAGCCGCAGCCGGGCGACCCCCTCGCCGCGCCGGACGCCGGGGCGCCTGCGACGGCTCGACGCCGGGCAGCCGGTCGTAGAACAGGAACTCGTCGCAGGCCGGGGGCAGCAGGGCGGACGTCGACGACTCGACGCCGATCCCGATCACACGCTTGTCGAGCTCGCGGAGCTTGTGGACGAGCGGGGTGAAGTCGGAGTCGCCGGTGCAGATCGCGAACGTCGTGACGAAGCTGCGCTCGAACGCCATCTCGATCGCGTCGACGACCATCTTGATGTCGGCCGCGTTCTTGCGCGACGCCCCGAGCCGCTGCGGGATCTCGATCAGCTCGACCTGCGCGCGGGCGAGCAGGCGGCGGTCCTCGTCGAAGTAGGACCAGTCCGCGTACGCCCGGCGCGCGACGACCCGCCCGCGTTCGGCGAGCGCGTCGGCGATCGGCCCGAAGTCGAACGGCATGACGCCGAGACCGTCGCGGGCACCGATGGCGAGGTTCTCGTAGTCGAGGAACAGCGCGATGCGCTCGTCGTCGTTGATCATGGGGTCTCCTGGGGCGCGCGGCGGAAGACGCGAGCGGGTTTGCCGACCGTGCCGCGGCTCAGTGTGCCCGTGTCGATCAGGTGCTCCTGCATCCGGCGCCGGAACGTGTCCTTGGGCAGCGGCCCGCCGCGCACCGCCTCGTGCAGCCGCTGCAGCTCCAGCAGCGTGAACTCCTCGTCGAGCAGGCCGCGGGGGTCGGGCCGGTCGCGGTGCGCGTCGCGTGCCCAGGCGGCGGCGGCGTCCACGATCGCGGCGTGGTCGAAGGCGAGCGGCGGCAGGGCGTCGACGGGGGTGAGTGCGCCGGTCAGGCGGGCGGCGGGCACCAGGTCGACGTGCGCGACGGAGAGCACGCGGCCGCGGTCGTCGCGCGCGGGGTCGTCGAACACGGCCAGCTGACGGGGCTCCTCGCCGGTGACGCCGGCCTTCTCGCGAAGCACGCGAAGGGCGGCGTCGCGCAGGGTCTCCTCGACGCGCAGGAACGTGCCGGGCAGCGAGCGGCCCTGGTGCAGCAGGACGCACAGCTGGTCGTCGGCCACGGTCAGCAGCGCGACGTCGACGGCCACCGAGGGGTGCGGGTAGTCGGCGAGCGTCCGGCCGGAGGGGTCACGCCAGGTCATGCTCGACAAGTTAGCGCACATGTGCTCTTATGTGTTAGCGCAACTTCGCGCTAACAGAGGAGGTCGGCATGGACGTCCACGTGGGCAACCCGGTCGTGCGGGGTGCGCTGACGCTGTTCCCCGTGTTCAACGGCGCCGCGGTGGCCGACGCGGGGTACGCGCTCGGCGGGCTGCTCGTCGCGGAGCGGGCGGACGCGGCGGTGGGGGAGCTGCTCGTGCACAACGCGGGGACGCAGGCCGCTCTGGTGCTGGAGGGGGAGCTGCTGGCGGGGGGTCGGCAGGACCGGGTGGCGGTGCGCTCGGTGGTGGTCGAGGCGGGGGCGTCGGTCGCGCTGCCGGTGCGGTGCGTCGAGCAGGCGCGCTGGTCCGGTGCGGGTGCCCACTCGCGCGACGGCCGGCGTGCCCCGTTGGCGGTGCGGACGGCGAGGGGCCAGCGGGAGGTGTGGGAGCGGGTGGCCGGCTACGGCGACGGCGACTCGCTGTTCGACACCGTCCGTCACCTCGACGACGCCGCGTCCGCCCTGGTCGGGGGGCTCTCGCCGCTGCCGTTCCAGTGCGGGGTGCTCGTCGGGATCGCCGGGCGTCCGGTGCTGCTGGAGGTGTTCGACGCCCCGTCGACGCTCGCTGCCGTCTGGGACGGGCTGCTGCACGCGGCCGCGCTCGACGCGCTGGGGCGGCGGCCGGTCCCCACGCTGGGCCGGCACGCACGCAGGTTCGTCCGGGACCTCGGTCCGCGGGTGTCGGTGTTGCGGTGGCACGGTCGGGACGTGCACACGGTGGCGATCAACGAGCGGGCGGCATGACGGCGGACCGCAGGGCCGGGGTGCTCCTCGGCGCGGCCTGCGGCGACGCGCTCGGCGTCCCCTACGAGGCGGGGGTCTGCGCGCTGGGCGAGCGCGCCGAGATGCTCGGCGGCGGGCTCGGTGGCTACGCGCCGGGGCAGTGGAGCGACGACACCGAGATGGCGTGCGTCATCGCGCAGGTGAGCGGCGACCTGCGCACCGACGACGCGCTCGACGCAATCGCCCACGGGTTCCTGGCCTGGCACGCCGCCGGGCCGGCGGACGTCGGGCTGCAGACCGCGGCCGTGCTCGGCCCGCTGCACGGCATCCCGCGGCGCGGGGCGGCCGCCCGGCTGCGGGAGCGGGCCGCGCAGGTGCACGCGGAGACCGGTCGCAGTGCGGGCAACGGATCGCTGATGCGCACGGCGCCGGTCGCGCTGGCCGGGGAGGGGGTCGCGGACGCCGCACGCGCCGTCTCGGCGCTGACCCACCATGATCCCCAGGCCGGGGACGCCTGCGTGCTGTGGTGCCTGGCGATCGAGCACGCCGTGCGCACCGGGGCGCTCGACGTCCGCGTGGGGCTGCCGCACGTCGACCCGGCCTGGGCGGGATGGCTCGACGAGGCGGAGCGCCGGGAACCGTCGGCGTTCGCGGCGTCGAACGGGTGGGTGGTGGCGGCGCTGCAGGGGGCGTGGTCGGCGATCGAGCACACCGACGGCCTGGTCGACGGCCTGCAGGCCGCGGTGCGCGGAGGTGGTGACACCGACACCGTCGCGGCGATCGCCGGGGCGCTGCTGGGGGCGCGGTACGGGGCGTCGGCGGTGCCGGGGGAGTGGCGGCGGATGCTGCACGGATGGCCGGGGTTGACCGGCGACGACCTGACTTGCCTTAGAGCGCGCTCGAAGGCATAGCGTCGCCGGCATGGGCATTCGACTGGGATACCAGATCCCCAACTTCAGCTACGGAACTCCGGTCGCGGAACTGTTCCCGACCGTCGTCGCGCAGGTCCGCGAGGCCGAGGAGGCGGGCTTCGACACCGCCTTCGTGATGGACCACTTCTACCAGCTGCCCGGACTCGGCTCGCCCGACCAGCCGATGCTCGAGGCGTACTCCACGCTGTCGGCACTGGCGATGGCGACGTCGCGGATCCAGCTGTCCGCGCTGGTCACCGGCAACACCTACCGCAACCCCGCGGTCCTGGCGAAGACCGTCAGCACCCTCGACGTCGTCAGCGGCGGCCGCGCCGTCCTCGGTATCGGGGCCGGCTGGTTCGAGCTGGAGCACCGCCAGTTCGGCATCGACTTCGGCACCTTCACCGAGCGCTTCGAGAAGCTCGAGGAGTCGCTGTCGATCATCGTGCCGATGCTGCGCGGCGAGCGCCCGACCGTCGACGGGAAGTGGTACCGCACCGAGTCCGCGATGAACGAGCCGCGGCTGCGCGACGACCTGCCGGTCATGCTCGGCGGCGGCGGGGAGAAGAAGACGTTCGGCCTCGCCGCCCGCTACGCCCAGCACCTCAACGTCATCTGCGACCCGGCCGACCTGCCCCGCAAGCTCGCCGCCCTCGACGAGCGGTGCGCGGAGGCGGGGCGTGACCGGTCGACGCTGGAGACCAGCTTCCTGGCCTTCGTGATGATGGACGAGGACGGCGACACGGCCCGTGCGCTGCAGCGCGACCACCTGCGCGGCATCGGGGTCGACCTCGACGCGCTGTCGGACGAGGAGCGCGCCGCCGCCACCGCGCGGCACTTCGTCGGTGACCCCGACGAGGTCGCCGCCGACCTGCAGACGCGGGTGCTCGACGCCGGCATCGACGGGCTGACGGTCAACCTCGTCCCGAACGGGCACCAGCCGGGGACGGTCGACCTGGTCGGGCGGACGCTGCGCAAGCTGGTGGGCTGAGCGCGACGCCCGACCGCGCAGACCGGTGGGCCGCGCGCAGGCCGCCGGCGGTCTGCGCGATGACCACCGGGTCTGCGCGGTGATCACCCGGGCCCGGTCGCGGAGTCACCGGCCCACGGATCGGCCCGGGTGTCGGCCGGGCGGCATCTGCGCTAGAACGGTCCGGTGATCGCCTACGTCGTCGGCACGCTCGACACCAAGGGGCCCGAACTGGCCCACGTCGCGGAACTGCTGCGGGCCGCGGGGGTGTCGGCGCGGGTCGTCGACGTCTCCACCGGCCCCTCCGACGGGGGTGACGTCACCGCCGCCGAGGTCGCCGCCCACCACCCCGACGGGGCGGACGCGGTGTTCACCGGTGACCGCGGTACCGCCGTCACCGCGATGGCGCTGGCGCTGGAGCGCTGGATCGTCGCCCGCGACGACGTCGGCGGGGTCATCGGGCTCGGCGGCTCCGGCGGCACCGCACTGGTCACCCCGGCGATGCGGGCGCTGCCGGTCGGCGCCCCGAAGATCATGGTGTCGACGGTGGCCTCGGGCGACGTCGCGCCGTACGTCGGGGCGTCGGACATCGCGATGCTGCACTCCGTCACCGACGTCGCCGGTCTCAACCGCATCTCCCGGCGCGTGCTGGGCAACGCCGCGCACGCCCTCGCCGGGATGCTCACCCACGAGATCCCCGCCGCCGACGACCGCCCGGCCGTCGCGCTGACGATGTTCGGCGTCACCACCGGGTGCGTCACGCAGGTGCGGGAACGCCTCGGCGACACCGTCGACGCCCTGGTCTTCCACGCCACCGGCACCGGCGGGAAGGCGATGGAGAAGCTCGTCGACGACGGCCTGGTCGGCGGCGTGCTCGACCTGACCACCACCGAGATCGCCGACCTGCTCGTCGGCGGCGTCATGTCCGCTGGAGAGGACCGCCTCGACGCGATCGCGCGCACCGGCGTGCCGTACGTGGGATCGTGCGGGGCACTGGACATGGTCAACTTCGGGGCCGACGTGCCCGCGCGGTTCGACGGGAGGCTGCTCTACGTGCACAACGCGCAGGTCACGCTCATGCGGACCACCGCGGCGGAGAACGTCGCCATCGGGGAGTTCCTCGCCCGCAAGCTCAACGCGATGACCGGGCCGGCGATCTTCCTGCTGCCGACCGGCGGGGTCTCGGCCCTCGACGCGCCCGGGCTGCCGTTCCGCGACCCCGAGGCCGACGAGGCGCTGTTCGCGGCGGTCGAGAAGGACACGCGGCCGGGGATCGTGCGGCGGGTGCCGCACCACGTCAACGACCCGGAGTTCGCCGACGCCGTGCTGGCCGCGTGGGGGGAGGTCGCGTGAGGTTCCGGCGCGCGGAGCTGGTCGAGCGCTTCGCCGACATGGCCGCCCGCGGTGAGCCGATCGTCGGCGGCGGCGCGGGCACGGGCCTGTCGGCCAAGTGCGAGGAGGCCGGCGGCATCGACCTCATCGTCATCTACAACTCCGGCCGCTACCGGATGGCCGGCCGAGGGTCGCTCGCCGGGCTGCTCGCCTACGGCAACGCCAACGACATCGTCGTCGAGATGGCCGCGGAGGTGCTTCCGGTCGTACGGCACACGCCGGTGCTCGCGGGCGTCAACGGCACCGACCCGTTCCTGCTCACCGGCCGCTTCCTGCGCGAGCTCGCCGACCTCGGGTTCGCGGGCGTCCAGAACTTCCCGACCGTCGGCCTGATCGACGGCGTCTTCCGGGCCAACCTGGAGGAGACCGGGATGGGGTTCGGGCTGGAGGTCGACATGATCGCCGCCGCGCACGCCGCCGACCTGCTCACCACCCCGTACGTCTTCTCCGCCGACGACGCCCGCGTGATGGCCCGCGCCGGCGCCGACCTGGTCGTCTGCCACATGGGCCTGACGACGGGCGGCGCGATCGGGGCGGGCACCTCGAAGACGCTCGACGACTGCGTGGAGCTGATCGACGAGTGGTCGGCGGCCGCACGGGAAGTGCGCGACGACGTGCTCGTCCTGTGTCACGGCGGCCCGATCTCCTCACCTGACGACGCCGCGCACGTCCTGGAGCGCACCCGCTGGTGCCACGGCTTCTACGGGGCGTCGTCGATGGAACGGCTGCCCACCGAGACCGCTCTGACCGCGCAGACCCGCGCGTTCAAGACCCGCCTCTCCACCCGCACACCGAAAGGACTCTCCCCGTGACCCGTGCCTACGCCAGCGCTGTGATCGCCGCCTCCGCCGAGGAGGTGTGGTCGGTCATCCGTGACTTCGACGGGCTCCCCGCCTGGATGCCGGCGATCGCCGCCAGTTCGCTCGACACGGATGGCACCGCCGCGGAGGTCGGTGCGGTGCGCCGGCTCACCCTCGGCGACGGCGGCACGGTCGTCGAGCGCCTGCTCGTCCTCGACGACCTGGCGCGCAGCCAGACCTACGAGATCCTGGAGAGCCCGTTCCCGGTGCGCCGCTACGTCGCGACGGTCCGCGTGGCCCCGGTGACCGACACCGGGCAGGCGTTCGTGGAGTGGTGGACCGACTTCGACTCCGAGGCCGCCGACGTGCCCGAGCTGGTCACGCTGTTCGCCGACGGCGTGTTCGGGGCCGGCATGGCGTCGCTGCAGCGGCGCTACGCGGGCTGATCCGGCTCGGGGCGGGCGGGGCGCCACGGCGGGACGAACCCGCCCCGGAGCACGCCGTCCCAGCCGACGAACGACTCGACCACGCCGTCGAGCGCGACCGCATCGTGTTCGGTGCGGGTGCCCAGCGCGAGCGTGTAGAGCAGGTAGACGTACACGCCGTGCGCCTGCTTGGCCTTCTCGCCCGCGTTGCTGCCCAGCTCGGTGAGCACAGACGGCATCGCGCGCGACACCAGGATCGAGATCCCCTCCGGCCCCTGGGCGGACAGCTCGCGCGCGCCGTCGACGATCCTGGTGCGGGCCGCGGTGATCGCGTCGGTGACGGCCGGCTCCTGCTTCGGGAGGAACGTGCGCGAGGTGTCGACCGCGGTGAACATCGTGGAGACCAGCGTGCCCGCGTGGGACTCGTCGTACTCCGCCTCGGGATCCGCGGTCTGCGGGTTCTGCGGGGAGAACAGCCAGTCGACGACCGCGTCGAGCAGCGTGATCTCCAGCGCCGGAACCTGATCGGCGGTCAGCGAGTGCAGTCCCCGGATGACGTCGTCCATCCACCCGAGATCGAACCTGGGCTCGGTCATCGTTGTCCTCCCCGTCGTGAAAGGCCGACAGTAGGGGGCGGGGGAGCGGGGGGCGAGGGTCACTAGGCTCGCCGGGTGTCGTCCCCGCCCCCTGCGCCGTCCGTCGGCCTCGTCGTCGGCACCGAGGACTCCACGCCCCTGCAGTTCTCCGTGGCGCTGCGTCCGGGGGAGTACCTGCAGCTCGACGACGTGGTGCTCACCCAGCGGTCGGTCTCCGGGCACGGGGCGGTGACGACGTCCGGCGTGGTCACCGAGGTGCGCGCGCGCCACGAGGGTGCGCAGTACGGCTCCGACGTCTTCCTCATCGACGAGGGCGTGCTGCCCGCGCAGGTGCAGGAGATCGCCGAGGTCACGACGACGCGGGTGGAGCCCGAGGTCTACGTGCCGCCGATGCCCGGGTCGCTCGTCCGCCGGGCGACCGGGCTGGAACGCGCGCAGGCGCTGTACTTCGACAAGATGGACCTCAAGGTGCCCGTCGGGCTCGGCCGCGACGGCGAACCGATCTACGTCAACCTCGAGTTCCTCGACGGCACGCGCGGCGGGCACGTCTCGATCAGCGGGATCTCCGGCGTCGCGACGAAGACCAGCTTCGCCCTGTTCCTGCTCTACTCGATCTTCCGCTCCGGGGTGCTCGGGCGGCGGGCGGTGAACGCGAAGGCGCTCGTGTTCAGCGTCAAGGGCGAGGACCTGCTGTTCCTCGACCACGCCAACGCGAAGCTCGACGACGTGCAGCGCGCCCGCTACGCCCGCCTCGACCTGCCCGCCTCGCCGTTCTCCTCGGCCGGCTTCTTCGCGCCGCCGACGCCCGACGACCCGTCCGGTCGCCCGTACGTCACGGGCCGCACGAGCGGTGTCGCCGCGTTCTGGTGGACGCTGGCCGAGTTCTGCTCCGGGGAGCTGCTGCCGTTCGTGTTCGCCGACGCGGAGGACGAGCGCAACCAGTACACGATGGTCATCCACCAGGTCGCGGCCCGCCTCAAGCGCATCGCCACGCCCGCCGCCGACGGCGCCGTCACCGTGGAGGGGCAGACGCTGCGCAGCTACGACGCGCTCGTCGAGTTCGTCGCCGACCGCCTGGGCGACGAGGACGCCCGTCGCGACTGGGCCGGCCCGGTCACCGGGATCGGGACGGTCAACGCGTTCCTGCGGCGGCTGCGCTCTTCGCTCAAGCCGCTGCGCACGATCGTCCGCGGCGACCTCGCCGACGCACCGGGGCGGCGGGTGAGCACGGAGAACCAGCAGGTCACGGTCGTCGACCTGCACAACCTCCCCGAGCGCGCCCAGCGGTTCGTCGTCGGAGTGGTGCTGGCCGCGGAGACGGCGCGCAAGGAGCAGGCCGGTGCGGCGGGGCTGCTGTTCACGATGATCGACGAGTTGAACAAGTACGCACCGCGCGAGGGGTCCTCGCCGATCAAGGAGGTGCTGCTCGACATCGCCGAGCGCGGGCGGTCGCTCGGCATCATCCTCATCGGCGCGCAGCAGACGGCCTCGGAGGTGGAGCGGCGGATCGTCTCGAACTCCTCGATCAAGGTGGTGGGGCGGCTCGACCCCGCGGAGGCCGGGCGCCCCGAGTACGGGTTCCTCCCGCCGTCGCAGCGGGCCCGAGCGGTGATCGCCAAGCCGGGCACGATGTTCGTCTCGCAGCCCGAGATCCCGGTGCCGCTCGCCGTCGAGTTCCCGTTCCCGGCGTGGGCGACGAGACTCTCGGAGAGCGCCGGGCCGCCGGCGGGGACGAACGGCCACGCGGCGGCCCGCGACCCCTTCGCCCGCCTCCCGGTGGGCGCGGACGACGACGACGCCCCGTTCTGACGCTCCTCGTACGGGCCGGGCGCTCGCACACCCCGGACCGTTCCGAGGTCGGCCTACTCCGGCATGCCCCCGTGCAGGGCGAACGTCGCGCCGAAGGGGTCCGCCGCGACGCCCATGCGGCCGAACGGGGTGTCGACGGCCTCCGACACCACCGCGCCGCCGCCGGAGCCGACCGCGGCCATCGCGGCGTCGACGTCGGACACCATGAAGTAGGGCAGCCAGTGGCTCGGGGTGCCCTCGGGGGCGCCCATCATGCCGCCCATGCCGCCGGCGATCTCCCCGTCGACCGCGAACGTCGCGTAGTCGTCGGGGGCGCCCGGGACCGCGCCGAAGGTGTGGCCGAAGACGGCGGCGTAGAACGCCTGGCCGGCGGCGGGATCGGTGAGCCGGGCGTCCTCCCAGACCAGCGAGCCGGGCTCGTTGTAGATCTCGGCCCCGATCATGCCGCCCGCCTGCCAGATGCCGAACGCGCCGCCCGCGGCGTCGAACGCGACGGCCATCCGCCCCATGCCGGGCACGTCGAACGGCGCGACGGCGACCGTGCCGCCGTGCTCGGTCACCAGCTCGGCGGTGGCGTCGACGTCGTCGCTGGCCAGGTAGACGGTGGACCCCGCCGGTTGGCCGGGTTGGACGGGAGCGATCGCGGCGGCGCTGCGGCCGCCGACCTGCGCGAGCGTGTAGTGGCCGAACTCCTCCCCGGTGTCGACGAAGTCCCACCCCAGCACCGCGCCGTAGAAGTCGGTGGCGGCGGGCAGGTCGGGGACGGCCAGGTCGACCCAGCACGGCGTACCGGCGGGCCAGGCGGTGTCACGTGTGGTCATGTCGAGCAGAGTGGCACCGACCCCCGACAGAATGCGTCCGCCGGCGGGTGCAATCGTCGACCCATGCGCTTCCTGCACACCGCCGACTGGCACGTCGGCAAGACGCTGAAGGGCCACTCGCGGCTCGACGAGCAGGAGCAGGTGCTGCGCGAGATCGTCGCGATCGCACGGGAGCAGCAGGTCGACGCGGTGCTCGTCGCGGGCGACCTCTACGACACCGCGGCCCCGTCGGCGGAGGCGCAGAAGCTCGTCATCCGGACGCTGATGGGGCTCGCGAAGGACGGCACGCAGGTCATCGCGATCGCGGGCAACCACGACCACGCCCGGGCCCTGGACGCCTACCGGCCGCTCGCGCAGGAAGCGGGGATCACGCTGGTCGGGGAGGTACGGACGGCCGACAAGGGCGGGGTCGTCGGCTTCACCGCGCGGTCCACGGGGGAGCGGGTGAACGTCGCCGTCCTGCCGTTCCTGTCCCAGCGCTACGCGGTCCGCGCCGCCGACCTCGTCGCCCAGACCGCGGGCGAGAACACGAACGCCTACGACCAGAACCTGCGCGACGTCCTCGGCACCCTCACCGCGGGGTTCGACGACGGCGCCGTCAACCTGGTCATGGCCCACCTGACCGTGCTCAACGGGCGGTTCGGCGGCGGGGAGCGCACCGCGCAGTCGATCTTCGAGTACGCGGTGCCGGCGAGCATCTTCCCGATCGAGGCGCACTACGTCGCGCTGGGGCACCTGCACCGCCGCCAGCGGATGGAGGCCCCGTGCCCCGTCCACTACTCGGGTGCGCCGCTCGCCGTCGACTTCGGGGAGCAGGAGAACGAACCCGTCGTCTGCCTGGTCGAGGCCACCGCGTCGACGCCCGCGCGGATCACCGACATCCCCGTCACGTCGGGGCGCCGGCTGCGCACCGTGCGCGGCACCGTCGCGGAACTGTCGGTGCTGTCTGCCACCGTCGGCGACGACTGGTTGCGGGTGTGGGTGACGGAGCCGGCGCGGGCCGGGTTGCGGGAGGAGGTGACGGCGGTGCTGCCGAACGCGCTGGAGGTGCGGATCGACCCCGAGTTCACGGCGGTCACCGAGACGTCGCGGCCGTCCGGCGGGGGTGCCGAGCGCAGCCCGGCCGAGCTGTTCGGCGAGTACCTGGGCACGAAGGGCGTCGCCGATCCGCGCGTCGAGACGCTGTTCCGCGCGCTGCACGACCGGATCTCCTCGTGAGGCCGGTCCTGCTCGAGCTCGACGGGTTCGCCTCGTTCCGCGAGCCCACGGTCGTCGACTTCACCGGTGCGGAGTACTTCGCGCTGGTCGGGCCCACCGGCTCGGGCAAGTCCACGATCATCGACGCCATCACGTTCGCGCTCTACGGGTCGGTGCCGCGCTGGGACAACCAGCGCACGGTGGCGCTCGCGCTCGCGCCGACGGCCGGACGGGGCACCGTCAAGCTCGTGTTCGACGTCGGCGGGGCGCGCTACGTCGCCGCGCGCGAGCTGCGCCGGGCGGCGTCGGGGTCGGTGTCGGTGCGCTCGGCGCGGCTGGAACGGCTGCGCGACCCGTCGGGCACGGCCGGCGTCGACGAGGAGACCGAGCCGCTCGCCGACGGCGCCGGGGGCGTCACCTCGGCCGTCGAGGAGCTCCTCGGGCTGCCCTTCGGCGATTTCACGACGTGCGTCGTGCTGCCCCAGGGCGACTTCGCGGAGTTCCTGCACACCGAGCCGCGCAAACGCCAGGAGAAACTGGTCCGGATCCTCGGGCTCGGCCTCTACGACCAGATCGCGCGCGAGGCGAACAGCGAGTCCGCCGCGCAGCGCCAGCGCGCGGAGGTCCTGTCCGAGCAGCTCACCGGCTACGCCGACGCCACGCCGGCGGCCGAGGCGGCCGCGCAGCGACGGGTCGACGCGCTGGTGGCGCTGACCGGCCGGGTCGACGCGCTCGTGCCCCGGATCGAGAAGGCCGCCGCGGAGCAGGCCGCGGCCGAGGCCGACGCGGCCCGGATCCGCGCGGAGGGCACGGTCCTCGCGGCGCTGACGGCCCCTGACGGGCTGGCCGACCTCGACGCCCGACGGGCCGCCACGGCCACCGCGCTCTCGACAGCCGCCGTCGCCCACTCCTCGGCGGAGGCCGAGGACGGCGACGCCCGCGACGCGCTCGCCGCCGCCCCGGAGCGCGGCCCGCTCGAGCTCGTCCGCTCCCGGCACGCCGAGCTCGCCGCCCTCACCGGCGACCTGCCCGGCCTGCGCGACCGGCACGCCAAGTCGCTCGCGGCCTTCGACACCGCTGCCCGCGACGCCGCCGACGCCCGCACCGCGCTCGACACCGCCCGGGCCGCCCGCGACACGGCCACCGTCGCCGCGACGACCGCCGCCGACACCGTCCGCCGACTGATCTCCGAGCGCGACGGCCTGCGCGCGCTCGCCGTCCCCGCCGGGCTCGACGCCCTCGGTCGCCGTCGCAGCGCCGCCGTCGCCGCACTGGCCGAGGCCGACTCGGCGCTCGCCGCCGCCGAGTCGGCCGACGCCCGGGCCCGCGACGCCCTCGACGCCGCCCCCGCCCGCGGCCCGTTGGAGCAGGCGCGCCGCGAGCACGCCGAGCGGGCGTCCGTGCTGCAGGAGCAGGAGGCCGCGGTCGCCCGCCGGGCCGACGCCGAACGCGCTGTCGCCGCGGCCGCCGAGCGGGTGCGTGCCGCCCGGCACGCGCTCGACCACGCGGAGGCCCGCCGGGCCGACGGCCAGCGCGCCGATCTCGCCGCCGCGCTGCGCCCCGCGCTCGCGGTGGGGGAGCCGTGCCCGGTGTGCGCGCAGGCCGTCGCGACGCTTCCCCCGGCCGGTGCGGAGCCCGACCCCGGTGCGGAGCGGGCCGTCGTCGACGCGGTGGGTGCCCACGACGCCGCGCGCACCGAGGAGGCCGCCGCGTCGTCGGCCCTGGCCCGGGCCGCGGCCGACGCCGACCGGCTCGACTCCGCGCTGCAGCGGCTGCGCCCCGAGCCCGACGCCGCGACCGTCGAGCAGCGGCTCGACGGTCTCGCCGAGGCCGAGCGCACCGCCCGCGACGCGGACACGGCCGTCCGCGCCGCCCGTCGCGCGCGGGAGACCGAGGCCCGCGAGGTCGACACCGTGCGGGCCGAGACACAGGGCGCCGCCGCCGCGCTGCGCACCGCCCGCGACCCCCTCGTCCCGTTCGGGGCCCCCGCCGTGTCCGACGACGACGTGCTCGCCGGCTGGACCGCGCTCGTCTGGTGGGCCTCGGAGCAGGCGGCCGACCGCGACACCGCGCTGACCGGCGCGCGGGCCGCCGTGGCCGTCGCCGACGGGGAGTCCGACGCCGCCTCGAGCGCGCTGCACGCGGCCGACCGCGCCGCCACCGACCGCCGCGCCGAGGAGACCGCCGCCGCCCGCGCCGAGCAGGAGGCGCGCGGGGCCGTCGACGGGGTGCAGGCGCGGCTGGGGGAGCTGCGCACGGCCCTCGACGGCGCGCCGTCCGACGCCGACGCCGCCCGTTCCCTGGAGCGGCGCAGCGTCCTGGAGGATGCGGCCCGCACGTCCGACGCCGCGCTGCGCAGCGCCCGCGCCGCCCTGCGCGCGGCGGAGCGGGAGGCGGCGCAGGTGGCCGACGAGGTCGGAGCGGCCTGGTCGGCACTGCGCGCGGCGCGCGACCCGCTGGTGCCGCTCGGGGCCCCCGCCGTCACCGGCGACGACCTGCGCGCGGCCTGGGACAGGCTCGCCGGGTGGGCGTCGGACGCTGCGGCCGACCGACGCACCGCCTGGACCGCGGCCGACGCCGCCGCCCGGTCGGCCCGGGAGTCCCGCGACACCGCGGTGCGTGCCCTCGTCGACGACCTCGCGGCCCACGACCTGGCCCTGCCGCCGGCCCGCCCCGACGCCTCGCGCCCCGATGCCTCGCGCCCCGATGCCTCGCGCCCCGACGCCTCGCGCCCCGACGCCTCACGCCCGGACGGCCCGCACGCCGATCCGGGGGCCGCGCGATCCACCGTGGCCGCCGCGGTCGAGCGGGCCCGGGCCGCACACGCCCGCCTGGCCGAGCGCCGGGACACCGTCGCGCGGATCACGGCCGACCGCGACGCCGCCGAGGAGGCCCAGCAGGTCGCGAAGATGCTCGGCGGGCTGCTGCGCTCCGACGGCTTCCCCCGCTGGCTGGTGGCCTCCGCACTCGACGCGCTCGTGGCCGACGCCTCCACCAGTCTCGCCGAGCTGTCCGGCGGCCAGTTCGCACTGACCCACGACAACGGCGAGTTCCTGGTGATCGACCACGCCGACGCCGACGCGAAGCGCCCGGTCAAGACGCTGTCCGGCGGGGAGACCTTCCAGGCGAGCCTCGCGCTGGCCCTCGCCCTGTCGGCCCAGATGTCCGGGCTCGCCGCCCGCGGGGCGGCGCGGTTGGAGTCGATCTTCCTGGACGAGGGGTTCGGCACGCTCGACGAGGCCAACCTCGAGGTCGTCGCGAGCACCCTGGAGAACCTCGCGGCCCGCGGCGACCGGATGGTCGGGGTCGTCACGCACGTCCCGGCGCTGGCGGAGCGGGTACCGGTGCGGTTCCGGGTGGCGCGCGACCAGCGCACGTCGTCGGTGACGAGGGAGAACCTGTGAAGGCCCGGACATGAGGTTCACCGTCGATCCCTGGGACCCGTCCTACGGGACGAGCGTCGGCACCGACCTGGAGCCGTCGCGGGTCGAGGCCGTGGTCGGGCTGGAGCGCTCCGTCGACCAGTGGGGTCCGATCGACCCGCAGGTGGGTCTGCTCGCGCCGTCGCGGCTGCTGTTCGTCGACGGCGTCCGCCGCACCGACGCGCAGGTCTGGGTCGACGAGGGCAACGGCATCGCGTCGCCCGCACTCTGCGCGTCCTACGCCGCGGGGGTCGTGTGCTGCTGCCCCGACGAGGGCGCGCACCTGGTGCGGGCCGACGTGCGGCGCAGCCTCGTCACGAGCTCGGCCGACGGCGTCGACGTCGTCACCTCCGCGGGCACCTACGCCTGCACCCGGGTCGAGTCCGGGCGTCCCGGGGAGGACCCGGGCACGGCGCTCAGCATCGCGGTGCAGACGCGGATGCAGGAGACGGAGTTCCTCGTCGCGTCGGGCGTGCGCGACGAGCACGGCAGCGACGACGACCTGGTCGTCGTCGACGGCGCGCTGGGCCGCCTGCACCTGCCCCGTGCGCTCGGGCTGGTCAAGACGCACGCGCGCACCTACCTGCCGGCGGGCCTCAACGGCATCGTCGCCGCGCTGGGTCCGGGTCGGCGCACGCCGGTGTTCCGGCTCGAGCAGCCCGAGAGCGACCGCGCGCTGCACCGCCACACCTGGTACCTGCGGCTGCCCGGTCCGCCCGGCGCACCGTGGGCGGGGATCGTGCGGATCGAGTGCGGCGGTGAGCTGCCCACCGAGCTCGTGATCGCGCTGGCCGACCTCAGCCAGGTCACGATCCCCCGGTTCGCCTCGGTCGCCTACAAGGACTCCCGCGCGCCGCAGAACCTCTACCCGATCGCGGGCCTGGAGCGCGCTCTGCGGCGCCGTCTCGGGGAACCCGCACTGCTCTACCGCGCCCTGCGCCGGGCGGCGGGCGTACCGGTCGCGGTATGAGCCCGACCACCGCCCGGTTGCTCGCCGACGTCGACCGGCTCGACCCCGACGAGCGGGTGCGCCGCGTCGGCGCGCTGGCCCGGTCCCTCGCCCCCGCCACCCGGTCGCGCCTGCTCACCGACCTCGCGGCCGGTGGCGCGTACGCGGCCGGACTGGCGGTCACGATGGCGATCGCGGCCGGCGACGCCGCGCACCTCGCCGCGGCCACGGCGTCGGAGCACCCGGCGGTCCGGGCCCGCGCGCTGCGCGCCGACGCGTTGCCCGCGGAGGCACTCGGTGCGATCGCGGAGCACGGCTCGCCCGCCGACCGCACGCGGGTCGCCGCCCGGGTGCGCCGCGGTGGGCACGAGAACCTCGCCGACGCCCTGTTGCCGACCGTCCGGGCCCGCTACGGGGACGCGGCCGCGGCCGCACTGCTCGCCGGGTGCTCGCCCGCCGCGGTCGCCGACGCCCTCCCGGGGCTCGGTTACGCGCTGGGTGGCTGGGGTGCGCTGGTCGCGCGGCATCCCGAGGCCGTCCTCGCGCACGCGCAGGCCGAACTGGAGGGGCGCGACGTCGAGCGCCGCGCATCCTGGTGGGACGGCCCCGGCCCGCTCGGCGCGCTGGTGCAGCGGCGGCCCGACGCGGTGCTCGACCTCGCCGAGCGCCTGCTGACCGGGCCGCTGCCGCCGGTCCTGCTCGGTGCACTGCACCGGCTGCTCGCCGTCGACGCCTCGCGGGTCGTCGCCCTCCTCCTGGCCGATCCGGCCCGCGTCGCGCAGCTGGGGTGGTACCCCCTCGGGCGGTCGGCGCGGACCCGGCTCGTCGCACTGCCCGACGCCGAGCTGGGTGCTCTGCTGCGTGCGTCCGGGCCGCGGCTGCTGCTCGCCGTCCTGCGCGGCCTCCCGCCCGGTCGCCGCGCGGCGGTCCACGACCTCGCCCACGCCGGCCGGGACCGCGGCCTCGACCTGCTCGGCGACGACGAGCTCGCGCTGCTCCCGCACGCCCGCCGCCACGCCGAGGCCCACCGGATGCTCGACCTCGTGCGCGACGACCCGCCGGAGACGCTCCGGGTCAGCGCCTGGCTGCCGTTCGCCGACGCCCGGCCGGTGCTGGAGGCCGCCACCCGCAGTGCCGACGCGTCGCTGCGCGGTACCGCCTACGCCCTGCTGGTCCGGGCGGCGGCGGCCACCGGCGACCGCGGCACGGTCACCGCGGTGCTCGCCGGGCTGCGCCGGATCCGCAACGAGCAGGACCCGGTCCGTGCGCGGCTGCTCACGGCGGTGGCCCGCGTGCGCCCCGACCTGGTCGAGGCCGCCGCGCTGCCCGCTCTCAACGCGCTGCTCACCGCCGCCCTCGACGCTCGCGACACCTCCGGAGCGTCGCGCGCGGCGCTGCACCAGGTCGTGCTCGGGCTGCTGGCGCATCCCTGGCCGGACGGGTCGGCCGTCGCCGGGTGGGCGCTCGACGCCGCGGACCGCCTCGGCGCCTGGCGCCACGACGCGCTGCTGGGCCCCGCGCTGCTCGCGCTGCCCCGCGGCCGGGAGCGGGCCGTCGTCGCCCGGGTGCTGCCGCGGCTGCGGGCGGCGGTGCGCCGCGGCGAGCCGACGGCGGTGCTCGGGGTCGCCGAGGGGCTGGGCCGGCGGGCGCGTGACCTGCCCGACCTCCAGGAGCTGCTCGCCGAGGCGACCGCCGTCGCCGACGACCGCGTCCAGCGTCGCGCCGTCGCCGCCTGGCTCGATGCACCGGGCACGCGGCTCGCGCGGGCCGAGGAGCTGATCGCCCGCGACCGGTCGCTGATCACGCTGCCGCCCGTGCTCGCGGTGCTGGCGCGGCACCGCCCCGGCCGCGTGCTCGACCGCGCCGGGAAGCGGCTGCGCGGCCGGTCCGGCACCGGTGGGGCGTGGTGGCTGCCCGGTCTCACCGTCCGCGATCTGCGGCGCTGGAGCCCGCGGCAGGTCGAGACGTACCGCGGGCTGCTCCGACGGTCTCTGGCCGATCCCGAGGTGGTGCGGCACCGCCGCGCGGCGGTCGCGGCGATGCTGACCGAGCTCGCGCCCACAGCCGTCGAGGACCTCCTCGCCGATCCCGACGTCCTCGTCGCGGAGGCGGCACTCAGTGCCCTCGGCCGCGCCGGCGCGCCCGAGGCGGGCATCGCGCGGCTGCTCACCGAGATCGGCAGCGACCGCGCACGGGTCGCGCTGTACGCCGCGGCCCGCTGCGCCCGTGACCTCCCGCCCGCGCGGCTGGCGGCGCTGCTGCTCCGCAGCCCGTGCGCGGAAACCGCGGTCCCGGCGACGGTCTCCTCGCACGACCGCCGGGGACCGATCGGCAAGGTCACCGCACGCAAGGAACTGGTCCGCTGGCAGGAGGCGTTCCGGCCCGACGGAGCCCTGGACACGCTGCTCACTGCCTGGGCGCGGCCCGGCGAGCACCGCGACGTCCGGCGCGCGGTGCTGGTCGCGCTGCGCCCCTGGTTCGGCGACGAGCGCGTGCACGCCGTACACGCGCAGGCGGGCGACGGCGATCGGGACCTCGCACTCGCCGTCCTCGCCGCCGTGCCGGGCCGGACCGCCCCCGCCCTGCGCCCGTCGTACGCCGCGCTGGTCCGGCGGATCACCACCCATCCCGACCCCGAGGTCGCCCGCGCTGCGCTCCACGCCCTCGGCCGGTGGGTGCCGTGGGACCGGGGTGCCCGCGACACCCTGCTCGCCGCCCTCACCGACCTCGACACCACCGCCACCTGGCGCGTCGCGGCGGGTACCGCCCTGGACCCGGAGGTGTGGACGGCGCTGCCCGACCTCCTGCCCGGCGCCGTGGCCGCGCTGCTGGCCGTCGTCGCCGGCCCGCGACCGGCCGGACCCGCCCCGACCGTCCAGCCCGCGTCGGTCCTGCCCGCGTCGGTCCTGCCCGCGTCGGCCCTGCCCGCGTCGGCCCAGCCCACGTCGGCCGAACCCCGGAGTGCCGGAACGGGCGGGTCCGCGGCCTCCGGTGTCGGCTCGGCCACCGCCCCGGCCGCCCCGCCGGGTACCGGTGCCGCTCCGCGACGCGACCGCCCGGCCGGGCAGCGGGTGGCCCTGGTCGTCGACGAGCTGGTCGCCCAGGGGGCCGTCGCCCGGCGTCATCCCGGACCGGTGCGCGAGGTGGCCGCCCTGCTCGCCGCCGACCCGGCGACGCTGCCCGCCGCGGCCCGGCTGCTCGCGGTGCTCGTGGCACCCGGACCGGGGTTCGCCGACGACCTCGGCGCGCTGGCCGCGCTCGTCGCCGACCGGCCGGTGGCCGCAATCGCCGCGGGAGGGGCGGTGGAGACGGCGGGCTGGGACGCCGCGGACGCCCTCGCCGGAGTGGACCTGCTCGCCGCCGCCGACGGGCCGGGGGCCGGGCACCTCGCCGTCGCGCTGATGGCCGGCGTCGGCCCGCGCACGGGCTGGACCATCGACCGGCTCGACCGGCTCGACGGCCTGCGCACCCACCCCGATCCCGACGTGCGGGCCGCGGCGAACGGGATCGTCACCGCGCCCGAGTGAGCGGCCCGGGTGAGGCGGATGTTCTCAAAGCGCCACGGGCGCAGGGGTCCAGGTGTCACGATCCGCAGATGAGGATGATCACGACGATGACGGTGGCCGCCCTGCTGCTGGCCGGAGCCGGGTGCGCGAGGGGTGCATCCGGGCCCGACCTCGGTGCGGTCGCCCCGTGCGACCTGCTCACCCCCGCCCAGGTCGCCGCCGCCGGGCTCGGGCCGGGACGAGCCGCCGACGCGGGACCGGTGCGGTCCTGCTCGTGGAGGCAGGAGGGTGCGGGGTTCACCGTGCCGGTGCTGCTCACGGTGGCGCCCGGCGCCGGGCTCGACGAGTTCCGGTCCGCGTCCGGGGGCCCCGGTGTCGAGTTCGTCGACGACGAGATCGGCGGCTTCGCGGCCCTGCGGACCTCGGGTGAGGGCTGTTCGACCGTCGTCGACGTCGGCTCGGGGGTGCTCGCGGTGGCCGGCGGGGCCGACTGCGACGCTCAGCGGGAGATCACCGAACTCGCGCTGGCGAACATGCCGGGCTGAGTCAGTCGTCCAGGCGGTGGCGCAGGCCGCTGGCCCGGGCGACCGGGCGCTGCACCGCGGCCCGGACGGCGTCCTCCGACCCGACCACGCGCACGAACTGCCGCGCACGGGTGACCGCGGTGTAGAGGAGCTCCCGGGTGAGCAGCGGGGACTCCGCGGGCGGCAGGACGACCGTGACCCGCTTGAACTGGCTGCCCTGCCCGCGGTGCACCGTCATCGCGTGCACGCCGGTGACCTCGGAGAGGCGCGACGGGGCGAACAGCGTGGGCGGCCCGCCGCGGGCGAACGCGACGCGCAGCCCGTCGGGGGTGTCGACCGCGACACCGGTGTCGCCGTTGAACAGGCCCGCGTCGTAGTCGTTGATGGTGACGAGCACCGCGCGGCCGGGGTACCAGAGATCGCGTGCCCCGGGCCGGCCCTGGCCCAGCCAGCGGTCGATGTCGGTGGTCCAGCGCGCCACCCCGTACGGGCCGCGGCGGTGCGCGCACAGCACCCGGTGCGCGTCGAGCCCGCCCACCGCCGCCTCGACGTCGCCCGCGCGTGCGGCCGCGGCGAGCGCCCGCCCCGCGGTGACGACGTCGGCCCGCGCCTCGTCGGTGCCCTCGGTGAACGCGAGCTGCGGGTCGTCGCGGCGCAGGACGGCGAGCGCGGCGTCGGCGTCGCCCCGCTGCACCGCGCGGGCCAGGTCGGCGATGGCGCCGTCGAAGCGCCAGGTGTGGTCGAGGGTGACGACCCCGTGCACGACTCCGGTGGGCAGACCCAGCGCGGCGAGGTCGGCGTCGAGAGCGGGTTCGGGTCTCCCGGCGGCGCGGGCGAGGTCGCCCAGCACCGCACCGGCCTCCACCGACGCGAGCTGGTCGGGGTCGCCGACGAGCACCAGGCGCGCGTCCGGGCGCACGGCGTCGAGCAACCGCGCCATCATCGTGAGCGACACCATCGAGGTCTCGTCGACCACGACGACGTCGAACGGCAGCCGGTGCGTGCGGTCGTGGCGGAACGCCCCGGATCCGCCGCCGGGACGCCAGCCCAGCAGCCGGTGCAGTGTGGACGCCTCGGCCACCCGGGACCGGTACCGCTCCGGCAGGTGCTCGGTGACGGCCCCCTGCAGGCGCGCCGCCGCCTTGCCGGTGGGGGCGGCCAGCGCGACCCGCGGCGACGGGCCGGGCTGGTCGAGCAGGAGCTGCAGGAGCGCGGCGACGGTGGTGGTCTTGCCCGTGCCGGGCCCGCCGGCGAGCACCGTGACCCGGCGCAGCGACGCCACCGCGGCGGCCTGGCGCTGGCGCAGCGCGCGGGGATCGGGGAACAGCGTGTCGAGCCCGGAGCGCAGCGCGGCGAGGTCGTGCGCCGGTGGTGCGGCGGCGGCGCGCTCGCGCAGCGAGAGCCGCACCAGCTCCTCCTCGCGCCAGTACCGCTCCAGGTAGAGCTGTCCCGCGACCATCCGCAGCGGCCGCCCGGCCGGGGCGTCGGCACCGTCGGCCACCAGCGGGCTGCGCAGGCACGCATCGTGCCAGGGGCCGGGTTCGGGCCATGGCAGAGTGGAGACGTCGACGAGCTCGTCGCCCTCACCCAGGACGGTGCGGTCGGCCTTGGCGAGGTCGACGCAGACCGACCCCAGCCGGACCGCGCGCACCGCGAGCGCGAGCGCGAGCAGCACCGTCTCGTCGGGCTCCCCGCCGAGCCGGCCGACCCGCTCGGCGGTGTGCACGTCGGCGGCGTCGAGGACCCCCACCGCGTTGAACTCCGCCAGCAGGCCGGACGCGTCGAGCACGAAGCGCGCGTCGTGCAGATCGGTGTCGGGAGCGGTCACGGCGCACCCCGCTCCAGCAGCGTGGACAGCTCGACGGTGAGCGCGGGCGGGGGAGCCCAGCCGAAGACGCCGCACGGCATCCCGTCGACGACGGGCGTGGCGGGCCCGCACATGCCGCGGACGAACAGGTAGAGCACCCCGCCGAGATGGTGCTCCGGGTCGTAGCCGGGCAGCCGCCAGCGCAGGTAGCGGTGCAGGGCGACGCCGTAGAGCAGCGCCTGGAGCGGGTAGTGGGCGCCGCGCATCGCGACGGCCAGCCGCGGCGGGGTGTAGTGCGCGGCCGTGAGCGGCTCGCCGGGGGCGCCGAGCCAGTTGGTCTTGTAGTCGACGATCGCGAACCGGCCCGACGGCAGGCGCAGCACGGCGTCGATGCTGCCGGTGAGGTAGCCGCGCAGCGGCGACGGCTCGAGTGCGGCGAGGTCGTCGGCGTAGGCGTGCAGCGGGTCGGTCGGCGGCAGGTGCGTCCGCAGCAGGGGGACCAGCGCGTCGAGCGTGAGCGGGGGACCGGCCGCGTCGTCGCCCCCGGCCAGCGGCAGCTCGAAGTCGAGCTCGGCGAGGCGGTCGCGGGGCGCGACGTCGGCCAGTCGCAGGCCGTCGGCGAGCGGCCCGAGGGGGGTCCGCACGGCCGGGAGCAGCGCGGCGCCGAGGGTGGCGCCGTCGAGCCCGGCGATCGGGCGGAACGCGAGTTGCTCCGCGGCGTGCGCGGTGAGCTCGGCGACGAGGTCGGGTGCGGTGAGGTCGGCCGCCTCGAACACCGAGTGCACGAGCGTGCCGAACGCGGCCCCGAGCGGGAGCGCGGCCATCGGCGAGGGGTCGGCGGGCCCGGTGACGCCGTCGACGGGTTCGAGCTCCGGCTCGTCGTCGGTGCCGGCCTCCTCCGGCTCGGTGAGCGCGGTCGGGGCGTGGTGCCCGGCCGTGGCCGTGAGCGCCGTGTAGGAGGTGCGCCGCCACGCGGTGTCGAGCACGCGGTCGAACGCCGCCACCGCGGGCTCCGCGGCGGTGCGCTCGTCGGGGACGAACACCGGGTCGGCGGGCGGGCCGACCGCCTCCACCGCGATCGTCGACGACTCCACGGCCTGCAGCGCGTGGAGCGCGATCGGATCGGCGGGCACCTTGTAGGACTCGGCGAGCGTGCCGCCGGACCCGCGCCCGAACAGCACCCGGTGCAGCGGCGACGCCCCGACCGTCGTGGCCGGCACCCACCACGTGACGACCTGGCTGCGGGCGCGGGTGAGCGCGACGTAGAGCAGGCGCAGGTCCTCGCCGGCCTCCTCGGCGCGGTGGCGGTCGCAGTGGGCGGCCCAGGACTCTCCGGTGGGGCCGCCGACGTCGAGCACCCGCGCGCCGCGCTCGTCGTGCAGCAGCGGGAACTGCGGGTCGCCGACGAAGCGGTCCCAGGCGAAGGGCACGTGCACGACCGGGAACTCCAGCCCCTTGCTGCGGTGCACGGTGATGATCTGCACCGCCGCGGCGTCGGACTCCAGCCGCCTGCTCCGCTCGGAGCCGACGTCGGTGGCGGCGTCGGCGATGCGGTGCCGCAGCCAGTCGACCAGCGCGGACGGCCCGAGGTGCTGCGCGGTGGCCGACGCGTGCAGCGACTGCGCGACGTGGCGCAGGTCGGTGAGCGTGCGCTCGCCGTCGGCGGAGCCCAGGATGCGTTCCGGGAGTTCGGTGCCGGTGACCGCCTCCAGCAGTGCCGCCATCCCGCCCCGGTGCAGCACGGCGGCCCAGTCGCGCAGGGTGCCGCCGAGGTGGTCGAGCAGGTCGTCGGCCCCGGCCGAGCACAGCTGCGCCGCGGTGGCGCCGACGAAGCAGGTGAGGGCGGCGGCCCGTACCCGGAACGCACGCGGCTGCTCGAGGGCCTCCAGCAGCGTGAGCCACTCCGTCGCGACCGGGGTGCCGAACACGCTCGCGGTGCCCGACGACACCGCGGGCACCCCGACCCGGCCCAGCGCCGCCCGCACCACCGACGCCTGGTCGTTGGTGCGCACGAGCACCGCGACGTCACCCGGCTGGACGGGCTCACCGTCGAGCCGGGCCGGGCTGGCCAGCAGCGCGGCGATCTCCGCCGCACAGTCGCGGGCCACGCGGGCGCGGGCGGGCCCGGCGAGCGCGAGCTTGCGCCCGGACTGCGGGAGCCCGTCGCGGCCGAGCACCCGGATCCGGACGGGGGTGTCGACGGGTGCGCCCGCGAGCCGTGGGACGGGGCGCGCGGCCTCGACGGTGTGCACGCGGATGCGGTCGTCGCCCAGCGCGGCGCCGTCGAACACGGTGTCGAGCGCCTGCAGCAGCGGGGCGTCGCTGCGGTGGTTGCGGGCCAGCGTGGCGTGCCGGTCCGCCGTGGTCGTGGCGTCGAGGTAGCTGACGACGTCGGCGCCGCGGAAGGCGTAGATCGCCTGCTTGGGGTCGCCGATCAGGACGAGCGTGGTGTGCCCGTGGAACGCCGTGCGCAGGATGTGCCACTGCACCGGGTCGGTGTCCTGGAACTCGTCGACGAGCACGACGCCGTAGCGGGCGCGCAGCCGCCGCGCGGCCGTGCCGTCGGCGTCGTGCAGGGCCGCCGACAGGCGGGTGAGCATGTCGTCGTAGGTGTAGAGGCGGCGCTCCCGCTTGCGCCGGGCCACCTCGCCGCGCACCGCGGTGGCGAACCGGTGGCGCACCTGCGCGGGGGAGCCGTCGGGGGCGTGCGCCGGTTCGAGCCGCGCCTGGCCGTCGAGCACCGCGGCCCGGGCGAGCTTTCCCGCCTCGACGCGGCCGAACGCCGGGTTGCCCGCCCCGCGCGCGCCGTACTTGCGCACGTAGAAGTCGTCGACGACCTCCGAGATCAGGTCGTCGATCGACTCGACGAACTCCGCACCGGGGTCGGTGTCGCCCGCCACCCCGAGCCCGGCGAGCATCTGCTGGCAGAACTGGTGGGTGGTGGCGATCGTGGCGGCGTCGAACCCGGCGAGTGCGCGGGTGAGCCGCGCGCGCCGGGCCGCGATCTCCTCCGGCGGGGCGTCGGCGAGCAGGGCGAGCACCTCGTCGTCGCCCGCGCGGGCCGCCACCGGGTCGGCGAGGCCGCGCTCGGCGTCGACCAGGCGGCCGCGCACCCGCTCGCGCAGCTCCGTGGTGGCCTCGCGGCCGAACGTGACGAGCATCAGCTCGGGCAGCGTGGCCAGGCCCTCGGCGACATAGCGGGCGGCGAGTGCGGCGATCGTGAACGTCTTGCCGGTGCCGGCGCTGGCCTCCAGCACGGTGGTGCCGGTGGGCAGCGGGCCGGTGACCAGGAACGCCGACGGGGCCAGTACGGCCGTCACGGGAAGTCCACCCCCTCCTGGGCGAGCAGCGGGGCCCACAGCCCCATCGCCAGCTCGCCGAACCGGGTCGGCTCCCCGCCGGGCGGCCCGTCCTCGACGGCCAGGTCGGCCCCCGCACCCCAGACGCGCACGTGCGCCTCGTCGGTGCACTCGCCGATGCCGCCGGTCCAGCTGCGCAGGGCGTCGACCAGCGCGATGCCGGGCTCGGCCCCGCCCAGGCGGCGACGGGCGTACTCCGCCCCGGTCTGCGTGGCCAGGGGCAGCGGCGCCCGCAACCCCTCGCGGCGCAGGGCCACGAGCCCGGCGAGCACCCCGCGGGCGTGCTCGGGGGTGACCGGCGCGAGGGTGGCCCGCGCGATCCCGTCCCGCGACGCGCGCCCGAGGCTCACCGCCCGCCAGCTCTCGCCGGTGCCCGCGGTGAGCGCGAGCAGGCGCACCCACGCCCGCACCCGCTGCGCGGGCTTGAGCCGGGAGTACTCGACGCGCAGCAGCGTGCGGTCGTGCAGCCCGTCGAGCGTGCCGACGACCCGCGTGCCGTCGGCGAGCTCCACGTCGACGTCGCGCGACCCGGGCTCTCCGACGCGCAGCCTCTCCGCCGCGGCGGCCAGTGGCTCCACCCCGTCGACGACGCGCGCGAGCAGGGCCTCTCCGAGCGGCCCCGGAGGCAGGTCGCCCCGGCGCCACTCCGCGGCCCGGCAGTGGGCGAGGTCGTGCCCGCCGAGCCGGTCGGCCAGCAGCCGGGAGCCGATCCGGTACTGCTCCAGCCCGTCGAGCTCGACGGGCAGGGCGTCGTCGGGGTCGTCGTCGCGGGTGAACAGGGAGAGCCCGACGCGCTGCTTGAGGAACGCCCTCACCGGGTGCTCCGCGAACGCCACCAGGTCGTCGAGGGCGATCACCGGCTCGTCGCGGTCGGGCAGCGGGTCGGCCAGGAACGGGGCGGGCGGCGCCTTCACCGCGACCGCGGCGCGTGCCCCAGCCCGCTCCGCGCGGTCGAAGCTGAAGGGACGGTCGACGCCGAGCGCGCCGGCCGTGAAGTTGCGGGCGTCGAAGGGCTGCAACGGATGCCGGACGACCACCCCGTCCGGCCAGGGACGCGCCCCCACGACGTCGAGCAGCTCCCCGAGCGGCACCGCGGGCGGGCGCCGCGCTCCGGTGCGCTCGTCGGCCCCGGAGTGCACGACGACGAGGTGCGCGGTGGCCGCGCACACCGCGTCGAGCAGCAGCTGGCGGTCCTCGCTGCGGGCGTCGCGTTCCCCGGCGAGCGGGGCGCGGGCGAGCACGTCGTCGCCGTCGGGGACACCCGCGCGGGGGAACACGCCGTCGTCGAGGCCGAGCAGGCAGACCACACGGTGCGGCACGGACCGCATCGGGACCAGCGTGGCGACGGTGAGCGTGCCGGTGCGGAAGTTGGCGCGGCTCGGGCGCCCGCGCAGCCGCTCGTCGAGCAGACCGGCGACGTCGACGGGCCCGAGCGGCGTGGCGGCCCCGTGCGGCCCCGCGGTGCGCAGTGCCTCGGCCAGCTCGCCGCGGGCCTGGCCGGCCTGCCACTCGTCGGTGACGGAGGTGGTGGTGAGGGCGTCGAGGCCGGCGGTGAGGGCGTCGACCCAGTCGGTGAGCGGCTGCGGCGTGCGCAGCCGGGCGAGCACGCCGCTGAGCCGGTGCACGAACTCGGCGAGCCGCCCCACCCGCTCGACGTCGCCGGACTCCACGTCGAGCGGCAGCGCCGTGCCCAGCCAGTCGCCCGACATCGTGACGCCGAGCAGCAGCCGGTCGAGCCCGGCGGCCCACGTGTTCTGCCCGAAGCCGTCGAGGTGGAACGGCGCGCGGTGCGCCGCGTCGAGCCCCCACCGCACCCCGGAGGCGACGACCAGCTCCCGGATCCGCACGACGTCGTCGTCGTCGAGGCGGAAGCGCGTGCGGACGGGCTCGGAGGCCAGCAGGTCGAGCAGCTGCGACGCCGTGAGGCGGGCCGACGCCAGATCCAGGAGCGCGGCGACGGTGTCGAGGAGAGGGTTGACCTGGCGGAGAGCGCGGTCGGCCAGGCGCACCCGCAGGTGCTGGCCGGGGTGCACCGCCGTGCCCAGCTCGCCGAGCCCGAACGCCGCGGAGATCAGCGGGGCGAACGTCTCGATGTCGGGGCACATGACGAGGACGTCGCGCGGCTCCAGGGTGGGGTCGGCGGCGAGCAGCCCGACCACCACCTCGCGCAGCACCTCGACCTGCCGGTGCGCGCCGTGGCATGCGTGGACCTGCACCGACCCGTCGGCCGCGCCGACGTCGGCGGGCCGATCGTCGCGCAGCGCCCGCTGCAGCCGGCCGAGCTGCGTGGACGGGGGATCGGCCGCGGGATGGTGGTGGTCGGCGAAACCCGGGGCGGCCCCGACGAGCCGGACCTGCAGCTCCCGCACGTCGCGGGCCAGCGAGGACAGCAGCGGGTGCGTGACGGCCGCGGCCGTGGGGTCGGCCGCCCGCGGCGGCACCGCCGACGGCGCCCGCTCCGCGACGGCGGCCCACAGCGCGGGGGAGGGGTGCGGCAGCCACAGGTGCACCTCGCGGTGGGCGGCGAGCGCGTCGAGCAGGACGAGCTGCTCCGTGCTCAGCCGGGTGGGCCCGAACAGCGACAGCCGCGGCGGCAGGTCGGCGAGCGACGGGTCGGCGCGCAGCGCGTCGACCGCGGTGCGCAGGCGCTCGGCGGGCCCCGGGGTGCCGATCCGGGCGCGGACGCGGCGCCACAGCTCCGACTGCCACGACAGGTCGCCCGGTGCGTCGGCCCCGGTGCGCCAGTCCTCGAGCATGGCGGGGCGGTGCTCGGCGTAGGCGGCGAACAGGGCGGCGATGCGGCGGGCCGTGGCCCAGCGCGGGTGGGCGCGCAGATCGGGGCACCACGGTTGACCCGCCGCGGCGTCGAGCTCCTCCAGCAGCGGCCACACCACGCGTTCCGGGCGCCACGGGTCCTCGGCGGGATCCACGCCCACGGCCCCGGACACGGCCGCGGCCAGCACCCGCCCGGGGGACGGGAACTCCACGCCCGCGCACACGCCGCCCCCGGTGTCGGTGCCCAGCCGGTGCGACAGGCGCTGGGCCAGCCACCGCTCGATGCCCCGGGCCGGCACCGCGACGACCTCGGTGGCGAAGGGGTCCTCCAGCGGCGTGCGCAGGACGTCGGCGAGAGCCTCGGCGAGGGCGTCGGCGCGCTCGGCGCGGTGGACGTGCAGCACGGTGACCCCTCCCGATCGGATGCCCACACGCTAGAGCGGGGGTCCGACAGTTCCGGATGCGGCTCCGCGACGGTCACGTTCGGTCACCCTGAGCGATAGTCGACACGATCGAGCGATCCCGCTCCCGTCCGGATAACGGCAGAGTGTCTTCCACGCGATCTGGTGGACAACACACCACGACTTCGAGGAGGGCCGAGATGCACGCCGACATCCCCGGACGGACCGCGATCCCCGCCCAGCGTGGCCCCCGCGCCGTTCCCAGCCCGCGCGACATCCCCGCCCAGCGCGCCCCGATCACCCCCGTCCGGCACACCCCGGTGCCGTTCGCGATCGTCGAGCCGAGCACCGCGCAGGGCATCCGCGACGCCGCGCGCAGCGAGGTCCTGCACCGGCACGCCCGGCTGACGAAGAGCGGCCGCCCGGTGTTCTGCACCCCGAGCCAGGCCGAGATCGCCGGCGTCGTCGCCCTGCGCCAGGGCCGCGGCACCGACGGCAAGGTCATCTACTCCACCCGCGAGGACGCCGAGTCCGCCGCCCGCGAGCTGGAGGTCCTCGGCGCCCGCCACCTGCGCTCCTACCTGTGCGGCCGCTCGCGCAGCGGGCACTTCCACCTGGCCACCGACAGCAGCCGCCCCCTCACCGCGGCCGAGGTGCACGCCCGGATCCCGCAGCAGCAGGGCCGGATCTCCGCCTGATCGCTCCGATCCGTGCGCCACGGCCCTGCCGGGGGCCGCTGGCGCACCGCTCGCGGCGATCACCGCCGCCCCGGCGACGTGACGGTCGGCTGCTGTCCGCACCGCGCCGGGGTCCGCGCGGTGATCGGTCCCGGCCGTGCGTGACGGCCCCGGCGAGGTCTCTGACGCACGGCTCGTGGCGATCACCATCGCCCGGTGACACGTCGATCGGCGGCTGCCCGCACCCGCCGGGGTCCGTGCGGTGATCGGTCCGATCCGCACGCCACGGCCCCCACCAGGTCGCTGACGTGCGATTCGTGGCGATCACCATCGCCCGGCGACGCGACGGTCGGCCACCGCCCGCACCCGCCGGGGTCCGTGCGGTGATCGGTCCCAGCCGCACGCCACGGCCCCCGCGAGGTCGCCGACGCACCACCCACGGCGATCACCGCTGCGACCGGGCCGGGATCGCCGACCGGTGCAGCGCGGCGGGCCCCGACACGGCAGGGTGGTCCCCGACCGTCCCGCACCTGAAGGAGCGCCCCCGATGTCGACCCACCCCCGCGCCGGCACCCCCGCCCGAGCAGAGGACCTCGTCGACGTCGGAGCCCTGCTCGACGCCTACGCCGACCGCCGGCCCGACCCGGACAACCCGGCGGAGCGCGTGGCGTTCGGGACGTCAGGGCACCGTGGGTCCTCGCTGCTCACCACGTTCAACGACGACCACATCGCGGCCACCAGCCAGGCCATCTGCGAGTACCGCGCCGGGCAGGGGATCGACGGGCCGCTGTTCATCGGGCGCGACACCCACGCGCTCTCCGAGCCGGCGTGGATCACCGCGATCGAGGTGTTCGCGGCCAACGACGTGCACGTCCTCGCCGACGCCGACGACGGCTTCACCCCGACCCCGGCCGTCTCGCACGCGATCCTCACCCACAACCGCGGCCGGGTGAGCGGTCTGGCCGACGGCGTCGTCGTGACGCCCTCGCACAACCCGCCCGCCGACGGCGGCTTCAAGTACAACCCCACGCACGGCGGCCCGGCCGACTCCGACGCCACGAGGTGGATCGCCGACCGCGCCAACGCCCTGCTGGCCGCGAAGCTCGACGGCGTCCGCCGCACGGCGCTGGACCGCGGGAACCTGGGCCGCTACGACTACCTCGGCGCCTACGTCGAGGACCTGCCGCAGGTGGTCGACCTCGACGCGATCCGCGCCGCGGGCGTCCGCATCGGCGCCGACCCCCTCGGCGGGGCGAGCGTCGCGTACTGGGGGGCGATCGCGGAGCGTCACCGCCTCGACCTCACCGTGGTGAACCCGGACGTCGACCCGCAGTTCGGGTTCATGACCCTGGACTGGGACGGCAAGATCCGGATGGACTGCTCGTCGCCGTACGCGATGGCGTCGCTCGTCGCGAACCGCGACGCGTTCCAGATCTCCACCGGCAACGACGCCGACGCCGACCGCCACGGCATCGTCACCGCCGACGGCCTGATGAACCCCAACCACTTCCTCGCCGTCGCGATCGGTCACCTCTTCGCGAACCGCCCCGGCTGGCCCGCCGCCGCGGGGATCGGCAAGACCGCCGTCAGCTCCTCGATGATCGACCGGGTGGCCGCCGACCTGGGGCGTACGCTCGTCGAGACGCCCGTCGGGTTCAAGTGGTTCGTGCCCGGCCTGATCGACGCCTCGCTCGGCTTCGGCGGCGAGGAGAGTGCGGGCGCGTCGTTCCTGCGCCGCGACGGCGGTGTCTGGACCACCGACAAGGACGGCCTCATCCTCGCGCTGCTCGCCTCGGAGATCCTCGCCGTCACCGGGCAGACGCCCAGCGAGCGCTACCGCGAGCTCACCGAGCGCTTCGGCGCGCCCGAGTACGCGCGCATCGACGTCGCCACCACCCCGGAGGCGAAGGCGAGACTCGGGAAGCTCTCCGCGGAGGACGTGACGGCCACCGAGCTGGCCGGCGAGCCGATCACCGGCCGGCTCACCGAGGCCCCCGGCAACGGAGCGGCGCTCGGCGGGCTCAAGGTCGTCACCGAGGGTGGCTGGTTCGCCGCGCGTCCGTCGGGGACCGAGGACGTCTACAAGATCTACGCCGAGAGCTTCCGCGGCTCCGAGCACCTGGCGGCGATCCAGGGCGAGGCCCAGGAAGTGGTCGCCGCCGCACTAGGGTGACTCCCCGTGGAGGGGGAGATGTTCGGGCCGTACCGGCTCGACGGGCTGCTCGGACAGGGCGGGATGGGGCGGGTCTACCGCGCGTTCGACACCGACCAGGACCGGCCCGTCGCGCTGAAGGTGCTGCCCGCCGCCCTCTCGGCCGACCCGGAGTACCGGCAGCGGTTCCGCCGGGAGGCCAAGGTCGCCTCGCAGCTCACCGACCCGCACGTCGTCCCGATCCACCGCCACGGAGAGATCGACGGGCAGCTGTTCCTCGACATGCGCCTCGTCGACGGCGACGACCTGTCGAAGGTGCTGCGCCGCGACGGCCCGCTCGACGCCGAGTCCGCCGTGCGCGTCGTGGAGCAGGTGGCGAGCGCACTGGACGCGGCGCACGAGGCGGGTCTGGTGCACCGCGACGTCAAGCCCGCCAACGTGTTCCTCACCCGCGGCCGCCCCGGCGGGCCGCGCTTCGCCTACCTCGGCGACTTCGGGATCGCCCGCAGCGCGTCCTCGTCGACGCTGACGGCCACCGGCACGACGCTCGGCACGCTCGACTACATGGCCCCCGAGCGGTTCCTGGGCCGCGAGATCGACGCCCGGGCCGACGTCTACGCGCTCGCCTGCCTGCTGCACGAGGCGCTGACCGCCCGCAAGCCGTTCTCCGGCGACGAGCTGCCCGCACTGATGAACGCCCACCTCAACCTCGCGCCGCCCCGGCCGTCCGCGACGCGGCCGGTGCCCGGTGCCCTCGACGCGGTCGTCGCACGCGGAATGGCCAAGGACCCGGGGCAGCGCTACGCCACGGCGGGTGAGCTGGCCCAGTCGGCCCGTGCCGCCCTGTCGGGGCAGGTGCCGGCCGTGCGGCTGGACAAGTCCCCGCCCGCGCCGCCGACCGCGGGCGGCGCCGAACCCCTGCGCCTCGAGGTCCCGGACGGGGTGGGGCAGGTCGAGCGGTGGCTCGTCGCACCGGGGCAGCCCTACGTCGCGGGCACCGTCGTGATGGTCGTGCGGATGCCTGACGGGCGGAGCGGACCGGTCGCCGACCCGCAGGCCGGGCTGCTGGTCACGCCCGGTGTCGGCCCGGGCTCGGTGGTGCGCTCCGGCGACGCCCTCGGCTCGGTGCACCGGGTGGCGTACGCCGCGCCGGCCGGTCTCTCCCGTCCGCTGGACGCCCGGTCGTCGGGGCCCGGGAGCTCGGGGCCGGGGTCGTTCGGGCCGGGGTCGCCGGGTCGCCGTGCCCCGTCGACGCCCGTGATCGTCGGGATCGGCATCGGCGCGCTGCTGCACCTGCTGGTACTGGCCACGTTCGAACTCAACGGGATCCTCGTGATGATGTGGCTGTCCGGGATCGTGTTCGGCACGCTGGCCGTGGACAACCGGCGGAAGCCGTCGTGGGGCCCCGGGCAGCGGGTGGCCCTGGTCGTCGTCGCGGTCCCGGTCGTAGCGATCGGCGTGTTCCTCGCCCTGGTGATCGGCGCGCTGCCCACCGGATACTCCAGCGACGCGCCCGACAACGCCTCGGCCGGGATCGTCTTCACGGTGGTGGCGTTGGTGGTCTACGGGCTGTGGGCGGCGTCGCTGTGGTTCCGGCCGGCCCGATCAGGTGCCGGCTGAGGAACTCCACCTCCTGGGTGCACAGCACCTCGAACCCGGCGCCGACGTAGGCCTCGAAGTGCGTGAACGCGTGCCGGACGGTCTCGCCGCGCGGGGCCGCGGCCACCACCGCGAGAGCCGGGCCGGGCGGGGTCACGGTGTCGCCGTCGCACACCGCGACCAGCAGCGGGCACCCGATCTCCGACGCGCGGCGCCCCGGCCGGTCCAGCGGCACGCGCAGCGCGATCCGCGCGGCCACCTCGTTGCGCCACGCGACGCCCTCGGGCACGAGATGGCGGATCGCGCGCTCCGCGCCGGGCCCGGCGATCACCGCCCCGCTGCCGACCTCGCCCGCCACGGGTACCAGCAGCGGGTCGCGCCCGAGCCGGCCGCGCAGCTCGTCGCGCACGGCGGCCGCGACCAGCCGGGCGGTGTGCCGGACGCGGGCGGCGAGGGCGCCGGGCTCCCGTGGCCCGCGGCGCGCTCCTGCCCCGCGCAGCAGCGCCGGACCGTCGACGAAGGGCACCTGCGCCACGACGGCGGCGATCCGCGGATCGTCGGCCGCGACGGAGAGCACGTGCCCGCCGCTGAACGAGGTGCCCCACAGCGCGACGCGGTCGGGGTCCACCCCCTCGGTGGCCCGGACGTGCGCGACGGCGGCGCGCCAGTCGGCCCGCTGTGCGGCGATGTCGAGGACCTGGCGGTGCCGGCCGCCGGAGTCGCCGAAGCCGCGGTAGTCGAAGACCAGCGCGGCGAACCCGGCTGCGGTGAACCGCTGCGCCCAGGCGTCGAGACGGCAGTCGCGGGTCATCCCGAACCCGTGCGCGAGCACGACGCAGGGGACCGGCCCGTCGCCGTCGGGGCGGTACAGCCAGGCCGCGCAGGTGTCGCCGTCGATCGGGAATCCATGATCGATCCGCGGCATCCGGCCATCATGCACCCGCGCGGGTAGGCTCCACCGGGCGGTTCGGGGACGGAGGCACGGGGTGTCGGAGATGTTCGGTCCCTACCGGCTCGACGGCCTGCTCGGGCAGGGCGGGATGGGCCGGGTCTTCCGCGCCTTCGACACCGACCTGGCCCGCACGGTCGCCCTCAAGGTGCTCACCGTCGACCTCTCCGCGGATCCGGAGTACCGGCAGCGGTTCCGCCGCGAGGCGCTGGTGGCCGCGCAGCTCACCGACCCGCACGTCGTCCCGATCCACAAGCACGGTGAGATCGACGGGCAGCTGTTCCTCGACATGCGCTTCGTCGACGGCGACGACCTCGCGGCGGTCCTCTCCGGCTCCGGACCGCTCGACGTCGGGTCCGCCGTCGCGATGACCGGGCAGGTCGCGAGCGCACTGGACGCCGCGCACGAGGCGGGTCTGGTGCACCGCGACGTCAAGCCCGCCAACGTGTTCCTCACCCGCGACCGGCCCAGCACGCCCCGGTTCGCCTACCTCGGTGACTTCGGCATCGCCCGTCAGACCTCGGGCGGTTCGCTCACGGCCAGCGGCGCCACCGTCGGCACGCTCGACTACATGGCGCCCGAGCGGTTCAGCGGCCTGGAGGTCGACGGCCGGTCCGACGTCTACGCACTCGGCTGCCTGCTGTTCGAGTCGTTGACCGGACGCCGCCCGTTCCCCGACCTCGAGCCCGCCGCGCTGATGAACGCCCACGTGCACGACACCCCGCCGCGCCCGTCGGAGCACGGAGCCCCGGCCGGGCTCGACGCCGTGGTGGCGCGGGCGATGGCGAAGGACCCGGCCGAGCGGTACGCCACCGCGGGGGCGCTGGCCGCCGACGCCCGCGCGGCGCTGGACCCGGCACCCGTGCCGGACGCCGCGACGGTGCCCGTGGCGGCGGCCGCCGGACCGCCCCGGAACCCCGCCCCGCCCCCGGCCGGTCGGGCCGTGCACGACGGCGGACCGGACGGTCCGGCGCCGTACCACCCGATCCCGAACGGGCAGGCCGCCGGCCACCCGGTCCCGAGCGGTCCGGCCCCGAGCTTCCCGGCCCCGAGCATCCCGGCCCAGGACCGTTCGATGCGGAGCCGCCCTCTCCAGAGCCGTTCGATCCCCGACCCCGGCGCGCCGTGGCCGCAGCCGGCCCCGGAGCCCGTCGAGGAGACCCCACCACCCCGTCCCCGCCGCGCGGTACTGGCCGGGGCCCTCGTGCTCGGGGCGCTCGCGCACGTCCTGGTGCTGGAGAACGTCTCCTTCGAGACCGGCCTGCTGTTCTGGACGCTGAGCGGCACCCTCTTCGGCACGCTGACGGCCGGTGCGCTCCGTCCGCGCCGCTGGGGCTCCGGCCGCACCACGACCCTGCTCGTCCTCACCCTCCCGGTCGTCCTCGTGGCGGTGTTCCTGGTGGCGCTCGGGCTCGGCCTCGCGGAGTCGGGCACGGCGATCGTCGTCGCCACGCTCGGCGTCTACGGGCTGTGGGCGCTCACGTTCTGGCGGCGTCGGACCCGCCGGACGACCGGGCGCCCCTGACCCGGCGCGCCGGGTCAGGGATCAGGGTCGGCGCGCCCGCGCGTCGCACTCGACCCGCGGCTGGGTGCCGGTCGCCACCGGCCGGTGCGCGCGCCTGCTGCGCTCGCGGGCGGGGCTGCCGGTGCGGGCGAGTGCCCGCAGGGCCAGGTCCCGGTGCCGCGGCTCCTCCACCCGGTTCAGGAAGCGCATGAGCTCCTGCGCGGCGGCCCGCCCCGGCCGGGCGGTGACCCACGCGGCCAGCTCGGCGTCGGCCACCTCGGGGCGCGCACGGGCCATCCGGACGCAGACGTACTCGACGTCCTCGTCGGCCAGCTCGCCGACCAGCGGCACGTGCACCCCGGAGTCGACGAGCACCTCGTGCACCGCCCACAGCCCGATCGGCGTCAGCTCCACCCAGGTCGGGTCGGGGTCGTCGCGGCCGGCGAGCTCCGCGAGCTCCTCGTGGTCGTCGGTGTCGAGGCTCTCCGAGAGGTGTACGGCGCCGAGCAGCTCCAGTGCGTCGAGCAGGGCGGTGACGTCGCGGCGCCACAGCCGCTGCTCGACGTCACCGGCCAGGTCGTCGACGACGCACCCCATCCGCCGGTTGACGGTCTCGCGGACCGCCTTGTGGAAGCGCTCGACCGGGATCGGGTCACCGCCCGCCGCGTAGAGCTGGTGCAGCAGGATCGGCAGCGCCTCGCCCAGGCTCATCCCGAACAGCGACGGCGCGCCGAACACGTTGCTGCCGCCGAAGTGCTCACCGATCCGCCCGACGGCCTCGAAGGCGCGGCGCCACAGCTCGATCGGCCTGCTCAGCAGCGGGGCCGCGCTCTTGACCTGCACCAGCCGCCCGTTGACGACGCGCACCAGCCGGGCCTGCTTCGCCCACGTCAGCAGCAGCGTGATCTCGGGGAGGTCGTCGCTGGTGCGGGCGCGGGCGCGGGAGAAGTGGTCGAGGTCGAGCTGCTCGGCGACGGAGCGGGCGTCGCCGAGCAGCAGCCGCCCCTCGCGGGTGACCGCTCGCCCGGCCCGCACCCAGCGGGTGAACGCGCGCAGGCGGGACAGCGCGACCGAGGAGTCGGCCGCGGCGAGCAGCTGCGCCGCCCCGGGCAGCAGCACCGGCAGCAGCGGGGGCGGCGGGGTCTGCTCGGGGATCCGCTGGCGGCTGGTGATCTCCGCGAGCGCGGCCCGGTCGATCTCCAGCTCGCCGCGGTCGACCTGCTCCAGGAACCGGGTGACGGCCGACGCGTCCCCGGTCGGCACGTCGTGGCGCAGCATCTGCACGGCCCAGAAGGTGCCGAGGTCGTGGTTGCGCTCGTCGTCCAGGGCGTCGTGCAGGGCGGGGGTGGACCCGTCGACCTGCGCGTGCAGCTCCGCGGCCGGGGCGGAGCGCGAGTCGAGCCAGTCGTGCTCGGCGAGGAAACCGATCAGGGCGTGCAGGGCCACGGGGACGGCGTCGCGGTCGTCGTCGCGCAGCGCGACCGTGCGGGGGAACCAGACGGCGAGCGCATCGGCGACGTGGGCGCGGGTCCAGTGGCCGAGCCGGCCGTCGACGCCGTGCTTGTGGTCCAGTGCGGCCGCGACGAGGGCGGGTTCGACCTCGATGCTCCGGCGCCGCGCCCAGGCGACGATGTGCAGCCGCAGCCGGTCGCGGGCAGCGGCGTAGACCTCCACGTCCTCCGGGCCGAATACGAGTCGCACTCGACCCACCTTGGCACTGCCCCGTCGGGCCGATCGACGGGGGTGGGGTGACTCATCGGCGGAGCGGCGTGCGTGCCTCGTGGACCACGGCGGGCGGCAGGTTCCGCCAGACGACCGGCGTGGTGACGACCTGCGCGAAGTGCGTCCGGAGGTCGGCGAGCTGTCGCCGGGCGGGCGGGGCCCAGCGCGTCGCGGAGTAGGCGAACTGGGTGAACACACCCGTGGGGGCGAGCGCGTCGGCGATCACCCGGTGCAGTGATCCGTCGGCGTAGGCGACCCATGGCAGGCCGCTGACCACGGCGTCCACCCTCGAGATGCCCCGCTCGGCGAGCAGCGCGGGCAGCGTGCGGGCGTCGGCCAGGGCGACGTCGACGCCCGGGTGCCGCCGTGTGATCAACCTCGCCCAGCGCGGGTTGAGCTCGACGGCGACGTGCCGTGCGGGATCCCGTTCCCGGAGCGCGCGGGTGAACGCGCCGGTGCCCGGGCCGAGCTCGACCACCGTCGCGTCCGCGGGGACGGGGGCCACCATGGCCCTGGCCAGCGCCGACGAGCTGGGCGCCACCGCGGCGGTGTGCAGTGGGTCGCGGGCGAACTCGCGGAGGAACAGGGCGGTGTCGTTCAGGTACGCCACGGCGCGGACGGTAGGGGCCTTCCGTGAACGGCCGGGGGTGTCTAGCGTCTGCTGTGTCCACGATCACAGCAGGGGGAGATCCGTGCACCCACACCGCCTCGAGCAGCTCGTCGCCTCGGTCCCGTCCGGGATCTCCGACGACCAGCGCACCCGCCTCGACGCCCACGTCGAGACCGCCGACGGCTGCCGCGCCCGGATCGAACGCGTGCGCGGCGACCTGCGCCGGGCCCTCGACGGGGGAGAGGGGCACGCCCTGGACCTCGCGTGCGAGCTCGACGGCCTCGAACGCGTCCAGCAGCGCGTCGACGGCTGGGTGATCGCGCTGGTCGACGAACTCACCCGCTCCCGCCACTCCGCCCACTACGGCGACGGAGTCCCCGCCTGAGGTCCCGCACGACTCGTGGGCGGGCCCCCGTGCTGTGGTGGGATGGCCGTCGACGAAGCGGAGGTGGCGCGTGCGTGCAGTGCAGGTGGTGCGGCTGGAGGGTCCGGCGGCGGTGGAGGTGCGGGAGGTCCCGGAGCCGCAGCGCGGGGCCGACCAGATCCTGATCGACGTGCGCGCCGCGGGCGTCAACTTCCCCGACGTCCTGCAGAGCAAGGGGCTCTACCAGTACAAGCCCGACCCGCCGTTCACCCTGGGCTCGGAGATCGCCGGGGTCGTGCGCGAGGCGCCGGACGGGGCCTCCGTCCGGGCGGGCGACCGCGTGTCGGCGTTCACCACCATCGGCGCGTTCGCCGAGGTGGCGGCCGTGCACGCCGGTCACGTCTTCCCGCTCCCCGACGAGGTCACCTTCGCCGCGGGCGCGTGCCTGCCGATGAACTACCTCACCGCGCAGTTCGCCCTGCGCCGCCGTGGCCACCTCGAGGCCGGGCAGCGGGTGCTCGTGCAGGGCGCGGCGGGCGGCGTCGGCACCGCGTGCGTCCAGCTCGCGGCCGCGCTGGGTGCCGAGGTGGTCGCCGTCGTCTCGACGCCGGAGAAGGCCGAGGTCGCCCGCGCGGCCGGGGCGACGCACGCGGTGCTCGTCGAGGGCTTCCGCGACGCGGTCAAGGAGCTCGGCGGCGTCGACCTCGTCGTCGACCCGGTGGGCGGCGACCGCTTCACCGACTCCCTGCGCTGCCTGCGCCCCGAGGGCCGGCTGCTCGTCGTCGGCTTCACCGCGGGGGACATCCCCACGGTGAAGGTCAACCGGCTGCTGCTCAACAACGTCGACGTCGTCGGCGTCGGATGGGGTGCGTTCGCCCTCGGCCGTCCCGGCTACGTCGCGGAGCAGTGGGCCGACCTGGAGCCGCACCTGCGCTCCGGCGCGCTCGACCCGATCATCAGCGCGAGGTTCCCCCTGGACGAGGCGGACGCGGCGCTCGTCACGATCGACGAGCGCCGCGTCACCGGCAAGGTCGTGCTGGAGCTCTAGCTCTCCGCCTTGTCGGCGGGCAGCTTCTTCACCGACAGGTGGAAGGCGTCACCGTAGTTCTGGGTGCCGTAGTCCACCGCCTGCTCGACGGCCTCCTGGGAGCGGACGTCGCGCCGCATCAGGGGGTCGTTGCGCAGGTCCTTGGTGAGTGCGACGCACAGCGCCACCATCACGATCGCGAACGGCGCGGCCATGATGATCGTGATGTTCTGGATGCCCTGCAGTGCCTCGTTGCCCGGGCTCACGATCAACATGATGATCGCGATGCCGCCCATCACGATGCCCCAGAAGATCACCACCCAGCGGGCGGGCTCGATCGAGCCGCGCGAGGACAGCGTGCCCATGACGACGGACGCGGCGTCGGCCCCGGAGACGAAGAAGATCGCGATCAGCACCATCGCGAGGATGCTGAGGAAGCTGCCGCCCGGCATCGAGCCGAGGAGCCCGAACAGCTGGCCCTCGGTCGACTGCGACGCGAGGCCGAGGGTGCCGGTCGGGTCGACGGAGCGCTGCTGGTCGATCGCCGCCCCGCCGAAGATCGCGAACCAGACCAGGGACACGGCGCTCGGGATGAGGATGACGCCGGTGACGAACTGGCGGATCGAGCGCCCGCGGCTGATCCGGGCGATGAACATGCCGACGAACGGCGTCCAGGAGATCCACCACGCCCAGTAGAAGACGGTCCAGCCGGCCAGCCACTCGGCCGTCGGGTCGCCGCCGTTGGCCGCGGTGCGCGAGGCCATCTCGGAGAGGTTGCCGACGTAGTCGCCGATCGCGGTGGGCAGCAGGTTGAGGATCAGGATCGTCGGGCCGCCGACGAACACGACGACGGCGAGCACGCCCGCCAGCACCATGTTGATGTTGGACAGCCACTGGATGCCCTTCGCGACACCGGTGACGGCCGAGCAGACGAACGCGATCGTCAGCACCGCGATGATCCCCACGAGCAGCGGCTTGATCGCGTCGGGGACGGGGAAGCCGTTGATCTGCAGGCCCGCGCCGATCTGCAGGGCGCCCAGGCCGAGCGAGGCGGCCGAGCCGAACAGCGTCGCGAAGATCGCGAGGACGTCGATGGCCTTGCCCAGCGGGCCCTCGGTGCGCTTCTCGCCCAGCAGCGGCGCGAACGCCGAGCTGATCAGCTGGCGGCGGCCGCGGCGGAACGTGGAGTAGGCGATCGCGAGACCGACCACGGCGTAGATGGCCCACGGGTGCAGCGTCCAGTGGAACAGCGTGGTGGCCATGGCGATGTCGAGAGCCGCCGGGTCACCCGCGGCGACCGTGCCGGGCGGGGGAGAGGTGAAGTGCGACAGCGGCTCGCTCACCCCGTAGAACATGAGGCCGATGCCCATGCCCGCGCTGAACATCATCGCGATCCACGACACGGTCCGGAACTCCGGCCCCTCGTCGTCGCGGCCCAGCGGGATCTTGCCGAACCGGCTGAACGCCAGGTAGAGCGCGAACACCACGAACCCGCTCGCGGCCAGCACGAACGCCCAGCCGCCGGCGTTCATGATGCCGGTGAGGACGTTCGAGGCGACGGCGCTGAGCGTGTCGGTGGACGACGCGCCCCAGACGATGAACGCGATCACCAGCACGGCGGCGATGCCGAAGATCACGCGGTCGACGGGGTGGCGTTGGTCGGCGGCCGCGGTCGCCGGGGTGTCGGAGGGTGGCCCGTCCGAGACGGGCTCCTCGCTGTGCGGTGTCTCCTGAATGGTCATCGTCGTCGGCCCCGGTGGAACGGGGCCTCCCCCTCACAGCTCGTGTCCTGCGCCCGTCCGGAGTCTCCCGGACGGACCATTCGGTCGTTCACGACACGGTCCGCCCCGGTCACCGGAAGCGTCAACCGCAGGAGCAGGATCGCCGCGCGGTTGTCACATGCCGCTGATCCGCTCCAGCAGCGGTCCGAGCCGGTGCTCCACGAGCCGGCGCATCACCAGCGACGTGGTCGTGCGCTCCACCCCGTCGGTCGCCAGGAGCTGTCCGGCGATGCGGTAGAGGTCGTCGGCGTCGCGGGCGACGACCTGGCACAGCAGGTCGGCCTCGCCGGAGAGTCCCAGCACCTCGACGACCTCGGGGACCCGTTCCAGGGCGTCGGCCACCTCGGCCAGTCGTTGCTGCACCAGCTGCACCGAGACGAACGCGGTGAGCGGGTAGCCGAGCGCGGACGGGTCGATCCGCCGCTCGAAGGAACCGAGTACGCCGCGCGCCTCCAGCCCGGCCAGCCGCGCCTGCACGGTGTTGCGGGAGATCCCGAGCCGCTGCGCCAACGCGAGCACCGAGGCGCGGGGGGACTCGGTGAGGGCCTGCAGCAGGCGGGCGTCGGTGGCATCCATACCGGGCATTCTGCCCGGTATCGAGTCGGAAGCGAGCATTCTGCTCGGCGTGAACGGCCTGGGTTGTGCACACCTCGCCCCGGTGGTGCAGTGGACGGATGAGCGACGACGTCCTGCGCACCATCGAGCAGCGGGTCCTGTGGCTGGCCACCGCGATCGTGCACCACGCGAACCGGGTGCGGCCCAACCCGGGCGGGCTGAAGGTCGGCGGGCACCAGGCGTCGAGCGCGTCGATGGTGACGATCATGACCGCGCTGTGGTTCGAGCACCTGCGCCGCGAGGACCGGGTGTCGGTCAAGCCGCACGCCTCGCCGGTCCTGCACGCCATCAACCACCTGCTCGGCGAGCTGTCCGCGGAGAAGCTGGAGACGCTGCGCGAGTTCGGCGGCCTGCAGAGCTACCCGAGCCGGTCCAAGGACCCCGACCCCGTCGACTACTCCACGGGGTCCGTCGGCATCGGCGCGACCGCCCCGATCTGGGGCGCGATCGCCCGCCGCTACGTCCGCGCAGGCGAGGGCCGCCAGTACTCCCTGGTCGGCGACGCGGAGCTCGACGAGGGCGCCTGCTGGGAGGCCGTCCTCGACCCGATGGTCGGCGAGCTCGGCGAGGTCGTCTGGATCGTCGACCTGAACCGGCAGAGCCTCGACCGCGTCGTCCCCAACATCGGCGCCACCCGCCTGCAGGGCATGTTCGACGCCGCGGGCTGGCAGGTCCTCACCGTCAAGTACGGCGCCCTGCTCGACGAGCTGTTCACCCGCCCCGGCGGTGACGTGCTGCGCGCCCGGATCGACGAGATGCCCAACCCGGAGTACCAGCGACTGCTGCGCTGCACCCCCGCCCAGCTGCGCGAACGGCTCCCGGGTGAGGACGCGAAGCTCGCGGAGCTCGTCGCCGGCCTCGACGACCCCACGCTGCACGCCGCGATCCGCAACCTCGGCGGCCACGACCTCAGTGCGCTGCGCACCGCGTTCGCCGCGATCGACGACACCCGCCCCACCGTCGTGTTCGCCTACACCGTCAAGGGGCACGGCCTGGCGAGTGAGGGCCACCCGCAGAACCACTCCTCGCTGCTCACCCACGAGCAGTTCGCGGAGCTGGCCGCCTCGGTCGGCGCCGACGTCGACGCACCGTGGGCCCCGCTGCCCGCCGGTGCGGCCGCCGAGATGTGCGCGGAGGTGGGGGAGCGGCTGCGGCGCGAGCCCGTCACCGTCGCGGCGGTCCCACCGCTGCCCACCGACATCGGGCGCACCCCGTCCGGCACGGCCACCACGCAGGCCGCGCTCGGGCGTGCGCTGCTCGACCTCACCCGCGCCGCCCCGGAGGCGGCGAAGCAGGTCGTCACGCTGTGCCCGGACGTGTCGAGCTCGACGAACCTCGGCGGCTGGGTGAACAAGGTCGGCGTGTGGGCCGCGCGCGAACAGGTCGACTGGTTCGCCGACGACCCCGAGACGATCCTGCACTGGCGCGAGCGCCCCGACGGCCAGCACCTGGAGCTGGGCATCGCCGAGACCAACCTGGTCGGGCTGCTCGGTGAGCTGGGTGCCACGTGGAGCCGCTGGGGCACCCCGCTGCTGCCGATCGGGGTCCTCTACGACCCGTTCGTCGAGCGCGCGCTGGAGCCGTGGTCGTTCGGGATGTACGCCGGCGGGCAGTCGATCCTGGTCGGCACGCCGTCCGGGGTCGCGCTCGCACCGGAGGGCGGGGCGCACCAGTCGATCACCACGCCGTCGGTGGGCCTGGAGCAGCCGGACTGCACCAGCTACGAGCCCGCGTTCGCGATCGACGTCGAGTGGACGCTGCTGGCGTCGCTGGCCCGGCTCGGCCGCCCCGGCGGGCGCTCGGCGTACCTGCGGCTCTCCACGCGCCCGGTCGACCAGTCGCTCGCCGCGATGCCCTCCGACGCGGCCGCGCGGGAGCGCCGCCGCCGCCAGGTCGTCGCGGGGGCCTACCCGCTGCGCCGCGCCGCGTCCACACCCGCGGTCACGATCGCGGTGATGGGCGCGGTCGTGCCCGAGGCCCTCGCCGCGGCGGAGCGCCTCGAGTCGCAGGGCCACCCCTGCGACGTCGTCTGCGTGACGAGCCCCGGGCTCGTCTTCGATGCCGTGCAGGCGCGCGCGGGACGCGGTGACGCCGACACCTGGATCCTCGACGCGGCGTTCCCGGCCCGTCGCGCCGCACCGCTGGTGACGGTCCTGGACGGGCACCCGCACACGCTCGCGTTCCTGGCCGGGATCAACCGCGTCCCCGCCACGCACCTGGGCGTCTCCCGGTTCGGCCAGTCCGGTGACCTGGAGTCGGTGTTCCGCCACCACGGTCTCGACGCCGACAGCATCGTCGGCGCCGCGCTCGACGTCGTGGAGTGAGACGTCAGGGAGTGATCAAGGTCTGTCAATGGGGGCCATTCAGGCGAGTGAACTGAGCCGCTCAGTCGTAACAGGCTGCATGATCGCCTCGAATCCAGGTCGACACGTCGTCGCCGCCCCGTCACCTGGAGTCACCGCCATGCTCTCGACCCGAGCTCGCACCGGACTGATCACCACCGCTGTCGCCGCACTCCTGCTCGTACCGGCGACGGCGGCCCAGGCCGCCACCACGGTGGTCGTCACGCCGGAGGACCTGAAGGGCTGGTCGATCGCGCCGGCGCCGAACGACACGACCACGGCGTTCCAGGCCGGACCGTCGACCAGCGGCGCGGGAGCGGTGCGGTTCGGGCCGATCGCGGCGAGCCCGGCGGCGAGCAAGTTCATCATCCAGCGCGTGGCGACGTCGCCGACCGCGACGCTCGGGCTGGCCGTCGACTACTACATCGACCCGGCGGCGGGGAACAAGGCGCCGGAGCAGTACTACGTCAACGTCTACGTCGACAGCGCCCAGGACGCGACGCCGCCTGCGAGCTTCTACGAGTGCCGCTACGACTACGTGGCGACGGTCGGCGGGGACGGATGGCACACGCTCACCCTCGGACCGTCGACCACCGCGACAGCCGTCCAGACCCGCGAGGGCCTGACCTGCGGCGACTCCCTCGACGACCTGCCCGCCGGCGGCACCGCGTTCCTCCTCGCGCTCAACGCGGGCGACACCTCGGCCAACGACGCCGGCATCGCCGGGGGCTTCGACACCGTCCGCATCTCCTCGGCGGGCCTCACCACGACCTACGACTTCGAGCCCGTCCCGGTCACCGCGTGCGACACCGCACCCACCCCTGGCCGGACCGGCACCGCGGGTGCCGACGTCCTGCGGGGCACGGCGGGCGCCGACCGCGTCGACCTGCTCGCCGGCAACGACACCGCCGACCTCCTCGGCGGCAACGACTGCGTGCTGGGCGGCGCCGGTCGCGACGTCCTGCGCAGCGGTGACGGCGGCGACGAGGTGCTGGGCGGGGCCGACGCCGACACGATCGACACCGGTGCGGGAGCGGACGTCGTCGACCCCGGGGCGGGGCGCGACACCGTGTCGGCCGGCGCGGGCGACGACGAGGTGTCCGCCGTCGACGGTGAGGTCGACGTCGTCGACTGCGGCGGGGGTGTGGACACCGTGCGCGCCGACTCCGCCGACGTGCTCCGCAACTGCGAGACGCGTCTCTGACCGGGTCTCAGTCCATCGGGCCCAGGCGCAGCGCGGAGACGCGGTCCCCGTCGAACGTCGCGGTCGCCCGGCCGTAGGTGATCGGTCGGTCGTCACCGGCGGGGAGCCGCACCGTCCAGATGACGTCGTCGCCGGCGACCTGCTTGCGGTCGCTGTCGACCGTGATCGGGCCGTCGAACCAGCGGGCGACGTAGCCGCGCAGATCCGTGCCGGACCGGGGGAACGGGTAGCTGCTCATCAGCTCGGCGTCGTCGGTGAACATCGAGCCGACGGCGCCGAGGTCGCCGTCGCGCCACGCCTGCTCGAAGCGCAGCGCAGCGAGGAAGCGGTCGGCCCGCTCCTCGCCGTGCGCGATCAGGCGGCGCAGGAACCGCGGGCTGCGGTCGGTCTTGGACGCCGAGCCGAGCCACCGGGGCAGGACCGAGCGGGACAGCTCGATCACCCGCACCCGGACCTTCTTGTAGCCCGCGCCCGGTGACAGCATCCCGCTCTCCAGCAGCTGGTCGACGCGCTCGATCGAGTTCAGCTCCTGGTAGAGCGAGATGTTGCCGGCGAGCTCGTTGCGGCGGTCGCTGATGTCGAGCACCGTCCGGGGCTCGCGGCTCTCGCTCGGGTTGATCTGGATGACCCACAGCTCGTCCGGCGCGGCCTCGAGCAGGTCGGCGGTGGGCGGGTTCTGCGAGAACAGTCCGTCCCAGTAGACGCCGTCGCCGATGTGCACGGCCTTGAACAACTGGGGGATCGCGGCCGAGGCGAGCACCATGTCCGGGGTGATCCGCTCGCGCCGGTTGCAGAACGCACGGAACCTCCCGGACACGACGTCGACCGCCCCGAGGGCGAGCATCGGCTCGACGCCGTCGCGGTCGACGCTCAGCGCGTCGAAGTCGATGTGCTTGCGGAGCAGCCGCGTGAAGGTCCCGGACCCGTCGAGCCACCGCGGGACCAGGTACGGGCTGACCGACGGCAGCAGACCCACGCTCTGCCACAGGGCCGTCGACACCAGCGTCGCGTTGAGCAGCTTGTCCAGCGGCCACCGGGCGGAGTTGTCCTCCCAGAACGCGGTCAGGCGCGCGCCGGCCTCGTGACGTCGGCCCTCGCGCAGCGCCGCCCACGCCACCGTCGCGCAGATGGCCCCGCCGGAGGTGCCGCTGATCCCGACGACCTCCCGGCCGGCCAGCTCGGGGGAGCTCAGCAGGCGCGACAGCACACCGGCGGTGAACGCGGTGTGGCTGCCGCCGCCCTGGCAGGCGATGGCGACGCGGACGGGCGCTGGTGTCATGCGCCCGTCCTACTCGCCGCCACCGCGCCCGTACCTGGAGTGAGTCGCAGCTCGCAGGCGCGGGTCAGCCCGGGGTGATCGGCCCCGGGTCGCCCTTGCCGCCCTTCTCGTCGTCCTGGTCGGCGAGGAACTTCTCGACCTCGGCCGCCAGCTCGTCGGCGCTGGGCAGCTCACCGGACAGGCCCATCCCGCCGCGCTCGCCGCGCCCGGAGGACACGGTGTCGTACTGCCGCTCCAGCGCGGAGACGACCTGCGCGACCTCCTCCGAGCCCGCGACCTGCTCCGCGATCTCCGCCTCGGCGCGCTCGGCGGCGGCCGACAGCGACTCGGTGGGGAGGTAGAGCCCGGCGGCGAGCCCGACGTGGTCGAGCAGCACGCGTGCGGCCTGCGGGTACTCCGAGCGCGCGAGGTAGTGCGGCACGTGCACCGCGAACCCCATCGCGTCGTGCCCCGCCTCGCCGAGCCGGAACTCCATCAGCGCGACGGCGCTGCCGGGCACCTCGGCGGTGGCGAACCAGGCCTCGTGCCCCTCGGTCAGCTCCGGGCGGGTGCCGTGCACGGTGACCCCGATCGGGCGGGTGTGCGGCACGGCCATCGGGATCGCGGTGAGGTTGATCACCAATCGCACGCCGAGGCGCTGCACCAGCTGCTCGACCGCGGCGGAGAAGCGCTCCCACTGGGTGTCCGGCTCGGGACCCGACAGCAGCAGGAACTGCGTCTCCGCGGTGTCGGTGAGCGCGACGATGTCGAGCTCCGGGCCGTGGTAGGCCGCCCATCGGTCGGACTCGAAGCGCAGCGGGGGCCGCCGCGACCGGTAGTCGACGAGCTGGTCGACGTCGAACCTCACGATCGTCCTCGACGAGCTCCCGCTGGTCTCCAGTGCCTCCAGGGCCAGTCGTCCGGCGTTGCCGGCGTCGACGAAACCGTCCAGCGCCACGATCAGCACGGGCTCCTCGAGTGCCGGGGCGTCGTCCACGATCTCGTACAGCTCGGCCGGTTCCAGCACCGCGCACCTCCTGCTTTCCGACTGCGTCCCACCGGCTCAACGTGAACCTGCCCGCACAGCATCCCGTTCCGGGACCCGATCGCGCACCATGGGTACCGACATGGAAGCGATCTCCCCGGCATCGACGCCCGCCCCGACGCCCTCCCGCCGCATCTGGGTGGTGTGGGTGGTCGCGTTGTCCGCCTACCTCGTCGGCGTCATGCACCGCACCTCGTTCGGCGTCGCGGGGCTGGAGGCGGCCGACCGGTTCGGTGCCGCGCCCGCCGTGCTGTCCGGGTTCGTGGTGCTCCAGCTGCTGGTCTACGCGAGCCTGCAGATCCCCGTCGGGGTGCTGCTCGACCGGTTCGGGGCGAAGCGGCTCGTCGTCGTCGGGGCGCTGACGATGGCGGCCGGGCAGGTCGCTCTCGCGCTCGCGACGGGTCTGCCGCTGGCGATCTTCGCGCGGGTGCTCGTCGGTACCGGCGACGCGCTGACGTTCATCTCCGTGCTCGCCGTCGTCAACGCGTGGTTCCCGGTGCGCCGGGTCCCGCTGATGACGCAGTTGACGGGCCTGCTGGGTCAGCTCGGCCAGGTCCTCTCCGCGCTGCCGCTCGCCGCGCTGCTGTACGGGCCCGGGTGGTCGACGGCGTTCCTGTCCGCCGCGGGGCTCGGGGTGTTCGTCGCGATCGCGGTGCTGCTGGTCGTCCGCAACCGCCCGCCGGGGGCCGCCCCGCCGCCCCCGGCGCCGTCGCCGCGGGAGATCGTCGACGGGCTGAAGAAGTCCTGGCGCGAACCGGGCACGCGGCTCGGGCTCTGGACGCACATGGGCACCCAGTTCTCCGGCACGGTGTTCGCGCTGCTGTGGGGCGTGCCGTACCTCGTCGCCGGGCAGGGGTTCAGCTCCGGGCAGGCGAGCGCGCTGCTGACGCTGTTCGTGGGCGTCGGGATCGTCGCGGGGCCGCTGTTCGGCGAGTTCACCGCCCGCCACCCGCTACGTCGCTCGTGGCTGGTGCTCACCGTCATCGGGCTGACCGCGGCCACGTGGACGGTCGTCCTCCTCGTGCCGCCACCCGCCCCGCACTGGCTGCTGGTCGTGCTCGTCGTCGTCCTGGCCCTCGGCGGCCCGGGGTCGATGATCGGCTTCGACTACGCGCGCACGTTCAACCCCGGACACCGCCAGGGCACCGCGGTCGGCATCGTCAACATCGGCGGGTTCCTGGCGTCGCTGCTGGTCGCGCAGGCGGTCGGGGTGGTGCTGGGGCTCAGCGCGGGCGGGTACTCGCCGGAGGCGTTCCGGGCGGCGTGGACGGTGCAGTACGTCATCTGGGCGTTCGCGACGGTCGGGATCCTCGTCGCGCGGCGGCGGGCCCGGCGCAAGCTGGCCGCCGACGGGGTCGTGGTGCCTCCGCTGCGCGAGGTGCTGGCGCGCCGCCGCCACTGACCCGGCTGCCACTGACCCGGCTGCCACTGACCCGGCTGCCACTGACCCGGCTGCCACTGACCCGGCTGCGCCGGCCCGCAGCCGCCGGTGGCCGGTGGCCGGTGGCCGGTGGTGATCGTCGTGCGTGACGCGCCGTCCGGGCGGCGGATGCGGTGGGTCCGGCCGGTGAGCGCCTGCTTCCGGACCATGATCGACGTTCCGGAACCGGGTGCGGGCTCTGGCCCGCTGCCCGTGCCGGAACGCCGATCATGGAGCGCAGCGCGGTGACCTGCTCGCCACCACCGCGGTCGGCCCGGTGGGGTACGGGGGTGATCGACGTTTCGGTACGGGGTGCGGGGCCCGACCCGCTGGGCGTTCCGAGTCGCTGATCATGGTCGTCACCCTCCGCGGCGCGCCCGCCCACCGCCCTCACCCGATAGTGACAACGCTTATCATCACCGTTCTGGCAGGGTCGGACGAGTGAGGGGAGGCCGGGTGCGCATCGCGTTCGTCGGCAAGGGCGGCAGCGGGAAGACGACGTCGGCGGCGGTGTTCAGCCGGTACCTCGCCGAGCAGGGGCACCCGGTGCTGGCGATCGACGCCGACATCAACCAGCACCTGGGTCAGGCCCTCGGCCACGACGGGGAGCCGCCGCGGCCGCTGGGCTCGGACCTGACCTGGCTGAAGGACCACGTGCGTGGCACGAACCCGCGCATCGCCTCGGCCGCGACGATGATCAAGACGACGCCGCCGGGCCCCGGGTCGCGGATGCTCGACCTCGACCCCGCGGGCGAGCTGCTCGCTCGGTACTCCGTCGAGGTCGCCGGGGTGCAGCAGCTCGTCACCGGCGAGTTCGACGAGGCGGACATCGGCGTCTCCTGCTACCACTCCAAGACCGGTGCGGTGGAGCTCTACCTCAACCACCTCATCGATGGTCCCGGCGAGTACGTGGTCGTCGACATGACCGCCGGGGCCGACGCCTTCGCATCCGGACTGTTCACCCGGTTCGACCTGACGGTGCTGGTCAGCGAACCGACCCGGCGCGGGGTCGGGGTCTTCCGCCAGTACGCGGAGCACGCGGCCGGGCACGGCGTCGCGCTCGCGGTGCTGGGCAACAAGGTCGCCGACGACGCCGACGTCGCGTACCTGCGCGAGCAGGTCGGCGACGCGCTGATCGGCTGGTTCGAGCAGTCGTCGTGGGTGCGGGCGGCGGAGCGGGGGAGCGTCCAGCCGGTCTCCGCGCTGGAGCCGGCCAACCTCGCCGCGCTCGCCGCCGTGCGGTCCGCCCTCGACGCCCGTGAGCGTGACTGGTCCGCCTACCACCGCGGCACCGTCGAGTTCCACCTGCGCAACGCCCGCGCCTGGGGCGACAAGGCCGTCGGCGCCGACCTCGCCGCCCAGATCGACCCCGGCTTCGTGCCCGGGGTGCTGTCCACCGCCACCCGCTAGGAGAACCGCATGTCGCTCGACGTCCCCACCTCCGTGCTCGACGATGCCGCCCGCGGCGAGATGGACGACGCGCAGTTCGTCGCCGTCGTCCGCGACTCGCTGCCCTACGCCTGGTCGACGGTCTCGGCCGCCGTGGCGGACCAGGCCCCGGGCCGCCCGTTCGGCGAGCACGAGGTGCCGCCGCCGTCCGAGCAGGAGCGCGGGCAGCTGCTGCGCGCGCTGGCCAGCAACGCCATCCGCGGGGCGCTGGAGCGGCACTTCGGCGTGGTGCTCGCGTTCCAGAACTGTCACCGGGTGGCGGCGTTCGCCCCGGCGGACGTGGACTCGGCGATCTACCGCGAGTTCATCAGTCCCCGGGGTCAGGTGCTCAACCAGAGCCCGGAGCTGCGCGACTGCTGAGACACCTGCCCCTGATCGCAGTAAAGCCACCTTCCCGCCATCACGTGGCGGCAAGGTGGCTTTACTGCAGTTCGGGACCGGGGCCGACTACTCGGCGAGCAGCCGGTAGATCGTCTTGCGGGCCTCGGTCAGGGCCGCGGTGGCGGCGGTGATCTGCTCCGGCGTGCCGGCGCCCATCACCTGCTGCGCCGCTGCGTGGAGCTGGCCGAGCTGCTCCCACAGCTCGCCGGCCTCGCTGTCGGCCTCGGCCCCGACCTGCTCCCAGACCGCGTCGAGCTCGGCGCGGTGCTCGGCGACGTAGGTCGTGCCGCTCCCGGTGAGTGAGACGACCCGGCGGCCGTCGGTCTTCTCGACCGACACCAGGCCCTCGTCCTCGAGCTGGGAGATGGTGGGGTACACCGAGCCGGGGCTCGGGCGCCAGGTGCCACCGGAGCGCTCGGCGATCTCCTGGATGATCTCGTAGCCGTGCCGCGGCTGCTCGGAGAGCAGAGCCAGTACGGCAGCGCGGATGTCACCGCGCGAGGTGCGGCGTCCGCGACGGCCGCGCGGGCCGCCGGCGAAGGGGCCGCCGCGCCCGCCCGGGCCGAAGCCGGGGCCGAAGGCCGGGCCGCCGAAGCGGGGGCCGCCGCCGTGCCGTCGGCCGCGGGGGCCGCCGTGCCGTCGGGGTCCGTCGGTGTCGTCGTCGGCCGGTCCGCCGAACGGGGGCCGGGCGAACGAAGGCCGGGCGAACGGGCCGGGACCGGCCGTCTCGGGTGCGCCGAAGCGCGGGTGCCGGGGGTGTCCCCGGAATCGTGGGCTGTTCATGTCGCGTCTCCTGGACGTTGCGAGCCTCCTGCTCCGATAGCACTGAGTAGCTCGTGTGCCATCACGATATATCGCAACTGTTCCGACGACACTGTGCTCTGCATCACAGATCTGGAGCTACTCCGCCCAGCGTGGGGAGGTCGTGCGGGGCGGCGTGAGGACGGCCGGGACGCGCAGCAGGTGCGGGCCGCCCGTCGCGACCGCGGCGGCGAGCGGTTCGCGCAGCTCCGCGACCGACGCGACGGCGGTGGCGGGCAGGCCGAACGCGGCGGCGAGGGCGGGGAAGTCGGGAGTCACGAGGTCGACGCCGCGCTCGGGGTGCCCGGCGCGCTGCTGGTCGTAGCGCAGCATCCCGTAGCCGCCGTCGTCGACGACCAGGACCGTGACCGGCAGCCGCTCCTGCACCAGCGTGGCGAGCTCGCCGAGCGCCATCATCAGGCCGCCGTCGCCGCAGACCGCGATCACCGGGTGCCCGGCCGCCGCGGCGCCGAGCGCGGCGGGCAGCCCGAACCCGAGCGTGCCCCAACCGACGGGGTAGGCGAGCCGCCGCGGTGCGGGTGCGGGGGCGTACCCGCCGACCCAGTAGCCCGCGACGGCCATGTCGCAGACGAGCACGGTGTCGGGGGTGCGGGCGTGGTCGACGGCGTCGAGGAGCGCCAGTGCCTCGGCGGTGGCGGGATCGGTGCGCAGCCGGTCGAGCACGGCGGCCCGCATCCCGGTCGGGGCCCACGCCGTCGCCGCCGGAACGCGGGAGGTCAGGCCGGGGAGTGCGGCGTCCAGGGGCCCGGTGACGGTCGCGTCCGCCGCCCACTCCGGCGGGTCGACGGGCGCGGCCGCGTCGACGACGACGAGTCGCGGCGGCCGGGGCATCGTCCAGTTCCGGGTGTTCATGCCGTCGAGGTCCCCGCCGACGACGAGCAGGACGTCGGCGGAGGCGATCAGCGCGGCGGGCTCGGGCTCGTGCGGCGGCAGGCCGAGCGCGGTGGCGTGGGCGGTGGGCGGGACGCCGCGACCCCGGAAGCTCGTGACGACCGGTGCGCCCAGGTGCGAGGCCAGCGCGGCCACGGCGTCGGCGTGGTCGGCCGCGTCACCACCCGCCCACAGCACGACGCGGGTGCCGGCGAGCACGGCCGCGGCGTCGTCGAGCCCGGTCACCGCGGCGACGGGCGGGTCCGGCACCGGCGGCAGCGGGCCCGCGGGCTGCCCCAGCACGTCCGCGGGCACGTCGAGGTAGACCGGCCCGCGCGGGTGGGCGAGCGCCGTCGCCGCGCCCTCCCCGATCACCGCCGCGACCTCCGCGGGTGTGCGCGGGGTGAACACCGCCTTCGCGAGCGGGGTGAACAGCGCGGCCTGGTCGCGCGACTCGTGCAGCACGCCGCGCACCCGCCCGTCGCGGTGCAGGGCCTGCGGGATCTCCGAGGCCACCAGCAGTACCGGGGAGTGTGCCGCGGCCGCCTCACCGAACGCCGCCACCGCGTTGGCGGCCCCGGGCCCGGTCGTCACGACCGCCGCGCCGAGCCGACCGGTGGTACGCGCCCAGCCGTCCGCGGCGTACACCGCGGTCTGCTCGTGCCGTACGACCACCGGGGCCGTGCCGGCGTTCCAGAACGCCAGGTTGTGCACGCCGGGCAGCCCGAACACGGTGTCGGCACCGTGGCGCCGCGCGACGTCGAGAACCTGGCCCGCAACCGTCGTGTCCACCGCCCGTCAGCCCGCCGCGCCCGCCACGCAGTTGCGGGCGACATAGTCGCGGACCCGCTGGCTCGCCGTCGTGTTCTCCGGGGTGTCGACCTGCGCGGTGAACTCCGCGTCGCCCGCGAGGGCCGCGCTGTCGCCTCCGTTGGCGACCAGTGCGTCGAGCTGGAGGTCGACGACCCGCACGTACCGCTCGACGTCGGCCCGGATCTCCTCCGGCGCGGTGTCGAGCAGCTGGGCGGTGCCGGCGCGCACGGCCTCGGCGGTGTTGGTCAGCTGCTCGGCCGGGATCCCCTGCGCGGTGGGGGAGCTGAGCGGGGCGAGCGCGGTGTTGGTCGTCAGGACCGCGGCGCAGAACGGCGACGCGGGCGCGGCCCGTTCGCGGGCGGGATCGGGGCGGTCGCGGTCGGCGACCGACCCGCCGCACCCGGCGAGGGCCAGCACCAGCAGTGCGGCCGGCAGGAGTCGTGCGCGGTTCATGATGGGCGCAGGATAGAGGGGGCCCGGTCTGGGGAACGTGTGGGTGCCCGTCGTCGTTGTGTCCGATGTGCCCACTCTCGGACCGCGCCGCATCGCCGCCTTCACCGCTCTGTGGAAGGCCCTCACCCGTGGCGGCCGGCCAGGCGCCCCCGGAATCGGCGACCGCCTGACGGCCCTGCCCCGCCTCGTCACCGCCGCGGCGTCCGGTCGCTTCCCGGAGGCCCGCGGGCGGCTCGTCCTGATCGTCCTCGGGCTGGCGTACCTGGTGTCACCGGTCGATCTCGTGCCCGAGCTGCTCCTGGGGCTGATCGGGCTGGGCGACGACGCCGTGGTCGCGCTGTGGATCGCGGGCGCCTTCCTCTCCGAGACCGACCGCTTCCTGTCCTGGGAGCGCACGGCCGGTACCGATAGCAGCCGACCGACGGTGATCGACCAGCCACCGCCCCGCTGAACCGATTGCGCCGGCCGGCCCGGCGTCGTCGCGTGCGCCCTGGTAGGAACCGCCCGTGGAGACGATGCGCGCGATCACGCAGCGGACGTTCGGTGGGCCCGAGGTGCTCGTGCTCGGGTCGGCCCCCGTGCCCGAGCCGGTGCCGACCGAGATCCGGGTGCGGGTGGCCGCCGCCGGGGTGAACCCGGTGGACTGGAAGACCCGTTCCGGTGCGGGGATGTCGAAGGTGTTCGGGCCGCTGCCGTTCACGGTCGGTTGGGACGTCGCGGGCACCGTCGACGCCGTCGGCCCGGGAGTCACGCGCTTCGCCGTCGGCGACACCGTGTTCGGGATGCCCTGGTTCCCGCGCCAGGCCGCCGCCTACGCGGAGTTCGTCACGGCCCCGTCGCGGCACTTCGCACACCGCCCCGCCGGGCTCAGCGAGGTCGCGGCCGCCGCGCTGCCGCTGGCCGGGCTCACCGCGTGGCAGAGCCTCGTCGACATCGCCGCCGTCCAGCCCGGCCAGCGGGTCCTGATCCACGCCGCGGCGGGCGGGGTCGGCCACCTCGCCGTGCAGATCGCGAAGTCGCGCGGGGCGTACGTGATCGGTACCGCGTCGTCGGGCAAGCACGACCTGCTGCACGACCTGGGTGTCGACGAGGCCGTCGACTACCGGCGGGAGGCGTTCGAGCGGGTCGTCGACCCCGTCGACGTCGTGTACGACCTGATCGGCGGCGACGTCGCCCTGCGCTCGCTCGATGTCCTGCGCCCCGACGGCCTGATGATCTGCCTGCCCTCCGCCGCCGCCGCCGACGCGCTCGCGGCCGCCCGGGAGCGCGGCCTGCGCGCCACCGGGATGATCGTCGAGCCCGACGGCGACGGCCTCGACGAGCTCGCCCGGATGGTCGACCAGCGCAACCTGCGGGTCATCGTCGCCGAGACGTTCCCGCTGGAGCGCGCCTCGCACGCCCACCGCGCCGGCGAGCTGGGGCGCACCACCGGGAAGCTGGTGCTCACCCCCTGACCCGGTCCCTCGGGGGCCGCGGCCGACCGGTCGGCCGCTCGGCCGCGCCGTTCCCGCCCGGCTCGGACCTCGGCCCGGCGTGATCGCGCTCGCCCCACTGCCCTGCGGACGGCCGCAGCGTGCGTCGGGAGCGATCAGGGGCTGAGGGTGGCGGCCGGGATCGGTGCGATCCGCACGTCGGAGCCCTCGGCGGGGCCGCGGCCCCGGCGATCACGAACGGCCACGGCCAAGTGATGATCGGCCGCGGGACCCCGACCCGCGGGGGTGCGGTCAGCGGCCCGCGGCCGCCCGGACCCGCTCGACGACCTGCTGGACGCGCTCGCGGACCCCGCGCAGCTCGGTGAGGTGGAACCAGTAGTCCGGATGGACGCCGTCGAGCCGCTCGACGGCGTTCTGCAGCCGCACCGACTGGGCGTCGAGGACGGGCCCGAACTCGGCCACGACCCCCCGGTCGACGACGAGCCGCTGGGCGTCGCGGACGACGAACCGGGCGTCGGCGGCGTGGCGGGCGGGGTCGGCGCGGACGTCGCGCAGCTCCGCGAGCCGGTCGGTGACGGCGTCGGCGCGCTCCTCGGCGCGGGCCAGCTCGGCACGTGCGGCGGCGATCTGGTCGGCGGCGTCGTCCCAGTCGCCCGCGTCGGCCTGCGCACGGGCGGCGGTGACGGCGGTGTCGGCCGCGACGAGTGAGGCCTGCGCGCGGCGTTCGGCGTCGTCGAGGTCGCGGGAGCACTTCTCGGAGAACTCCCGGCGCAGCGAGGACAGGGCGGGCGGGATGCGGTCGGTGCGGGTCTGCGCGGCGGCCCGGCGCGTGGTGACGCTGGACAGCGCAGTGCGCACCTGGGCGGCGGTGCGCGGGGCGTCGGCGGCGAGGGTGTGGGCCTCGCGGGCCAGTTCCAGCGTGCGGGCGACGGCGTCGCGGCGTTCGCGCAGGCCGGGGGAGTCGAGCCGGGCGGCGGACAGCTCGGCCTCGGCGAGCCGTTCCTCGGCCCGCCGCGACCGGACCCCGGCGGTGCCCGCCACGGCGGCCCGTGCGTCGACGAGCGCGACCCGCGCCTCGTGGATCGACCGCGGCAGGCCGGTGACCAGGTGCGCGGCCTCGTCCAGTACCCGGGCGTGCGACGAGCGGAACCGGCGGATCGCCTCGCGGGCCCGCTCGATCTCCGTCGTCGCCCGCTCGTCGGCGGTGCGGGTCGCGGGTCCGGCCGGGGTGTCGGTGGTGGCGTTCAGGTAGGCCTCGGTGGCGTGGTCGCCGAGGACCGCGACCTGCCGCCACGCGTCACCCAGGCGTCGGGCCGTGCCCAGCTCATCCGCGGCGTCGACCGCGGTGGCCGTGGCCCGCTGCTCGTCGTCGAGGGCGAGGAAGGCCTGCGTGGCGGCGTTGCGGGCGGCGAGGGCGCGGTCGTCGGGTGCCGCGTCCGGGGAGCCCCGGTCGGACCATCGGAACAACCCGGCTCCCTCCGTGCGCTGGACGAGTCCAACCTACCCGTCTACTGCTCGAAGACCGGGGTGATCGTCGCGCGGCCGAGGGTGTGGGAGAAGAGGTTGAAGCCGAGGAACGCGGGGGTGGCGTCCTCGGGAACCTCGAGCTCCTCGACGTCGACCGCGTGCACCACGACGAAGTAGCGGTGCGGGCCGTGCCCGGCGGGCGGGGCCGCGCCGATGTACCCGGCGAAGCCGCCGTCGTTCTTCAGCTGCACCGCACCGGACGGGAGGTTCGCACCGCCCTGCGCACCGGCGTCCGCGTCCAGCGAGGTGACCGACGCGGGCAGGTTGAACGCGGCCCAGTGCCAGAAGCCGGACGCGGTGGGGGCGTCGGGGTCGTAGACGGTGACGGCGAAGCTCTTCGTGCCCTCGGGGGCGCCGGACCAGCTCAGCTGCGGGGAGCGGTCCTCGCCGCCGGGCACACCGAACGCGCCGCTCGCGTGCGGGGCGGGGAGGGTCTTGCCGTCCTCGACGTCGGTGCTCGTGACGGTGAACGTCGGCACCTCGGGGAGGAAGGTGTACGGGTCGGCGGGGGTCGCCATGCTCTGCTCCTTCGTGGGTCGGTGAACGGGTACGAACCTAGTTGCGGCAGGGGCGTTCCGCTGGTCGGAACGTCGTGGTTCCCCGGCGGCTGCCCGCACGTCAGGCTCGACACCATGAGCTCCGGACCAGTCCCCGCCGCGATCGTCGGGCCGGGCAACATCGGCACCGATCTGCTGGCCAAACTCCAGCGCAGCGACGTCATCGACGTCCGATACATGGTGGGTGTCGTCGAGTCCGACGGCCTGCGCCGTGCCCGGGAACAGGGCATCGCGGCGTCCGCCGACGGCGTCGACTGGCTGCTGCGCCAGGACCCGCTGCCGCAGATCGTGTTCGAGGCCACGTCGGCCGCCGCCCACATCGCGAACGCCCCGCGCTACGCCGCGGCCGGGATCCAGGCCGTCGACCTGACGCCCGCGCACCTGGGCCCGATGGTCTGCCCGCCGGTGAACCTGCACGACCACGTCGACGCCCCGAACGTCTCGATGATCACCTGTGGCGGCCAGGCCACGATCCCGATGGTGCACGCGGTCTCGCGCGTCACCCCCGTGCCGTACGCGGAGATCGTGGCGTCGGTGTCCTCGCGGTCGGCCGGACCGGGCACCCGCGCCAACATCGACGAGTTCACGCACACCACCTCCGGCGCGGTGTCGGAGGTCGGTGGTGCGGAGCGGGGTAAGGCGATCATCATCCTCAACCCCGTCGAACCGCCGATGATCATGCGCGACACGGTGTTCTGCATGACCGGCCCCGACGCCGACCACGGCGCCATCACGCGCTCGGTGCACGAGATGGTCGCGCAGGTGCAGGAGTACGTGCCCGGGTACTCGCTGCGGGCCGAACCACAGTTCGACGACCCCCGTCCCTCCTGGGGTGGCAACGGCCGGGTGGCCGTGTTCCTCGAGGTCAAGGGCAACGGCGACTACCTCCCGGAGTACGCCGGGAACCTCGACATCATGACCGCGGCGGCCGCCCGGGTGGGCGAGCTGATGGCGGCGCGGAAGCTGGAGGTGCCGGCATGAGCCGCCCCGATCTCGCCCACGACGTCCGCATGGTCGACACCACCCTGCGCGACGGCAGCCACGCGATGGCGCACCAGTTCACGGAGGCGCAGGTGCGCGACACCGTCCGCGCGCTGGACGGGGCCGGCATCGGCGTCATCGAGGTCAGCCACGGCGACGGCATCGGCGGATCAAGCTTCAACTACGGCTTCTCCCACACCGATGAGATGACGCTCATCGCGGCGGCCCGCGACGAGGCGAAGCAGGCGAAGATCGCGGTGCTGCTGGTGCCCGGGATCGGCACCGTGGACGACCTCAAGCGCGCCCGCGACGCCGGCGCCGACATGGTGCGCGTGGCCACCCACTGCACCGAGGCCGACGTCTCGCCGCAGCACTTCGCGGCGGCGCGGGAGCTCGGCATGGAGACCGCCGGGTTCCTCATGATGGCGCACCGCACGTCGCCGGAGGACCTGGCGAAGCAGGCGCGGATCATGGTCGACGCGGGTTGCCAGGCCCCGTACTGCACCGACTCGGCGGGCGCACTGCTCATGCACGAGGCGCGGGCGCGGTTCGAGGCGCTGGTCGCGGAGGTCGGGGACGAGGCGTGGGTCGGCTACCACGGCCACCAGAACCTGAGCTTCGGCATCGCGAACTCGGTGATCGCGCAGGAGGTCGGTGTCCGCTACATCGACGGCTCGCTGTGCGCGCTCGGTGCGGGCTCGGGCAACTCGCCCACCGAGGTGCTCGCCGCGGTGTTCGACCGGCTCGGCGTCTCCACCGGCGTCGACCCGATGGCGCTGATCGACGCCGCCGAGGACGTCGTCCGCCCGTACCTGAACCGCTGGCCGAAGATGGACCGCAACGCGATCGTGCAGGGCTGGGCCGGGGTGTACTCGTCGTTCCTGCTGCACGCGGAGACCGCGGCCGAGCGCTACAAGGTGCCCGCGCACGCGATCCTGCGCCGCTGCGGGGAGATCGGGCTGGTCGGCGGCCAGGAGGACATGATCATCGACGTGGCGCTGCAGTTGGCGGCCGAGGGGGAGCAGGGCTGATGGATCACTTCGGGCACGTCATCGACGGCGAGGAGATCACGCCGGGCCCCACGTTCGACTCGGTCGACCCGTGGACGCGGGAGCCGTGGGCGACGGTCGCGCTCGGCGGGGCGGCGGAGGCGGACCTCGCCGTCTCCGCGGCGCGCCGCGCGTTCGACGAGGGTCCGTGGCCGCGGATGGGCTTCGCCGAACGCGGCGCGCTGATCCACCGCCTCGCCGACCTGATCGAGGAGCACGCGCAGGAGCTGGCGCTGGCCGACTCCCGCGACATGGGCAAGCCGCTCGCCGACGCACTCGGCAAGGACGTGCCGCGCACGGCGCAGAACTTCCGCTTCTTCGCCGACCACGCGCGCCTGGCCATGGCCGAGACGCTGCCGATGGACAGCGGCCACCACGCCTACACGCGCTACGAGCCGGCCGGCGTCGTCGCCGCGGTGGCACCGTGGAACTTCCCGCTGATGCTGGAGTCCTGGAAGGTCGCGCCCGCGCTGGCCTGGGGCAACACCGTGGTCCTCAAGCCCGCGGAGGACACCCCGGCGTCCGCGACGATCCTGGCCCGGCTCGCACGTGCGGCCGGTATCCCGCCGGGCGTGCTCAACGTCCTGCACGGCTACGGCCCCAACTCGGCGGGCTCCGCGCTCACCGAGGACCCCCGGGTCGACCGGATCACCTTCACCGGCGAGTCCGGGACGGGCCGGATCATCACCGGGGCCGCGGCGAGGAACCTGACCCCGGTCAGCCTGGAGCTGGGGGGCAAGGGCGCCAACCTGGTCTTCGCCGACGCCGACCTGGACAACGCGGTCGACTGGTCGATCAAGGCGATCTTCACCAACGCGGGGCAGGTCTGCCTCGCGGGTTCGCGGCTCTACGTCGAGCGCCCGATCCTCGACGAGTTCCTCGCGCGGTTCGTCGCCGCGGCGGAGAGGCTCGTGATCGGTGACCCCCGCGACCCGGCGACCCAGATCGGCCCGCTGGCCTCGCAGGCGCACTACGAGAAGGTGCGCGGCTACGTCGAGAACAGCGCCGGGAAGGTCCTCACCGGCGGGCTCGGGGACGGCTGGACGGTGAAGCCGACCGTCGTCGTCGACGCCCCGGCCGACTCGCCGATCATGTGCGAGGAGGTGTTCGGGCCCGTCGTCACGGTGACGCCGTTCGACTCCGAGGCGGAGGCCGTGCGCGTCGCGAACGACTCGCCCTACGGCCTCAACGCGATGGTGTTCACCGAGAACCTCTCGCGTGCGCACCGCGTCTCCGCGCAGCTGCGGGCGGGCACGATCTGGACCAACTGCTTCTTCGTCCGCGACCTGCGGGCCCCGTTCGGCGGGTTCGCCGACTCGGGCTGGGGCCGCGAGGGCGGCAACTTCAGCCGGGAGTTCTTCACGGAGCCGAAGGCCGTGGTGATGGCGATCCGGCCGTAGACCCTGCCCCTCCATGCGTCGTTCGGGCTAGCCTTGTGCAGCCATGTGGGTCAATGGGTCGCCGCGGTGCCATGATCGCCGGCATGGAGGTCCTGGCCGATCCACCCGCGTTCGTGGGGCGCGACCGCGAGCTGTCGGTGCTGGCCGGGCACCTCGCGCTCGCGCGGGCGGGCCGTTCGCAGGTGGTCGTCGTCGAGGGCGACCCCGGTTCCGGCAAGACCGCGCTGGTCCAGGCGTTCCTGGACGGCCTCGATCCGAACACGGGCGTGCTGCGGGCGAGCGGCGAGGAGGCCGAGGAGCTGGTCTCCTACGGCGTCGTCGAGCAGCTGGCCCGGGCCGTCGACCGGGTCGGGGACGCCGGGCCCGCCGTCGAGGTGCGTCCCGCCGACGAACCGCCGGTGGTCGGGGCCGTCCTCGTCGCCCTGCTCGACCGGCTGCGCGACCGCGGCGGGCCGGTCGTGGTCGTCGTGGACGACGGGCACTGGGCCGACGTGCCCTCGGTGCAGGCCCTGGTCTTCGCCCTGCGCCGCCTGGGCTCCGACCGCGTCCTGACGCTGGTCGCCGCCCGCCCGCACGACGGCGGCCGGATCGACCGGCTGCGCGGCCTCGCGTCGGGTGACCGCGGGAGGACGCTGCGCCTGGGCGGTCTCGGCGTCGACGGACTGGTCGCGCTCGGGCGGGCGCTCGGGGCGGGTGAACTGCCGCCCCCGGCCGCGCAGCGCCTCCTCGCCCACACCGGGGGCGTCCCGCTGCACGCGCGGGCGCTGTTCGAGGAGGTCGACCCGGCCCTCCTGCGGTCGATGGAGGGCCCGCTCCCGTCCCCGATGTCCTACGCCGTGCTGGTGCTGGGCCGGCTCTCGCAGTGCCCGCCGGGCGCCCGGGCGGTGGTGGCCGCCGCCGCGGTGCTGGGGGAGCGCAGCCGGCTCACCGACGCCGTCGACCTCGCGGGGGAGACCGGCGCCGAGGTCGTCGCCCCTGCCGTCACCGCGAAGCTCGTGACCATCGGCCCGGCCCCCGACGGCACCGCGTTGCGCTTCCCGCACGCGCTGATCCGCGCGGCGGTCTACCACGACCTGGACCTCGCCGACCGGATGGCGCTGCACGCCCGCGCCGCCCGGATCGTCGACGCGCCCGACGAGGTGCTGCGGCACCGGGTCGCGGCGGCGGGCGGCAGCGACCGGGGACTCGCCGACGAGCTGCGCGCACTGGCCGGGGAGCAGGTCGAGCGGGGCGAGCGGTCCCGAGCGGCCGCCACGTTGATCTCCGCGGCGGGGCTGTACCCCGACGCGGCCGACCGCACCCGCGGCCTGCTCGACGCGGTCGAGCTGCTGGTTCTCGCGGGCGAGCGGTCCCGGGCCACGGAGCTGGCGAGGGCGGTGCCCGGTGGGCGGTCCGCGCACGAGCGCTTCGTGCGGGGCCTGCTGGCGTTCACCGCGGGGCGCACCTCCGAGGCCGAGCAGCTGCTGCTGGCCGCGTGGGCGGTCGCCGACGACACGGACCCCGGGTTCCGGGCCGGGGTCTGCGACGCGCTGTGCCACCTCTACTACCTGCAGCTGCGCACCACGGAGTCCGTCGAGTGGGGCAACCGGGCGCTCGCGGTGGACCCGCGACAGTCGGTCTCGCTGGTCACCAGCCTGGCGCTGGCCGGCCGGTCCATCGCGCCCACCGCGGAACTCGCGACGGCGGTGGCCCGGGGCGCCCGGCTGCTGTGGACCGAGGACCACGCGGGCGCGCGCACCGAGCTGGCGGGCGCGGTCACCGCGCTGCGGGCTGGCGGCATGTTCGTGGCGAGCCTGCACGCCCAGGGTTACCTCGCGCTGACGCAGCACCGGATGGGGGCGTGGGACGGCGCCGTCGCCGACGCGACGGAGGCCGTCGCGCTCGCCGAGGACGCCGAGCAGGACTGGATGCTCGCCCGCCTGCACTCCTACGCCGCGATGCCGCACGCGGCGCGCGGCGAGTGGGACCGCGCCGACGCCCACGTCGCGGCGGCGACGGCGGCGGCCGCCGCGACCGGGCTGCCTCTGGACCGGGTCGGGGCCACCGTGGCCGCCGCGAACGTCGCCGACGCCCGCGGGGCGCACACCCGGGTCGTCGAGCTGCTCGGGCCGCTGGCCGAGCGCGCCGCGGGGCGGGCGGGGGAGCCGGGCGTCTCGAACTGGCCGTGCATGCTGGCCGACGCGCTGGTGCACCTCGGCCGCCCCGACGACGCCGACCGGGTGCTGGCCCCCTTCGAGCGCCGCGCAGCGGAGCTGGGGCGCCGGGTCGCGCTGACCGCGGCCGGCCGGGTCCGCGGGCGCGTGCTGGCCACGCGCGGCGACGTCATCGGGGCGGAGCGGGCGCTGCGGGACGCGGCCGACCACGCCCGCGGCGCGGGCGCCGAGATCGACGTCGCGCTCACCGCGCTGACCCACGGCGCACTGCTGCGGCGGTCGGGGCGGCGCCGGGCCGCCGCCGACGCGCTGGGTGCGGCCCGCGCGGTGCTCGACCGACTCGGCGCCCGGCCCGCGCTGGAGCGCTGCGACGAGGAACTGGCGGCGTGCGGACTCACCCCGACCCGCCGCACGGCGCGGGAGCCCGGCGCCCTCACCCCGCGCGAGCTGTGCGTGGCCCGGCTAGCGGCGTCCGGGATGAGCAACCCCGAGGTCGCGGCGGAGCTGATCGTCAGCCTGAACACCGTGGAGTTCCACCTGCGCAACGTCTACGCCAAGTTCGGGATCCGCTCACGCGCCCAGCTCCGTGGGGCGCTCCGTGGGGCGGACGACGGCTGACCCACCGCATCCCACGGAGCACCGTGGCGCGCCACGGTGCCCGCCCTGCCAGGGTCGATCACGGTCGGGGGCACCCGGTGACCGAGGGGGCGGAGTGGCGATGCACTGGGGCTCGGCCGGGTCACCGGGTCCCGGCCGCCCGCCGGGTCGTTCGTCGGGTCGGGGCCGTTCGTCGGCCCGGGGGAGCGGCGGGCTGGCGATGGCGACCGGCCACGAACCCGACACGTCCGCCGAGTTCGAGACGCTCGCGACCGCCGAGCTGGCCCGGCTCGTCCGCGCCGAGCGCGCGATGCTGCGGATCCGCTGGGGCGGGTTCGTGTTCGGGCTCGCCCAGGTCCTCACCTACTACCTGCCCTATCCGCCCGGGATGCTCGAGCTGGCGCTGGGCTTGCTGACGCTGCTGGCCGTCGGAAACCTGGTGATCTGGCCGCTGATCCCGCGGATGACGACCGTCCGCCGGGCCCGCCGCACGGGTGTCGCCGCCCTGGTCCTCAACGGCACGGTGTTCCTCGGGCTGGTCTTCGTCTTCACCTTCGACACCGAGACCGCGATCTGGGCGGTGCTCTACGTGCTGCCGATGGAGGCCGCGGTCCGGTTCCAGCTGCGCGGGGCGATGGTCGCGATCGGGCTGCTCACCGTGGCGTACACGCTGCGCGAGGTGTTCGGCACGCTCGTCTACGGGCACCCGTTCCTGGTCGTGTCGATCACCTTCCGGATGGGGATCGGCCTGATCATCGCCGCGGTCGCCGGGGTGATCGCGCAGAGCCTCACCCGCGACCGGGAGCAGCTCGCCGCGCTCAGCTCGATCACCCGGACGGTCGCGACGGCCGGGTCGGTGCAGGACGTCCTCGACGGCGCGGCGCGGCGGATCGCCGCGCTGTTCCGGGTGCGGTGGGCCGCGGTGGCGCTGTTCGAGGTGGCGGGGTTCGAGGTGGCGGGGTCCGAGGTGGCGGGGTCCGAGGTGGCGGGGTCCGAGGTGGCGGGGTCCGAGGTGGCGGGGCCCGAGGAGGTGGGGTCCGACGGTGCCGGGTCCGACGCCGCCGGGCGGCTGGTGATCCGCGCCGACCACACCGTCGACGGCCCGGCGCCCTCGCAGGTCGGCACCGAGATCCCGCTGACCACCGGAGGGCCGACGGAGCGGGCGGTCGCGCTGCGCCGCGCGGTCGCGGTCGCCGACCCCGACGCGGTGACCCTCGCCCCCGCCACCCGCGCGCTGCTCGCCGCGCGGGGGGTCCGCGGGTTCATGGTCGCGCCGCTGCTCGGACGCGGCGGGCACGTGATCGGGATGGTCGTCGCGGAGTCCGTCGAGCGCCGCCGGCAGTTCACACCGGCCGAGCTGGCGCTCGCCGAGACCGTCGCCGGGCAACTCGCCGGGGCGATCGAGAGCACCCGGCTGCACGAGCAGGCGCAGGAGGCCCGCACCGCCGCCGACGCCGCGAACGCGGCCAAGAGCACGTTCCTGGCCAACATGAGCCACGAGATCCGGACCCCGATGAACGCCGTCATCGGGATGACGGAGCTGCTGCTCACCACCGACCTCGACGCCGAGCAGCGGGAGCTGGCCCGGGTCATCGAGCAGAGCGGCGACGGCCTGCTGACGATCATCGACGACATCCTGGACTTCTCGAAGATCGAGGCGGGCCGCCTGGAGCTGGAGTCGGTGCCGCTCGACGTGCGCGACTGCGTCGAGGGCGCGCTCGACCTACTGGCCCCGCGGGCGGCGGAGAAGGGGATCGAGCTGGTCTGCGCGGTGGCGCCGGACGTCCCGCAGGCCGTGCTCGGCGACCCGACGCGGCTGCGGCAGATCCTGGTCAACCTCGTCGGCAACGCGGTGAAGTTCACTGCGCGCGGCGAGGTCGTGGTGGGGGTGACGGTGGAGCCGGACGGGCTGTCGGTGGAGGTCACCGACACCGGCCCGGGTATCCCGGCCGACCGGCTCGACCGCCTGTTCCGCTCGTTCAGCCAGCTCGACGTCTCCACGACCCGTCGCCACGGCGGCACCGGGCTGGGCCTCGCGATCTCCCGGCGGCTCGCCGAGCTGATGGGCGGGCGGGTGTGGGTGCACAGCGAGGTCGGGCGCGGCACGACGTTCGGGTTCGCCGTGGCGGTACCGACCGCACCGGTCCCGGCCGAGGTGACACCGGCGAGCCTGGCCGGGCGCCGCGTCCTCGTCGTCGACGACAACGCGACGAACCGGCGGATCCTCGCCGCGCAGTGCGCGTCCTGGGGGATGGCCGTCGACGACACCGGGTCGCCGCTCGACGCGCTGGCGCGGGTCGTCGGGGGTGAGCTCTACGACGTCGCGCTGCTCGACCACGTCATGCCGGAGATGGACGGCGGCACCCTCGCGACGCGGCTGCGCGCGCACGGCGGGCCCCCGGTCGCCTGCCTGTCGTCGCTGGGTGGTGCGCGCGACGGCGCCGCGGTCGAGGCGTGGGTGAGGAAACCGGTGAAGCGGGCCCGGCTCGCCGAGGTGCTCTGCACGCTGCTCGGGACACCGGCCTCCCCCGCCGAGGCCCCCGCGGCCGCGCCCACCCCGGCGTCGGGTCTGCGGCTGCTGCTCGCCGAGGACAACCCCGTCAACCGCACGCTCGCCCTCGCCATGCTCGCGAAGCTCGGGCACACCGCCGACGTCGCCGCCACCGGGCGGGAGGTTCTCGACGCCGTCGCCGCCCGCCCCTACGACGCCGTGCTGCTCGACGTCCAGATGCCGGAGATGGACGGGCTGGAGGCGGCCCGCCGGATCCGCGCGGGCGCCGGACGGGGCCCGTGGCTCGTCGCCGTCACCGCCAACGCGATGGACGGTGACCGCGAGATGTGCCTGGCCGCGGGCATGGACGACTACCTGGCCAAGCCGATCCGGCTCGACGGGCTGGCGGAGATCCTGCGGCGGGTCCCCGGTCCGGCAACCGCGCCGGAGCTGGATCCGGCGGTGCTCGCGGAGCTCGCCCGGTCGTTCGGGGCGGATGGTGCCGAGGTCGTCGCCGAGCTGGTGGCCGCCGCGGTCGACGAGCTGCCGAAACTGGTGACCCGCCTGCGGTCGGGGGACGCCGGGGAGGTCCGGATGGTCGCGCACACGCTGCGCTCCAACGCCGCGACGCTCGGCGCCGTCCGCCTGGCCGACGCCTGCCGCGCGCTGGAGTCCGGCGGGCCGCAAGGAGCGCTCGTCGAGGAGATCGGCGCCCGGGTCGCTGCCGTGCTGCGCGAGCTGCCGGCCGCCGAGCCGGCCGTGTAGGGGAGGACCGATGGAGATCGAGAGCACGGCGGGCGAGCGGTTCGTCGTCGAGATCCGCCCCACCCCGGACGGCCGGGTGGTGGGCACGGTCGGGCGTCCCGGCAGCGCCGATCCCGTGCCCTTCTCCGGCTGGATGGATCTGCTGCGGCTGCTCGAACCCCGCACCCCCGACGCGGTCACCCGATGAGCGACCTGCGGGGGAGGGTGCTCGTCGTCGACGACGACCCGATGAACCGCCTGCTGCTGCGCCGTGCACTGGAGCGGGAGGGCCTCGACGTGGAGGTCGCCGTCGACGGCGGGCAGGGCTGGGAGCTGGTCTCGGGCGGCGGGTTCGACCTGGTGCTGCTCGACATCGTCATGCCCGTCCTCGACGGCTACGCGGTGCTGGCGCGGATGCGGGCCGACCCCGCGACGGCGGCGCTGCCGGTCGTCGTCATCTCCGGGTCCGACGACCGTGACGGCGTGGTGCGCTGCATCGAGCTCGGGGCCGACGACTTCCTGCCCAAGCCGTTCGACCCCGCGGTGCTGCGCGCGCGCCTGCGGTCCGGGCTGGCCCGCAAGCGCCTCGCTGATCTGGAGCGGGAGTACCGCGAGCAGGTCGGGCACGTCGTCGACGCGGCCGCCGACGTCGAGCGCGGGGAGTTCCGGGTCGGCAGCCTCGACGGTGTCGCCGACCGCGGCGACGCCCTCGGCCTGCTGGCCCGGGTGTTCGGACGGATGGCGCACGAGGTCGCGCAGCGCGAGCAGCGGTTGCGCGCCCAGGTCGGCGCCCTGCGCATCGAGATCGACGAGGCCCGCTCGGCGCGGGCCGTCGCGGCCATCACCGAGACCGACTACTTCGCCGACCTGCAACGCCGAGCCGCGGACCTGCGCTCGGGGCCGGGCCGGCAGAACGGGGGAACCCCATGACGTCCATCGTGTCCGTCCACTCCTTCCGGGGCGGCACCGGAAAGTCCAACACCACCGCGAACGTCGCGGCGGTGCTGGCCGGGCGTGGGCTGCGGGTGGGGGTGGTCGACCTCGACATCCTCTCCCCGGGCATCCACGTGCTCTTCGGGGTCGACCAGGACGGGCTGGACCACCACCTGGACGGCTTCCTGTGGGGCCGCCACCCGCTGCGCGACGCGGCCCGCGAGGTGACCCCGCCCGGTGTGCCGGGCCGGATCTGGCTGGTCCCGTCCAGCGTCGCGCCGCACGACATCGCCCGGATCATGGCCGAGGGCTACGACGTCGGGCTGCTCGGCGAGGGGGTCCGGTCGCTGGCCGTGGACCTGGAGCTCGACGTGCTGCTGCTCGACACCCACCCCGGGCTCAACGAGGAGACGCTGCTGTCGATCGCGATGTCCGACGCGCTCGCGATCGTGCTGCGCCCGGACCACCAGGACTACGAGGGGACCCACGTCACGGTGAGCGTGGCGCGCAGGCTCGCCGTGCCCCGCACGGTGCTGGTGGTGAACAAGACACCGGAGTCGTTCGACGCCGCGCAGGTCGCGCAGCAGGTGGCGCGGGCCTACGACACACCCGTGGCCGCGGTCGTCCCGCACTCCGAAGAGCTGATGGTGCTCTCCAGCGGCGGGATCTTCGTCCTGCACCACCCGGACCACCCGGTGGCCGCGCTCTACGCGCAGCTGGCGGACCAGCTGGTCGGGGTGCGGGCATGACCGATTTCTTCGACCGGCAGCGGATCGCGGCCGGGGTCGGGTCCACCCGCCGCCGCCGCCCGCTGCTGCTGCTGACGGAGAGCTGGTCGGGTACCGAGCCGGACAGCTCCGAACCACGCAGTTCCGAACCACGCAGTTCCGAACCACGCAGCGAGGTGCTCGACTTCCTCGCCGGCACCGAGGTGTTCGGCGGGCTCGACCGGGTCGCGTTGCGGGAGCTGTTCGTCGTGCTCGACCCGGTGCACGTCGCGGCCGGGGAGGTGGTGCTCGACGCCGCCGGGGTACCGGACGCGCTGCACCTGGTCGCCTACGGACGCCTCGCGGTGCGGTCCGGGAACGGGACCCGGGAGATCGGCCCGGGGCAGGTCGTGGGGGCCGCAGCGCTGCTGCAGGCCGACACGCCGACCGGCACGCACGTGCACGCCGTGCGCGACTCGCTCGTGCTGCGCATGGGGGTGGCCGGGTTCGAGCGGTTCGCCGCGGCGCACCCGGCGTCGCTGCTCGGGCTGTGCCGGGCCCTGCTGCGCGCCGAGGGGGGAGCGGTCGACGTGCCGGCCGCCGGGTCGCCCGCTCCGGGGACCACGATCGTCCTGCTCCCGGCCGGATCGGGCCGGGTTCCCGACGAGCTGGTCGCCGCTCTGGTGACGGCGCTCGGCCGGGGGAGGGGGTCCGAGGCGATCGAGGTGTCCTCGGCGTCGGTCGACGCGGCCGTCGGACCGGGTGCGTCGGGCACCGAGCCCGCAGACCCGCGCAACGGCCGGCTGCTGGCCTGGCTCCAGCGGGTCGAGGCGGCGCACCGGTTCGTCCTCTACCGCGCCGACGACGGCGACACCGAGTGGACGCGGCGCTGCGTGCGCCAGGCCGACCGGGTGGTGCTGGTCGCGCACGCCGGGGACGACCCCGCCACCGGGCCCGCGGAGCGGGCGCTGGCCCAGGTCGCGGGGGAGCGGCGGCGTGATCTGGTGCTGCTGCACCCCGCGGGCACGTCGGCGCCGTCGGGGACCGCGGCGTGGCTGGCCGACCGGGGGATCACCCGGCACCACCACGTCCGGCACGGCGACCCGCGCGACACGGCGCGGGTGGCCCGGTTCCTCTCCGGCGCCGCGCGCGGTCTGGTCCTGGCCGGGGGCGGCGTGCGCGGGTTCGCCCACCTGGGCGTCATGCAGGCCCTCGACGAGGCGGGCATTCCCGTCGACGCCGTCGGTGGCGCGAGCATCGGGTCGCTCATGGCCGGGTTCTACGCCGACGGGCTCGACCACGAGCAGCGGGTCCGCCAGGCCTGCGCGGCGATGGTGGAGCAGGGGTCGATGGTCGGGTTCACCCCGCCGTTCGTGGCGATGTCCTCGGGGCGCAAGGTGACCCGCCTGCTGCGGGAGGAGCCGTCGTTCGCCGGCCTGATCGAGGACCTGTGGCTGCCCTACTTCGCGGTGTCCGCGTCGCTGAGCCAGGCCCGCGAGGTCGTGCACGACAGCGGCCCGACCTGGCGTGCGATCCGGGCGAGCATCGCGATCCCCGGTGTCTACCCGCCGGTGCACGACGGCACCCAGCTCCTCGTCGACGGCGGGGTGATGAACAACCTGCCCGTCGACGTCATGGCGGGGGTGGTCGGCGACGGCCCGATCGTCGCGGTCAACCTGCAACCGACCGGCGGCGGCCGGAGGCCGCCCGCGGAGTTCGATCTCTCCGTGTCCGGCTGGCGGGTGCTGGCGTCGCGACTCAACCCGTTCACCCCGCGCATGCGCGTGCCGCGGATCGGCGACGTGGTCGTCCGCAGCATGTCGCTGTCGACCGCCCGCCTGCAGCGCGACCGCCTCGGCAGCCGGTCGGTGGAGCTGCTGACGCCCCCGGTCGGCCGGTCGGGACTGCTGGACTTCGCCGCGGGCCCGGGTCTGGTCGGGCCCGCCTACGAGTACGCGGTCGAGGCGCTGGCGCAGAACCACGCGGCGGTCAGCCCCTGACCGCCTCCCGGTCGCGACGCCGGTGCTCCTCCGGCGTCGTGATCTCCCCGGGAGGCACCCACGTGAACCGGTGCGGTGCCGCGTCGCGGAGCATCACGAAGGTGAGCACGCCGAGGCAGAACGGCAGCGTCATCGCCGGGAGCCCCCACGGCCCCAGGAACGACCCGATCGCCCCGAACAGCAGTGCGGTGTACCCCGCGCAGGCCAGCCCGAGCAGGGCCGAGCGCCAGCTCAGCACGTAGAACACACCGGCGATCGCGAGGCAGGCGTCGTAGGAGTTGAAGCCCCACAACCCGTTGTAGATCGCGACCCCGTCGGCGCCCAGCGCCATCCCGACCAGCATCCCGACCGCCGACCCCGCCACGGCGAACAGCGCCGCGATCCGCGAGCACACCGCGATCGCGACGAGCACGATCACCCCGCCCAGGATGCTGTTGACGAAGAACAGCTGCGCGATGCCGCGGAACACCGCGTTGAGCACCGCGAGCGCGTCCGTACTCCCGACGGCGTCGGCGGACTCGCGCAGCACGGTCGACACCGACGGGCCGGTGACGGCGGGCGAGGCGGGGGAGACGAGCTCCCCGACGTTGCCGCGCGCCACGTTCAGACCGGTGACGAGGAACAGCAGCACGGAGATGTTGAACGCCAGCGTGAACGGCGGCACGCCCCAGATCGCGAACAGCGCGGCCAGCCCCGCCATCGCGAGCGACGACCCGGCGCTGACGACGACGATCCACACCGTGGACACGCCGTCCCACGGCGGGGACAGGAACGTGGCCAGCGCCAGCCCGCACAGCACCCCGTTGAAGCCGAACAGCCCGGCCCGGACGGCGTCGCGGTCGAACCCCATCGCGATCGCGACCAGGGTGGAGACCGCGACGCCGAGCGTGCCGCCGAACCCGAGCCACGGGTCGTGGATCCAGGCCGCGAGCAGCACGAGCAGCCCGGTGAACGGGTTGTTCATGAACATGACCTGCCCGACGCCGCGCAGGCAGGACTCCACGAACGCCAGCGGCGGTAGTGCCGCCAGGCGCTCCTGGACCAGCGGCGCCGTCCCGTCGACCCAGCCGGCGGCCCGGCTCCCGCCCGTCACGGCCGGGCCTCAGCCCGCGGACATGGGGACGCCCATGCCCGGGTCGACCTGGTGCGGGCCGTTCTTGCCCGGCCGGACGTCGAAGTCGAAGATCTCGGTCGGCAGGTAGACCGTGGAGCAGGAGTTCGGGATGTCCACCACACCCGACAGACGGCCCTCGATCGGGGCGGCACCCAGGATCATGTACGCCTGGATGGCGCTGTAGCCGAACTTCTGCAGGTAGTCGATCGCGTGCAGGCAGGCGCGCTGGTAGGACAGGTGCGAGTCGAGGTAGCGCTGCTCCCCGTCGAGCGTCACCGAGGTTCCGGAGAACGCGAGCCACTCGCTGTACTGCGGGTCCGTCCGGCCCGGCATGAAGATCGCGTTCTCGGACACCCCGTAGGTCTCCATCCCGCCCTTGATCAGGTCGACGCGCAGGTCCATGAACCCGCCCATCTCGATCGCGCCGCAGAACGTGATCTCACCGTCGCCCTGGGAGAAGTGCAGGTCGCCCATCGACAGCTTCGCGCCGTCGACGAAGACCGGGTAGAACACCCGCGACCCCCTGGTCAGGTTCTTGATGTCCTGGTTGCCGCCGTTCTCCCGGGGTGGTGCCGTCCGCGCCGCCTCGGCCGCGACGCGGTCGTGCTCCGCGCCGGTGAGGTCGCCCAGGATCGCCGAGTCCGGCAGCGGGGGCAGGGCCAGCGGCGGAACCCGCTGCGGGTCGGTGTCGATCAGTGCCTGCTCGCGGGCGTTCCACCGCGAGAGCAGCGCGGCCGACGGGGCGGTGCCCATGAGGCCGGGGTGCACGATGCCGGTGAACGCGACGCCCGGGACGTGCCGCGAGGTCGCGACGCCCCCGGTGAAGTCCCAGACCACCTTGTAGGCGTCGGGGAACTGCTCGGTGAGGAACCCGCCGCCGTTGCGCGTCGCGAACACACCGGTGTAGCCCCAGCCCTGCCCGGCGAGCGGGCCGGAGTCCTCCTGCGGGATCGGGCCGACGTCGAGGATGTCGACGATGAGCAGGTCACCGGGCTGCGCCCCCTCGACGGCGATCGGGCCGGAGAGCACGTGCACGCCCGCCAGCGGGGCGTTGAGGATGTCGTCGGCGGAGTCGTCGTTGTGGATCGCGCCGTCGAACCACTCCCGGCAGTGCACCCGGAACGAGTCGCCCGGCTTCACCGTGACCTTCGCCGGGATGTCGGGGTGCCAGCGGTTGTGGCCCACGATCGCCTGGTCGGTGAAGGACTTCGTCGAGTCGAGCGGGAACACGAGTTCGGGCATGGCGGATCAGCACTCCTCATCGGTGACAAGCGGAGGTCGTGGAGCGGGTCGGTCGTGGAGCGGGGTCGGTCGTGGAGCGGGTCAGGGCCGGGGGAGCCGGGCGGTGCGCGGGTCGAGCCGCGGAGCCGGGGCGCGGCGGGCCGTCGACGTCGGGAGCGACGTCACGACGGGCGGCGCCGACCGCGAGGCCTCGGTGTGGTCGAGCACGGCCGTCCGGCGGCGGTCGGCGAGCCCGAGCATCGGCGCGGTGAAGACCCGCCCGGCCGAGGTGCCGCAGGCCGGGCAGGGGATCGTCTCCGGCGCCGTGCCGATCGGGAGACCGATGTCCACGGACCCGTCAGCCGTGCAGCGATAGGTGTACGTCGCCATCGAATCCCCAGGTGAGCGCCGGAAACAGTTTCCTGGGAAAGTAGTGGCGGTCACACCGGATGTCAACGGAGCTGCTGCAGCACGTCCCAGACCATCCCGTCGGCCGCGGCCAGGAACACCCGCTGGCGCAGGTGCCGGTCGCGCAGTTCGACGGTGCCGCGCGGGCTCTCGTAGGACAGCCCCTCGGCCACCGCCGTCATCGGTGGGACGTCGACCGATCCCGCGCGGCGCATGAGCTCGGTGAGCAACCGCACGCCCTCGTAGCAGGACTCGCCCAGGCTGTTCAGCACCGGCGCGTCCGGGCCGAACCGCCGCGAGTACGTGGCGGCGAAGTCGAGGCCCGACGCCGTCGGGAGGTCGTCGAAGAACCCCGCGGCCGTCATCAGACCGCGGGTGCTGCCCGCGCCCGAGGCGAGCAGGACGTTCTCGTCGATCAGCGAGCTGAAGCGCAGGACGTCGCGGTCGAGGCCCCACGCGCTGAACGCCCGGTTGAACGCGACGGCGTCGTCGCCGATGAGCAGCATCAGCACGGCGTCGCAGCCGCTCGCCTCGACCCGGTGCAGGACGTCGGAGAACTCGGAGGTGCCCAGCGGCACGTACATCTCGTCGCAGACGGTGCCGCCGATGCTCCGCAGGTACCGGCGGGCGACCCGGGCGGAGCGTCGCGGCCACACGTAGTCGTCCCCGACGATCGTCCACGTCCGGACGCCGACGGCGTCGGCGAACCAGTCCAGCGACGGGCCGAGCTGCTGGTCGGGGGTCTCGCCGGTCATGAACACGCCCGGCCGGTTCTCGCCGCCCTCGTAGAGCGCGGTGTACGCGTACGGGATGCGCCCGGCGATCACCGGGGCGATCGCCTCGCGGACCGCGGAGATGTGCCAGCCGGTGACGGCCTCGACCGCACCGGCCCGGATCAGCGCGTCGACCTCGGTGGCGACGACGTCGGGGGCGTTCCCGCCGTCGACGGGCACGAGGTTCAGCTCGCGACCCAGCACCCCGCCGTCGGCGTTGATCTCCTCGACGGCGAGCGCGGCGCAGCTCTCGCACGACGGCCCGAAGATCCCCGCTGGCCCGTGCAGCGGCACGACCAGTGCCATGTTGAGCACGCCGCTTCCCGACGGCGGCGGGACCCGCAGGGGCGTCGGACTCATGGCGACACGCTAGTCACGGATCGCCGCGCTGCCGCTACTCCGATCGCAGGGATATCATCGCGCGATGGCCGCCGCCCCGGAGCGCTCCACTCCCGACCCGCTGCGGCTGCTCTCCCTGGTCGAGCGGGCCGTCTCGCAGCGGCTCGACGACGCGCTGCGGGCCCACGACGGCGACATCGACCAGTGGCGGATCCTGTCCCTGCTCGCCGAGCGGGGCGGCTGCCCGATGAACGCGGTGGCCGACCACGCGCTGCTCCTGGCCCCCAAGCTGAGCAAGCTCGTCGACCGGATGGTCTCGGCCAACCTCGTGCTGCGCCGCACCGACGAGCACGACCGCAGGCGCGTGCTCATCGCCGTCACCCCGCGCGGGCGCCAGGCGCTGGCCGCGTGGGACGCCGCCTCGGCGGCGGTGCGGCAGGAGTTCCGCGACCTCCTCGGTCCCGACGCCGCACTGCTCGACGACCTGCTGGGGCGCCTGGCGCACGGGCTGACCCGCAGCCCGGCCTCCGTCCCGACGTCCTGACGGCGGTCCCCGCCGCGGAACGCGCCGCTTGGCGGACACCGCGCTGCTCCCTACGGTGACCGCATGCCGATCGTCGAGGTGCATCTCGTCGAGGGGGCGCACACCCCCGCCCAGCACTCCGCGCTGCTCGCCGCGCTCAGCGCCCGGTACGCCGAGGTGCTCGACTCACCGCTGCCGCGGATCCGGGCGTACCTGACGCTGCACCGCCCCGAGCACTGGACGGCGGGCGGGGAGCCCGGCGTCACCGCGCCGTACTTCACCGCGATCGTGCTGACCGGGCGCCCCGCGCAGCAGCGGCACCGGCTGCTCGCCTCGTTCACCGACATCGTCGTCGACGTGCTGGGCGTCGACCGGGGGGTGGTCCGCGGGCGGATCATCCAGGTCGATCCCGACGACTGGGGGATCGCCGGGCAGCCGGCCAGTGCCGCCCGCCGCGCGGAGATCGCGGATCGGGCGGCGGGCGCGGTCAGCTGAGGCCGCGCAGGAAGGCCAGCGAGGGCATGAAGAAGTACTCGCCGCCCCGGAGCGTCACGGCCTGCGCGGCGGGATCGGCCGCCGCCTGCCCGTCCGCACCCCACACCGGGCCCCATCCGGCCTCCGGGCGCCGGCCCTGGCCGATCACCAGGTCCAGTCCCGGGGCGAAGCGGTCACCGGGCACCTTCGGGAAGCCCGGGTTGTTGGCCCACGACCGCTGCGTGAACTCGAACTGGTCGGCGATGTCGACGTTGAACGCCATGAAGAGCAGACCGACGCCGCCGGTCGGCCGGGCCGACGGCGGGACGTCGCCCCCGGGGTCGTCGAGGCGCTCGCCGTAGGTCTGGCCGCGTCGGGCCATGATGTGCTGCCGCTCGTCCTGCGGCTGTTCGAAGCCGCCGGTGCCGCGCGGGTTGGTCTTGCGGATGTGGCCCTGGAAGGGGCACCGTGCGCCCCGGTCGTCGGTGTCGTAACGGAAGTTGTTCGTCACCGGAAGCGGAGCGCCGGCCTCGCGGTCGGTCGTCACCGGCGTCCCGTCCTCGAACCGTCCGACGATCATCGCGCCCGCGCGTTCGCGGTCCTCGCCGACCAGGCCCAGCTCGTCGGCCAGCGCCTGCTCGGCCTCCTTGAACCGGCGGACGTCCTGCTCCAGCTTGCGCAGGACGAGGTAGCTGCCGTGGTGCAGGCCGGGGTCGGGCGCCGCGGTGTCCGGCACGAGCACGCGGTCGAGGGTGAACCGCGGATCCCAGACCGTCGCCCCGACGGTCCCGTCGCCCTCCTTCGCGACGTCCTCGTCGAGGAAGAGCGGCTGGCTGCGGCCGTCGACGTAGCCGAAGTGCTCGATCCCGTCGCCCGCGGCGTTGTGCTGCCCGCGGCCGGTCTCCTGCCCGACCACGGTGACGCCGCTGTCCGGGACCAGGTCGAGCACCTCGTTCAGCCGGGTCGACATCGCCGCGTCGGTGGCGTCGCCGACGAGGACGACGGCATGGACGTCCTCGCGGTACGGCGGCTCCCAGACCGCGACGGGCGGGTCGTGCAGCGCGCCGCGGGACGCCTTCATCCCGGCGCGGAACCGTGCGTCCGCCGGCCGCGCCGCCTCCGGCACGTCGAGCAGGGCGTAGCCGCCCGCGGTGAGACCGACCCCGACGTAGGGGCTGCCGGGGGTGCCGTCGGCCCGGAACGCCTCCACCTCCTCGAGGTGGGTCCGGGTCGACTTCATCAGGGTGACGAGCGGGCCGAGGAAGGCGGCGGCCGTGACCCGGTCGTCGAAGCGCAGGAGCAGGATCGTCAGGTGCTCGCGGACGTGCGGGCGCAGGATGTTCGGCTGGAGCTCGTCGAGCAGCGTGCGGTCGGCTCCGGTGGCGGACGTCCAGGACAGGGAACGGTTCAGCGCGAGTGGCATCGGGTGTCTCCGGGAGTGGTGGGACCAGATGTCACGTCGAGGCCCCCACCCGCCCGGGTGATACGTCAGAACACGCCGCGGCGGGCCCCCATGTCGAGACCCAGGGTCGAGCCGTGCAGGGCGTCGGCCTCGGGGGCGAGCAGCGTCGCGACGGCCCACGACACCTCGCCGGGCGTGACGAGCCGGCCCAGCGGCGACTCCGCGGCCCGCTCGGCCAGCACCTGCTCCACCGGCACGCCGCGGCGTTGCGCCGCCTGCTCGGAGAGCCCGCGCAGCCGCGGGGTGTCGGCGGGTCCGGGGGCCACGAGGTGCGCGGTGACCCCGCGCGGGCCGTAGGAGATCGCGAGCTGGCGCACCAGGTTGGCCAGCGCCGCGTTCGTGACGCCTGCCGCGCACGCGTAGGGGGCGGGCTCGATCCCGTAGTGCCCGCCGAGCGCGACGATCCGCGACCCGCGCTCCAACCGGTCGTCGACGGCCCGGACCAGGCGCAGCAGCCCGCCGCACTTGAGGGCGACGGCGTGCCCGAGCGCGTCGGGCGAGATCGTCTCCAGCGGCCCGGCCGCAGGGAGCCCCGCGGCCTGCACGACCATCCGCACCGGACCCTCGACCTCGCCGAGCGCGGCGGCGACGGCGTCGACCGCGGAGTCGGACCCGATGTCGGCCGCGCAGATCCCGGGCCCCGCCGTCCGGGCCACCGCGACGACGGTGAGCCCCTCGCCGCGCAGTCGCTGGGCGATCGCGCCGCCGAGTGCCCCGGAGGCCCCGACGACGACGGCGACCCCGGCGCTCACGCCCCGCCCCCCGATTGCAGCACGGCCACCTTCACGCACGCAGACGGCGTGAAGGTGGCCATGCTGCGACTCCGAGTGGGGCTCATGCCGCCTCCGCGTCCAGGTTCAGTTCCCGGCGCGCCACCGCGAAGGCGGCGTCCGGGTCGGTCAGGTCCAGCTCCACCGCGATCATGCCCGCCGCGCGGGCGCCGGTGACGTTCCACGGCATGTCGTCGACGAACACGATGTCACCCGGCGCCGTGCCCAGCTCCGCCGCGGCGAGGGCGTAGGCGCGGGGGTCGGGCTTGAGGATGCCGGTGACCGACGCGTCCACCAGCGCGTCGACCTGGGCGAGCACCGGGTGCGACGCCATCGCCGTCTCGCCGTGGAACGCGCGCAGGTCGTTGGTCAGCACGCCGATCCGGTGCCCGGCCGCGCGGGCGTCGGCGATCAGCTCGGCGGCGGCGGGCCGGATGATGTCGTCGCCGACCAGCGCGTAGAGGGTGTGCATGAACTCCTGGATCGGCCACTCCCGGCCCAGTGCCGCGCCCACCTCGTCGGAGCGCAGCGCCCAGTACTCCCGCTCGGTGATCTCCCGGCGGATCATGGCGTCCCACGACGGGTCCGGTTCCGTGCCGAGCGGCCCGCGCCGCGCGACGACCGCTGCCGTGGCGGGTTCGGCCTCGCCGAGCAGGGCGAGCATCTCGTTGCCCGAGCGGAAGACGGTGCCGCCCAGGTCGAGCAGGAGCGCACGCATCAGTGCTCGGGCTCCGTGCCCACCAGCGCGGCCGCGAGCACGACCGTGCACAGCAGCGCACAGGACGGGCACCAGCACACGACGTGCCGGTCGGCGGCCACCCAGTACTCCTGGACGAACGCGGCGTCGCCGAGCGCGCTGCCGCAACCGGGGCAGAAACTCACGTCCACGCGGGCACCGGGTCCCCGAACAGCTCCAGCACCTCGTCCTTGATGGGGGAGTAGCGCACCGAGCTCTCCCGCGTCCAGAGCTGCCGGAACTCCATCGCCGAGCCGAACTTGTCCTTCTCCATCGGCAGGTCGATGACGTCGTGGGGCTCGCGGTAGGTGCACAGCGGGTCCTCCCCGCGCGCCACGGCGTCCATCTGCTCGGCGTAGAGCTTGCGCAGCAGGATCACCCCCAGGTCCGAGCGGCCGAGGTGCTCCTTGGTCCGGTCGGAGATCCGGCCCTGGGTGATCCAGGCGACGATGTCCTGCCCGTCGACGTAGTCGCGCAGGTACTCGCCCCGCTCGTCGTACAACGGGATCTCGTAGGTCGGGACGGACTCCTGCGGCGGGGCCCCGCCCTCGGGACGGTAGGTCTGGTACCAGACGTGCCAGGTGTTCTCGTCGTCGATCGGCACCCGGATCTGGAACGTCGCCAGCCCCGCCGCACCGACGCGCAGCATGTGCGGGAACACCAGCGGGTGCCCGACCTTCCAGTCCTCGTCCTCCTCGGTGTGTCCCTCCAGCACGCGGCGCTTGAGGATGCCGTGCTCGAAGACCTCGAACGCCACCTTCACGTGCTTCTTGCTCACGACCGGCAGCGGCGCCTGCTTCCCGCCGATCTCGCGCAGGAAGTTCCCGTACCGGCCGTGCAGCCACTCCACGTGGTAGGGGTCGACGGAGTTCTCCATGATCTGCACGAAGTTGCAGGGGAGCTCGGCGTGGCCGATGTCGCGCCACGCGTCGTCCCAGACGAAGAGGTCATAGCGCGGCAGCTCGGGCGCGGGCAGCGGGCCGAGGTAGGCGAAGACCAGCCCGCCCAGCTCCTGCACCGGGTACGCCGTGGCGCGGATCCGGTTCTTGAACGTGGAGTCCGCGGGTTCGCCCGGCTGCTCCAGGCACTCGCCGGAGGCCGAGAAGCGCCAGCCGTGGTAACCGCAGCGCAGCCCCTCGTCCTCGGTGCAGCCCAGCCACAGGGCGGCCCGGCGGTGCGGGCACGCCTCCGCGAGCAGGCCGACGGTGCCGCTCCCGTCGCGGAACAGCACCAGGTCCTCACCGAGCAGGCGGCGCTTCACCGGGACCCGCGTCGCCATGTCGTGCGTGGCGACCGGCCACCAGTAGCGGCGCAGCAGCTCACCCATCGGTGTGCCCGGCCCGACCCGCGTCAGGCGCTCGTTCTTCTCGGCGCTCAGCATGGGCGCGACGCTAGGCCGGGCCCGTGACCAGGGGAAGTGCGCGGTTCGCGCCCGCCGAACGCGCCGTCGACGGGGCCGCGTGTTCGGCAGGCGGGAACGCCCCGCTTGCCGACGGCATGTGACCACTGACACGGTCCCGGGAACCACCCCGGAGAAGCGGAGTTACTTCATGGCCAACGTCGTCCCCGTCGCGCCGTACACGGGTGAGTGGTACCCCGGGTTCAAGCCCGAGTTCATCACCGCCCCCTTCATCGTCGACGGCACTGGTCCGTTCACCCCGGAGGACGAGGACAAGTTCTGGTTCCTCGACTTCCACTGGTCGCGCGGCATGACCCCGCTCGCGGCGTTCGCGTGGGGCCAGGACGGCTACTGCTGGGGCACCCAGCACGCCGCGGAGAACCTGCCGCTGCCCCCCGGTCGCGGCGTCACCTCGCGCTTCGCCGGCACCCACCTCTACGGCTCGGCGATCCCGGAGTCCGACCCCCGCGAGATCGGCGCGCGCGCCAACCGTCTCGGCACCAACCTCCCGCGCTTCCTGCAGAACTACCAGTCGACGTGGGAGCAGGGCCGCGACGAGCTCGAGGCCACCTGGGACTACTTCCAGGGCATCGACCTGGCCGCCGTGCCGACGGGTGACCTCGGCGGCCTGCTCGGCCAGGCCCGCCGCTACCACCAGCGGTCGATGGAGATCCACTTCGGCGTGATGTACCCGCTGCTGGTCAACTTCCTCGGCTTCTACGGGGCCTGCGCCGAGATGGGCATCAACACCGCCGACATCGGCAAGTTCCTCCAGGGCGAGGACACGAAGATCATGGAGACCGACCGGGGCCTCGCCGACCTGGCGAAGAAGGCCAAGGCGGCCGGGTTGCGGCCGGCGTTCGAGGACAACTCGGGCACCGCCATCCGCACCGCGCTGTCGGGCCAGGGCGGCTCGGCGTCGCAGTGGCTCACCGACTTCGACGACTTCCTGCAGGTCTACGGCCACCGCCAGGAGGCCACCTGCGACGTCGGCGTCCCGAGCTGGCTCGAGGACAACACGATCCCGCTCGACATGATCAAGAGCTTCGTGCTCAAGGACGAGGACCACGACTTCGAGGCGGCGTCGCGCAACGCGCTGGCCGAGCGCGAGGCCGCGATCGACACCGCGCGCTCCGGGCTGACGAAGGAGGAGCAGGCCGTGTTCGACGCCGGCCTGCAGTCCAACCTCGACGCCAACTTCAGCTGGTGGCAGGACGACCACAACTACTACATCGACCTCAAGGTCATGATCCCGCTGCGGAAGATCTCCCAGGAGCTCGCCGCCCGCGTGAACGCCGACCACAAGGACGACCTGCTCTACCTGTTCTGGCCGGAGCTGCAGGCCGTCGCCGAGGCCGGGGCGTACCAGCCCGGTCTCAAGGACCTGGTCAAGGACCGTCGCCAGTACTTCGACCACTGGGGCGCGAAGCGCGGCGAGATGCCGAAGGTGCTGGGCACGATCCCGGAGACCGTCGAGGACCCGGTGCTCATCGAGATCTTCGGCCTGAACCCGTCGTCGATCCGGGCGATGCAGAACCCGAACGCCGCCGAGGAGACCGTGCTGACCGGCGTCGCCGCCGCGAAGGGCGTGGCCACCGGCATCGCGCGCGTCCTGCAGAGCAGCGACGACATGCACCGGTTGGAGCCGGGCTCGATCCTGGTGTGCGAGTCGACGTCACCGAGCTGGACGGCGGCCTTCGGCAAGATCGCCGGTGCGGCGTGCGACGGCGGTGGCATGCTCAGCCACGCCGCGATCGTCGGGCGGGAGTACGGCATCCCGACGGTCACGGCCATCGGCATCGCCACCATGGCGATCAAGGACGGAGACGAGATCGAGGTGGACGGCACCAACGGCCGGGTCACCATCCTCAAGCGCGCGGCGGATCTGGCGGGCGCATGACAGCGGGGGTAGTCATGGCGGACACCGCATCGGTGGTCTGGGTCGACGCGGTCGATCCCGAGCAGGCGGTCGCACTGGCGGGATCGAAGATGGGGCGGCTCACCGAGCTGCACCTGGCCGGGGTGGAGGTGCCGCAGGGCTTCGCCGTCACGGTCGAGGCCTACCGGCGGCACTGCGCCGAGTCCGGACTCGACGCCCGGATCGACGAGGTGATCGAGTGGCTGGGCACGGATCCGGCCGACGCGGCGGTGGAGGACGCGTCGGCGAGGATCCGGGCGCTGTTCGAGTCCACCCCGATGTCCGACGCGCTGGCCGCGGAGATCACCGACGCCTACGACGAGCTGTCGCTGCGCTGCGTCGACGTCAACGTGCCGACGGCGGTGCGGTCCTCGGCCACCGGTGAGGACGCCGCGGACGCGTCGTTCGCGGGGATCTTCGACACCTACCTCGGGGTCGCGGGCGCCGCCCGGGTCCTCGACGCCGTGCGCCAGTGCTGGGGCTCGCTGTTCACCGGACGGGCGCTGTCCTACCGGTTGCGCAAGAACATCAGCCACCACGCGATGCCGATCGCGGTGGGCGTGATCGAGCTGATCCACGCCCGCGCGTCCGGCGTCGCGTTCTCGGTGCACCCGGTCACCGGCAAGCCGGACCGGATCGTCATCGAGACCAGCTGGGGCTGGGGTGAGGCGATCGTGCAGGGACTGGTCAACCCCGACCACGTCGAGGTGGGCAAGTCCGACGGCCGCATCCTCAAGTACGACGTCGCGCACAAGACGGTGGTGTCCGCGTTCGACTTCGCCGACGGCCGCGTCACCGAGATCGACATGCCGGCCAAGCTCGCCGACCGCAAGGTTCTCGACGACGAGCAGATCGCCGCCGTCGCCGCGGCCGTGACGTCGATCGAGGAGCACTACGGCTACCCGGTCGACGTCGAGTGGGTCATCTCCCGGCACCGCCGGGCGGGCGACCCGGTGTGCATCGTGCAGTCGCGGCCGGTGACGGTCACGGCGGCGGCGCCCACGGCGTCGGGCTACGACCCGGTGGCGCTCGCGCAGAAGTTCGTGTTCAGCGGGAAGCCCATCCCGGGGCGGTAGTGCTGCGGCCCTGGACCGGCCTCACCCGGTCCGGGGCCCGACCCCGCCGATCCGGTCGACCCGCACCCGCCCGACGGAGCCCTCCGGGGCCCGTCGGGCGGGCCGAATCCGCCGGACGGCACGTACCACCGCGGGGAGGCCGCGCAGCAGGTCCGGCGTGCCTCCGGGGTGACGGTCGACCTCCCGTGGATCACCTGGCGGTGCTGCACCCCCACCGCGCGAGACCCGCCCGCGATCACCCGCCGAGGCGCCTGCTCACCACCGCCGCGGCGTCGACCACCGCGACCCGGATGCGGTGCAGTGTCGCGGGGGCCGCGCGGTCGGTGGGGGCGGCGACCGACAGCGCCGCGATCACGTCCCCGTCGGCGCCGCGCACCGGCGCCCCCACCGACACGACACCGACGCGGCTCTCCTCCCGGTTCTCCGCCCACCCGCGCTCGGCGACCTCGCGCAGCCGGGTGCGCAGCGTCGGCTCGTCGACGATCGTGAAGGGCGTGTGCCGCCGCGGCACCCAGTGCGCGAGCCGCCGGTCCAGCTCGGCGGCGGGGAGCGCGGCGAGCAGGGTCTTGCCGGTGCTCGTCGTCGTCGCCGGGAGGCGGGTGCCGACGCGGGAGAAGATGCGGACGGTGTGCGGGCTCTCGAGGCGGTCGATGTAGACCGACTCCATCCCGTCGAGCACGGCGAGCTGCACGGTCTCGCCCGTCGTGTGGCGCAGGGTGGCCATGACGGGCATCGCGGCCTCGTGCAGGTCCAGGTGCGGGGAGACGCTGGCGCCGAGGTCGAACAGCGCGATACCCAGCCGGTAGCCCCCGGGCACGCGCTCGACGAGCCGCTCGGCGGCGAGCGTCGCCAGCAGCCGGTGCACGGTGGACGTCGCGAGGCCGAGGCGTCGCGCGAGCTCGGAGACGCCCAACTCGCGGTCGGTGCGGGAGAACTCCTTGAGCAGGCGGGCGGCGTTGCGCACCGACGTCAGCTCCCAGCTGGGCCTTCCCTCCATGCGGGAAGGATCCCTTGTTCCGGTGCGACCCGCTACCTACCGTCGGATGTACCACCACAACGGGGAGATTCCATGCTGACCGCCGAGCAGAACGAGCAGCTGACCCAGGTCGAGGCCGGGACGCCGATGGGGGAGGTGCTGCGGCGCTACTGGTATCCCGTGGCGTTCACCCGGGAGCTGGAGGAGTTCCCCGTCAAGCGGGTGGAGCTCCTCGGCGAGTTCTTCGCCCTGTGGAAGAGCCCGTCGGGCCGCTACGGGATCGTCCCGGAGGCGTGTCCGCACCGGAAGGCGTCGTTGGCCTACGGCGTGGTCGAGGCCGACGGCATCCGCTGTCCCTACCACGGCTGGGTGTTCGACGCGACCGGCGCGTGCACCGAGCAGCCCGCCGAGCGCGACAACACCCAGTTCCAGGAGCGGGTGCGCGCGCAGGCCGGCAAGGTCGAGGAGATGGGCGGGCTGGTCTGGGCCTACGTCGGCCCGCACTCCGCGGAGAACCCCGCGCCCGAGCTGCCGCGCTTCGACACCTACGTGATGGACGGCTTCCGCGACATCGGCTGGGCCGACCTCCCCTGCAACTACGTGCAGATCATGGAGAACGCGGTCGACCCGCACCACGTGGAGTTCCTGCACGGGCGCTACTTCGAGTTCGTCGGCAAGCACGAGGGCTTCACCGCGCCGGCGTCGTTCGGCAAGGAGCACATGAAGATCGGCTTCACGCCGTTCGAGTGGGGGATCATCAAGCGCCGCGTGCTCAAGGGTGCCAGCGAGGAGAACGACGACTGGAAGGTCGGCCACCCGCTGGTCTTCCCGTACAACATGCGGGTGGGCGGCGGCGGCATCCACCAGATGCAGATCCGGGTGCCGGTCAACCGCACCACCACCCGGTTCATCCTCTACACCGTGCACAGCCCCGACGGGTACGAGCACGTCGACCAGCCGCAGATCCCGGACTACCAGGTGCCGGTGTTCGACTCCGGCGGCCGCCACGTCACCAACTACGTCGAGGGCCAGGACATGATGGCGTGGGTGACGCAGGGCGCGATCACCGACCGCACCACCGAGCACCTGGGCCGCTCCGACATCGGCGTGGCGATGCTGCGCAAGATGTTCCGCGAGCAGATGGACGTCGTCGCGAACGGGGGCGACCCGCTCGGCACGATCCGGGAGAAGCACGAGCGCATCGACCTGCCGTGCGAGAAGGACAAGTTCCACGCCGGGGGTGCGCAGTTCGCGCTCGATTTCTGCGACATGGGCTCCACCCGCTTCTCGCCCGTCCTCGACGCCATCAAGAAGATCCACATCTCGGCGGCCGACAAGATCGCGTCGGAGAAGGCCGCGGCGCAGGGATGAGCACCCCCGTCGACCGGCGGTTCGCGGCGGATGCGGCCGCGCACCGCCGGGACGCACCCCGGTTCTGCCCGGGGTGCGCGGTCGGACTCGGCATGGCCACCGAGTTCTGGGAGGCCGACGAGCGGCGCTTCTACTGCTCCTGCACCGGCTGCGGCTGGACGGGGGAGATCACCCCGACCGGGGACGTGGCGACGGGGCACGAGCCGGAGCACTGAGCGCCGGGCAGTATCCGGTCGAGGGCGTAGAGCCACGGCACGGTGAGCAGGACGCTGCCGAGCACGTCGGTGGGGTGGTGGGCGCCGCGGTACAGGCGGGCCGCGGCGACCAGCACCACGACCACCACGGCCAGCGCGACGACGAGCCACCGCCACCACGCCCGCGTCGCACCGAGGACGAGCACCGCGACCCCGCCGTAGAGCGCCACGGCGGCAGCGGTGTGCCCGGACGGGAAGCTCGACGTCGGCGGGAGCTGCGCGTCCAGCGGCTCGACCGCCGGGCGGGTGCGGCCGGTGGCCGACGCGACGACCATGAACATCAGCGTCTCGCCCGCCACCGCCGCGACGAGCAGCACGGCCGGGCGCCACCGCCGCAGCACCGCCACGGCGAGCACGGCCGCGACGGCGGCACCCACGACGACCACCAGCGTGTTGCCCAGCTCCGCCGCGGGCACCGACACCGCGTCGAGCAGCGGGGTGCGCAGGGTCGCGAAGGCCCGGACGAGCCCCAGGTCGGCAGCCGCCACCGGGGTGCCCGCGGCGACCGTGGTGACCAGCTGCCCGATGCCCAGCAGCACCCCGATCAGCAGCACCGCCACGACGAGGAGCCGCGCGGCGACGCCCCACCGGTGCTCCGGGGGATCGTGCGCCGACGCGGGCCGCAGGTCGGCCGCGGCGTGCGGGTCGAGACCCGGGCCGGTCGCGGGAACGAGCATTCCGCGGAACGCGGCGGCGGTGAGGGCGAGCCAGGCCGTGCCGAGCAGCCACCCGGCCACGACGTCGGTCAGGTAGTGGACGCCGAGGCCGACCCGGGTCAGCCCGACGGACACGACGACCGCGACCGCCGCCGCGACCACGGCCCGGCGTGCCCGCAGCGGGACGGCGGGCAGCGCCACGAACAGCACGATGCCGACCCAGTACGTGACGGTCAGGGTGTGCCCGCTGGGGAAGCTCGACCCCGGCGCCATCGCGACCGGCACGTCGACCACGGGCCGCAGCCGCCCGACCAGTCCCTTGATCGCCGGGGCGAGGACCGCTCCGCCCGCCCCCGCGACGACGACGTAGAGCGCGAGCGCCCGTCGCCGGCGGACCAGCAGGGCGACGACGAGGGTCCCCAGGACCAGCGCGGCGGTGAGGTCGGCGCCCAGCGTCGTGACCGCCGTCAGGCCAGCCACGAGCCATCGGCGCGGCGCGACGAGATCGTTGGCCGCGCGGGCCACCGCCACGTCGAGCTCGACGAGTGGGCCGGCCAGGAACCACAGCACCGCGGCCAGCCCCAGGCCGACCCCGATGACGGCGATCAGGCCCGTCGCGCTGTCGGCGACGAACCGTCGGCCGGCTCGGACGTCGTCCGCTGCGACGATCGTGGAAGGAGGATCGGTCATCGGGAAAGGATGGCGCGACCGATCCGAGGCCGCCCGCCGTGCTGCGCCGAACGGCTCATCCCGGAGAGATCCCGGATGCGCCGTAACCCGGCGGCCCCCGGCGGACTCCTTCCTGATGACCAGGCCGGACCCGCCGGCCGACACGCAGGGGAGATCATCATGAGCGCCATCGTCGACATCTACGACGCCGACCACGACGGCCGGATCGACGCCTACACCTACGACGCCGACGGAGACGGGTACGCCGAGGGCTCCGCCTACGACACCGACTACGACGGTTGCTTCGACTTCGCCATCGAGGACACGAACGCCGACGGCCTCGACGACACCGCCTACTACGACCACGACCAGGACGGGGTGGTCGACGAGGTCATCGTCGCCGCGTGACCCCGCACGGGGCACGCCCCGGCGAACGCGAGCCCCCGCCGCGCCGGCTCCTCGGTGAGGATCCGGATCACCTTCGGTCCCACGCCGTGCAGCGCGAGCAGGTCTGCGGGGGCGACGCGGGTGAGCCGCTCCCAGCTCGTGTGGCCGTGTGCGGCCAGCGCACGGGTCGCGGGGCGGCCCAGCCGGGTGGGGAACCTGCCGGCCTCCTGGTCGCCACGCCGGGAACCGAACGCCGGGAGCGAGCCGCCCGCGGACGGTGCGGTCAGCTCTCCCCGCGGGAGTGGGCGCGCAGCCGCTCCGCCCAGGACAGCTCGACCGTGGGCTCGCCGACGTCGGCGCAGGCGATCCCGTCGCGGACGACGACCGGGTAGGTGCCGAGGCGGTGCTGCGGGGCCGTCTCGCACTCGCCGGTGTCGAGGTCGAAGCGGTACCAGTGCCAGGGGCAGACGACCACGCGGCCGTCGCGCAGCCAGCCCTGCTCCAGCGGACCCCCGTTGTGCGGGCACACCGCGTCGGTCACGCGCAGCCCGTCGTCGACGGGGAATACCGCGAAGCGGCGCCCGTCGGCCGCGGAGACGATCCGCGGACCGTCCCCGTCGCCGAGCGGGACCAGCGTCACCGCTTGCCGGACGCCCGCAGCGCCGACAGCGACTCCCCGCCGACGAACCACAGGTCCGGCTCGCACTCGGTGACGACGACCCGCACGTTCTCCGTGGGGGCGCCGATCGACTCGTGGACGGCGGCCGTCACCGCTTCCCCGAGCGCGGCGAGCTGCTCGGGCGTGCGGCCCTTCGCGAGGGTGATCTGGACCAGTGGCACGGGGTTGGGCCTCCTTCGTCGGCCCGTGCGCGGAAACGGTGGCCGGAGCCACGGTCTCCGCGCACGAGGGGGTTCAGCGGCAGCCGAGTTCCAGCGTGCCGAGGCGGTCGATCGAGGCGACCACGACGTCGCCGGGGGCGACCGGGACCGCCGCGGTGAGCCCGCCGGAGAGCACGACATCACCCGCGCGCAGGCCCTCACCGTCGGCGGCCATCGTGCGCACCATCCAGGCGACCGCGGCGGCCGGGTGGCCCAGTGACGCCGCACCCGACGCCGTGGCGACGAGTTCGCCGTTCTTCTCCAGCACCACGCCGACCAGACGCAGGTCGATACCCGCCGGTGGCACGGGCGTGCCCACGACGAACCGGCCGGCCGAGGTGTTGTCGGCGACGACGTCGGCCATCGTGAACTTGTAGTCGCGGTAGCGGGAGTCGAGCACCTCGATGCCGACGGCGACCCCGGACGACGCCGCGATGACGTCGGCCGCGGTGACGTGCGGGCCCGCGAGGTCGCGGCCGAGCACGAACACGATCTCCGGCTCGCAGCGCGGCTGGATCAGCTCGGAGGTCTCGAGCGGCTCGCCGATGTCGAGCGCGTTCGCGCCGGCGAGGAAGCCGTAGACGGGGCTGCTCACGCCGACCTGCGCCTGCTTGGCGCGGCTGGTGACGCCGAGCTTCCAGCCCACCAGCGGGCCGGCCGCGTCGCGCAGGACGCGCTGCACGGCGTAGGCGGTGGGGAGGTCGGGGACGTCGAGGGCGTCGATGGCGGTGCGGTCGGCGACCGCCTTCTGCAGCTGGATCGCGTAGTCGCTCATGCCACCCTCACGGTGATCGGGCCGAGCCGGTCGAACTCGGCGCGGAAGACGTCGCCCGCGGTCATCGGGACGGCGGCGTGCAGCGCACCGGTCATGATCAGGTGGCCGGGTTCCAGTGCCACGCCGTTCTCGCCGAGCACGTTGGCCAGCCAGGCGACGACGGCGACCGGGTCGCCCAGCGCGGCCGCCCCGGCCCCGGTGTCGATCAGCTCGCCGTTGCGGGTGAGCGTCATGCCGATCAGGCGGGTGTCGATGCCGTCCAGCGGCACGATCCGGCTCGACGTGGCCATGGCGCCGTTGGAGGCGAGGTCGGCGACGGTGTCGGCCAGCTTGATCCGCCAGTCGGCGATCCGGGAGTCGACGATCTCCATCGCCGCGACGGCGCCCGCGATCGCCGCGTGCGCCTGGGTGAGCGTCACGCCCGGACCCTGCAGCCGCTCGCCGAGCACGAACACGATCTCGGCCTCGATCTTGGGCGCGATGAAGCGGTCGAGCGGGATCGTGTCGCCGTCGCGGTAGACCGTGGAGGCGAGGACGGGGCCGTGGTCGGGGGAGTCGACGCCCACCATCTTCTGCATCGGCTTGCTGGTCAGGCCGACCTTGTGGCCGATGATCCGGTCGCCGTCGGCGAGCAGCAGCTCGATCAGCTCGCGCTGCACCGCGTAGCCGTCGGCCATCCCGAGGGTCGGGTCCTCGTCGGTGAAGGGCGGGATGGGTACGCGGGTGCGGCGGGCGTCGTAGAGCGCCCGGGCCTTCGCCGGTGCGTCGGTCACGGGCATGTGGTGCTCCCAGTCGTCGGTGTCCGGATCTGATCGTGTCGGGATGCGGTCGGCGGGTCACGGGGCGCGTTCCGCCCACCGGAACGCCTCACGCCTCCCGACCTCTCGTCGTGAGCTCGGGGTTCCAGCCGAGCCGCCGGCTCACCGCTTCCCCGGCTTCCACCAGTGCCCGCGCGAAGCGCCGCCGGGGCACCGCGCCGAAGCGGGCCACGGGGGCGCCGATGCTGATCGCGGCCACGACGTCGCCGTGGATGTCGTGGATCGGGGCGGCGATGCTGGCGACGCCGATCTCGCGCTCGTTGACCGCCTCCGCCCAGCCCCGCGCGCGCACGGTCGCGAGCTCGCCGCGCAGCGCGTCCGGCTCGACGATCGTGTGGGCCGTCAGGCGGGTCAGCGGGCGGGTCAGGAAGGCCTCGCGGTCGGGCTCCGGGCAGTGCGCCAGCAGCACCTTGCCGCTGGACGTGCAGTGCGCGGGCACCCGCCGTCCGGTCTCGGTGAACAGGCGCAGCGAATGCGCGCTCTCCAGCCGGTCGACGTAGACGACCTCGTCGCCGTCGAGCACCCCGATCTGCGACGACTCGCCGGTCTGTTCCCGCAGGTGCGCGAGCACGGGCCCGGCGGCGGCGTGCAGGTCGAGGTGCACCTTGACCGCCTCGCCCAGCTCGAACATGACGATGCCGAGCCGGTAGCCGCCGGTGCGGGGGTCCTGCTCGACGAGGCCCTCGGCGAGGAGCGTGGTGAGCAGGCGGTGGACGTTGGACTTGCCGAGGTCGAGCCGGCGCGCCAGCTCGGAGACCCCGATCGACTCCTCCCGGCTCAGGAACGCCTTGAGCAGCCGGGCGGCGTTGCGGACGGTGGACAGGGTCGCGTCGGTCACCGCCCCACCCCGCGAGTTTTCCCCCGGTGCCCGCCGAGTTGGCCGATGACGTACGCCGCCGCGAGCACGAACGGCCAAGACTCCGTACGTGATCGGCAAACTCGCGGGGGTGGGAGGAACGGGGTCATGTGGGAGGGGCCTTCGGGGTCCAGTCCTTGCGACCGCCGACCGACTCCAGGAGTGCCCTGCGGATCGCGTCCGGGTCGGGCCGGGCGGCGTCGGCCGCCGCCGCGACCCCGGCGTTGTGCGGGGCGATGGCCTTCGCGAGCAGTGCCTGGGCGCGGGGCAGGCCCGCGGACGCGGCACCCACCAGCTCGTCGACGAGGCCCTCCCGGCCGCGCACCCGCGCCCGGATGGCCTCGAAGTCCCGTGCCGCCGACGAGTGCTGCGCGGCGAGCCCGGAGCCGACGTGCCCGGCGTGGTGCCCGGTGAGCCCGGAACCGGGCTGGGCCACCACGTGGTAGACGACGGTCGTCAGTCCGAGAGCGTGCTTGACCTCGGCGTACGCCGGCTCCTCCCGCTCGTCGACGAGCCCGAGCGACGGCACGACGACGGGGTCGTAGAAGCGCAGCGACCAGTCGAGGCCCGGGAGCTCACCGGGCAGGGACACCTCCTGGCCGCGCAGCGGGCCCAACGCCTCGCGGGTGGCGATCAGGTGCAGGTTGCGGGCCCCGACGGCGGCGACGGTCAGCGGCCCGGACCCGAACAGCGGCATCCGCCCCCGCACGGCGGGCGCGAACGTGTCGGCCTGCGCCAGGTACGCGCGGTGCAGCGCCGTGACGTACTCGGCCACGGCCGAGCGCATGTCCAGGGGATCCGTCACGACCGCCTCCGTTCTGATATGCGGAACGCACTGTCTTCCTTGCGGAACGCTATTCGGGCTAGCGTCGGGGCGTCAAGGGAACCGGGAGCTCGCCGGACACAGGGAGCACACAGCATGGGCATCCTCCGCCTCGCCCACATCGACGTCCGTACGCCGGACCTCGATCTCGCCACCGCCTACTACACCGAGGTCATGGGCCTGCAGCAGGTCCAGCGCAGTGTCGACCCCGAGCTGGGCGACACCGTGTACTTCAAGTGCTGGGACGAGGAGGACCACCACTCGTTGCGCATGCGCTACAACCCGCGCACCGGGATGGACTCGTTCACCTTCCGCGTCGAGGCCGAGGACGACCTCCACGACTTCGAGAAGAAGCTCGCGAACTACGGCTGCCAGGTCTCGCGCGTCTCCAAGGGGGAGGCGGTCGGGCAGGGCGAGTCGATCCGGTTCGAGGTGCCCTCGGGCCAGATCATGGAACTGGTCTGGGACGTCGAGAAGACCGGCAACATGCTCGGCAAGCACAACCCGCCCCCGGTGCCGCCGCCGGACCTGCCCGGCATCGCCCCACCCCGGATGGACCACATGCTGGTCAACGCCGAGGAGGTGGGGGAGTCCGCGCGCTTCTTCCAGGAGGTCCTGGGCCTGCGCCTCACCGAGCAGGTGCTCGACGGCAACGGTCACCAGCTCGGCGTCTGGCTCGCCGGACGCACGAACTCGCCGCACGACATCGCGATCGTCAACGGCCCGAACGGCGCACTGCACCACTGGGCGTACTGGCTCGACGACTGGGACCACATCCGCAAGGCCGCCGACACGCTCGCCTACAACGGCGTGCAGATCGACCAGGGCCCCACGCGGCACGGCGTCACGCGGGGCAACACCATCTACTTCTTCGACCCGCTGGGCATCCGCAACGAGGTGTTCACCGGCGGGTACTGGGTCGATCCCGACCAGGAGATCATCACCTGGACCGAGCAGGAGTTCGGGAAGGGCCTCTTCTACTACGAGAACCTCATCAGCCAGCGCTTCCTGAGGATGCACACATGAGCGATCGGATCCTTCGCCTCCAGCACGTCGAGATCCGGGTCCCCGATCTCGAGCTGTGCACCGCCTACTACACCGAGGTGCTCGGCCTCATCGAGACCGCGCGCGACGTCAAGGACGGCGTCGACCGGGTGTTCCTCAAGTGCTGGGACGAGCACGAGCACCACTCGGTCGTCCTGCGCCAGGCCCCGACCTACGGTCTCGACCACATGTCGTTCAAGGTCGCGGAACAGGGCGACCTCGACTACTTCACCGACAAGCTGCAGGCCGTCAGCGTGCCGGTGAAGCGCTACGCCGCCCGCGAACTGGGCCCGGGCTGGGGCGAGGCGATCCGCTTCGAGAGCCCGTCGGGGCACCTCGTCGAGCTGGTGCACGGCATGGAGCGCCTCGGCAACATGCTGCCGCGGACGAACCCGCCGCCCCGCCCGGAGAACATGGTCGGGATCGCGCCGCCGCGGCTGGACCACGTGTTCGTCATGGCCGAGGACGTCGAGGCGTTCTCCGCGTTCTTCATCGACGTGCTGGAGTTCCGGCTCACCGAGCAGATCGTGGCCAACGACGGGCACCAGTTGGCGGCGTTCCTGGAGCGCAGCCACACCCCGCACGACATCGCGGTGATCACCGGCCCGAACGGGGCGCTGCACCACTTCGCGTTCTGGGTCGACGAGTGGAACGCCATCCGCGACGCCGCCGACACACTCGCCTACCACGGTGTCGACATCGACGTGGCCCCCACGCGCCACGGCGTCACGCGCGGCTACACCACCTACTTCTTCGACCCCGTCGGCAACCGCAACGAGCTGTTCACCGGCGGCTACTGGGTCGACCCCGACTTCGAGCCGATCACGTGGACGGAGGAAGAGATGGGACGCGCCATCTTCTACTACCACCGCCAGGTCAACGAGCGGTTCTTCACGGTGCACTCATGACCGACCCCCGCAGGCTCGACCGGTACGAGGCGCCCAACTACCTCGCCAAGTACCGCGACCGGCAGAACGCGACGCCGGCGGCGAACGGCGCCCGCAACGGCAACGGGGCGGGCAACGGTTCCACCACCGTCGACGACACCCCGCTCTACCTGCGCCGGTTCCGAGAGCGCGGGGCCACCGCGGCCCCGCCCGCGCCGTCCGTCGAGTTCGAGGGTGCGACGTTCACCCCCGCGCTGGCCGAGGCCACCCGCGGCAAGGAGATCGCGGCGCCGCCGGAGCGGCGGGCGAGCGAGAAGTTCGTCTGCGAGATCTCGATCATCCGCCACGGCATCACGCAGGGGTACTCCACCGACGCCGGCCTGACGCCGATGGGCGGCTGGCAGGCCCACCGCCGCGGCCACGAGCTGGCCCGGCGCTGGGACTCCGGCGACACGGTGCGCCTGGTGCACGCCGACACCAACCGCGCCCGGCAGACCGCGATCCAGCTCTACAACGGGGCGCAGGACGGCATGGCGATGTGGGGCAAGGAGATCACCCTCACCGAGCCCACGCCGATCCCCGAGCTGCGCAACTTCGGCGTCTGGACCCCGGACGGCCTGCGCGACGTCACGTCGGCGTTCCGGCAGTACCAGTCGACGATGGAGAAGCTGGAGCGGATGGCCGCGGGCGACCGGCCGCGCTGGCTCGTCGAGATCGACCGGTTCTACCGGGTGCAGCTCGGCGGCGGCGACCCGATCCAGACCTGGCTGACGATCCCGCTGATGTACTTCGAGCCGCCCGCGCTGTGCGTGCGCCGGTTCTGGCGCGGGTTCCACCGGCTCATCGCCGAGAATCCGGGCGACCAGCGGATCCTCGCCGCGACCCACTCCGGCCCGATGCGCGCGTTCGCCACCTGGGCGCACGGCTACGACCCCGGCGAGCCGCTCAACACCGAGGAGATCCGGGTGAAGCTGCGGGAGGGCGGCAAGACCGCGTTCGTGTCCTACCGCAACCGGGTCACCGAGGTGAACGTGCCGCCGCCGGACGAGTTCCCGCAGTGGGAGTCGTGACAGTGGGAGTCGTGACAGTGGGAATCATGACTGTCGGGGAGTCCTGAGCCCATGACGATCATGGATCGCGACGAGGCGATCCTGGACCCGGCCCTGCTCGCGCCCGACGTCCCGGTGCTGGAGCCCGACACCGAGGCCGTCGGCGACGGCCCGCTGCGCTCGGTCTCCATCGCGATGGCCGTGCTCGGCTGCTTCGAGCGGGAGCCCGAGCTCGGCGCCACCCGTGTGGCCGCCGAGCTGGGCGTCGCGAAGAGCACGGCGTCGCGGATGCTGTCCGCGCTGGCGGCGTCGGGGATGCTGGAGCGCTCGCGCAGCGGCCGCTACCGGCTGGGCCTGCGGCTGTTCGAGATCGGGCAGCTCGCCGTCGACCGGCTGATGCTGCGTGAGCTGGCGCTGCCGGTGCTCGGCGAGCTGCGCGAGGTGCTGCGGGAGACCGCGCAGCTCGCCGTGCCCGTCGGCGCCGACGTGCTGTTCGTCGACCGGTTGGAGCACAGCGGCGCGGGCACGATGTTCCACACCGAGCTCTACCGCCGCGGGCCGGGCCACTCGTCCAGCTCGGCGAAGGCGATCGCGGCGTACAACCCGTCGATGGCGCGGGCGATCCTGGAGCGCGGGTTCGTGCGGCGTACGCCGTTCACGATCGTCGACCCGAACCGGTACCGGCAGGTCCTGCGCCAGGTCCACATCGACGGCTTCGCGGCCTCCCGCGAGGAGCACACGATGGGCATGTCGTCGGTCGCGGCGCCGATCGTGCTGCGCCGCGGCGAGCGGACGGTCGCGGTCGCGGCCATCTCCGTGGTCGGCGGGACCTCGCGCGTGCTCGGAGCGCGGAAGGTCGCGGTCGTGCAGAGTGTCCGCAGGGCTGCGGCGTCGGTGTCCGCGGCGCTGGAGCGGTCCCAGGAGTAGGCCGTGCGCGGAAACCTCGGCCCCGGCCCCTTTCCGCGCACGACGAGAGGAACACCATGACGCTGCAGGACTCCCGACCCGTCGACTTCGAGCTCGCCTCGCGCTATCGCGCCGGTGCCGGGCCCGTCCTGCTGACCGGGGTGCAGGCGATCGCGCGGATGCTCGTGGAGCAGCACGCCGCCGACGCCGCGGCGGGCCTGCGCACCGCGTCGTTCGTCTCCGGGTACCAGGGCAGCCCGCTCGGCGGGCTCGACCAGACGCTGGCCAAGGCGGCCGAGCTGAAGGAGAACGCCGGGCTCACGCTCGTGCCGGGGATCAACGAGGAGCTCGCGGCCACGGCCGTCTGGGGCAGCCAGGTGGAGGTGCCCGGCCATGCGCGGACCGTCGACGGGGCCGTCGGCGTCTGGTACGGCAAGGCCCCCGGCGTCGACCGGGCGGGGGACCCGTTCCGGCACGGCAACATGTGCGGCGCGCACCCCCGGGGCGGCGTGCTGGTGCTCGCCGGTGACGACCCGAGCTGCAAGTCCTCGACGATCCCGTGCATCAGCGAGCGCACGCTCGCCGGGTTCGGCCTGCCGGTGCTGTACCCCGGTACGGCCGAGGAGGTCGTGCGGCTGGGCCGCTACGGCGTCGCGATGTCGCGGGCGTCGGGCATGTGGGTCGGCATGAAGATCACCGCCGACGTCGCCGACGGCATCTTCACCGTCGACGGGTCCTGCGGCGACGTCGACATCACCGTGCCCGAGCTGGAGTGGGAGGGCCGGCCGTGGGAGTACCGGCAGATCCCGATGCTCGCCCCGCCCGCGTCGCTGGAGGCCGAGGCGCAGATGTACGGGCCACGCTGGGCGATGCTGCGCGCGTTCCTGGCGGCGAACCCGATCAACGTGGTCGAGCTGGCGGCGCCGGATGCGCGGATCGGGATCGTCGCGGCCGGCAAGGCGTTCACCGACGTCCGGCAGGCCCTGGCCGACCTCGGACTCGACGACGACGGCTGCCGCCGCGCGGGCATCTCCCTGCTGCGCCTGGGAATGGTCCACCCGATGGAGAAGGGCCTGCTGCGCGACTTCGCGCGCGGCCTCGACACGGTCCTCGTGGTGGAGGAGAAGAGCTCGTTCGTCGAGTCGGCGGTGCGCGACGTCCTCTACGGGACGCCCGACGCCCCGGCCGTCCTCGGGTCGGCCGACGCCGAGGGCCGCCCGCTCGTCCCGGAGGCGGGGGAGCTGACGGCGGGCGCGCTGGTCGGGCCGCTGCGCCGCGTCCTGGGTGGGCGCGTCGAGCTGGCCCCCGAGCGCCGCGAGCCCCCGAAGCTCGAGCTGCTGCCCGTCGCGCGCACGCCGTACTTCTGCTCCGGCTGCCCGCACAACCGCTCCACCGTGATGCCCGAGGGCGCGGTCGCGGGGGGCGGGATCGGCTGCCACGCGATGGTGGCGCTGACGCACCGGCCGTCGAGCGAGGTCACGTCGATCACACAGATGGGCGGCGAGGGCGCGCAGTGGATCGGCCAGTCGCCGTTCACCGACGCCACGCACATGTACCAGAACATGGGCGACGGCACGTTCGCCCACTCCGGGCAGCTCGCGGTGCAGGCGTGTGTCGCGGCCGGGGTGTCGATCACCTACAAGCTCCTCTACAACCGCGCGGTCGCGATGACCGGCGGCCAGGACGCCGAGGGTGGCCTGGAGGTGCCCGCACTCGCCGCGAAGCTCCTGGCCGAGGGCGTCTCGAAGATCATCGTGTGCGCCGACGAGCCGTCCCGGTACCGCGATCTCGCCGCGCTGCCGGCCGGTGTCGACCTGTGGCACCGCGACCGGTTCGACGAGGCCCAGGCGGCTCTCGCCTCCGTGTCGGGCGTGTCGGTGCTCGTCTACGACCAGCGCTGCGCCGCGGAGTCCCGGCGGCTGCGCAAGCGCGGCACGCTGGCGATCCGGCCGACCCGCGTCGTCATCAACGAGGCGGTCTGCGAGGGCTGCGGCGACTGCGGCGTCAAGAGCAACTGCCTCTCGGTGCAGCCCACCGACACGGAGTACGGGCGCAAGACCCGCATCGACCAGACCTCCTGCAACACCGACTACTCCTGCCTCGACGGCGACTGCCCGTCGTTCGTGACGGTCGAGCTGCCCGAGGGGGCCTCCACGGCGCGTCCAGAGCGCCGCGAGCCCCCGGCCGTCCCCGACGTGACCGGTCCGGCGTCCGGTGACGTGTTCCTCGCGGGCATCGGGGGCACCGGGATCGTGACCGTCAACCAGGTGCTCGGCTCCGCCGCCGTCCGCGACGGGCGCGCGGTGCACGGCGTCGACCAGACCGGTCTCTCGCAGAAGGCCGGCCCGGTCACCTCGCACCTGCGGATCGCCGCCGACGCCGCCGCGCTCGGCCCGGCCAACCGCGTCGGGGTGGGCACGGCCCGCTGCTACCTCGCCTTCGACGCCCTCGTCGGTGCCGACGCCCGCTACCTCTCCTACGCCTCCGCCGAGCAGACGCTCGCCGTCGTCTCCACCAGCGCGGTGCCGACCGGGGCGATGGTCCGCGACGCGTCGGTGTCGGCGCCGGACGTCGACGCGCTGGTGGCCCGGATCGCCGGCACGACCCGCGCGGTCGTTCCGCTCGACGCCCAGGCCGCCGCGAACGCCCTGTTCGGCGACGCGATGCCGGCCAACCTGCTCGTCGTGGGCGCGGCGTACCAGTCCGGCGCGCTGCCGCTCACGGCCGAGGCGATCGAGTGGGCGATCGAGCTCAACGGCGTCGCGGTCGCGGTCAACACGGCCGCGTTCCGCTGGGGCCGTGTGGCCGTCGCCGATCCGGTGGCCTTCGCGTCGGCCACCGGGTCCGTCGCCGCTCCCGCCCCGGCCGTCTTCGACGACCTCGGCGAGCTGGCGGGGGAGACCCGTCGCCTCGCGGGGATCCGGGCGGCGCAGCTCGTCGGCTATCAGGGCGTCCGCACGGCGCGGGCCTACGTCGCCGACGTGACGACGGCCTGGCGGGCCGAGCGCGCGCTCGGCGACGACACCTCGTTCAGCGAGGCCGTCGCGCACGGGCTGCACAAGCTCACCGCCTACAAGGACGAGTACGAGGTCGCTCGGCTGCTCACCGACCCCGCGTTCGAGGCGACCCTGGCGGCGGAGGTCCCGGGCGGGGCGAAGCGGCGCTACCGGCTGCACCCTCCGGTGCTCAAGTCGATGGGGCGGCAGAAGAAGATCGCGTTCGGGCCGTGGATGCGCCCGGTGCTGGCCAACCTGGCCCGCGGCAAGGTCCTGCGCGGCACCCCGCTCGACCCGTTCGGCCGCACGGAGATCCGGCGTCTGGAGCGGGAGCTGCGCGACGGCTACCGGTCCATGGTCCGGGCCCTCGCGGCCGGGCTCACGGCGGAGAACCACGCCACGGCCGTCGCCGCGGCGCAGGCGGCCGACCTGGTGCGCGGGTACGAGGGCGTCAAGCTCTCGAACGTCGAGCGGTACCGGACGCGGATCGCCGAACTCGGGCTGTGACGTCCGCGGCCGGGGGTTGACGCGCACCGGGCCGTGCACCCGGTCACCGGCCCGGGTCCGCCCGCCGCGGGTGGGCGCGGCAGGTGACTGCTCCGTTCGCCGGTACCGGTACGTCCCGACCCGCTCGTCCGTGCCGTGGCGGGGTGTGGGCGGGGGACGGGCTCCGGCCCTGCGGTGAACGGGTGGGCGTTCACGCGGCGTGTCGAGCCGGACACGCCGTTCCTGCCGCTCGGCGCGCCCGGCAGCCCGATGGCCTCAGTGCCGGTTCGTCCACCGTCACTTGCCGGTCGGCTCGGTTAACGTCGTCACCGATCGATAACGGCCCGGTCACAGAACCGGACGACGGACCGCACTCCCCAGCGGTCCGCCCGCCCCCCGACGGGAACGTCCCCGGGCCGAGAAGATCCGGAAGGAAAAGGTTGTGTCACGGCACCGCTCCCCCCAGGGCCGTCGCACACACCTCGCGCTCCCGCTGCCGAGCTCCCCGGTGGCAGCGGGAGCCGGTGTGGCGGCGAGTCGCTCCTTCACGCTCCCTTCCGTGTTGGACTCCGTGTCCGGCCCGTCCGGCGCCGCACGGCTCGTCGGCGCGCTCGTCGCAGGCGGCACGCTCGTCGCGGCCGGTCAGATGGCGCTGTCGCAGGCCCTGCCCGCCGCCGCCGAGGGTGCGAACGTGCTGCGCATCGGCCTCGGCGAGGTCCTGACCCCCGGCGCCCCCGTCGCGGAGGCCGCCCTCCCGCTCGCCGCCCAGCAGGTCTCGGCCCTCGCGCCGATCGCGGCCGAGCCGCAGGTGGTCGGCGCGGCCGACCTGGTCAAGGCCGCCGAGGTCCAGCGCATCGCCGCGGAGCAGGCCGCCCGCGCCGCGGAGGAGGCCCGCCTCGCCGAGGAGGCGCGGGCCGCCGAGGAGGCGCGCCTGGCCGCCACCGCCGCCGTGTCGGCCACCGGTGGTGTGCAGATGGTCGTCGGCCGGATCACCTCCGGTTTCGGCGCCCGCTGGGGCACCTCGCACCAGGGGCTCGACATCGCCGCCCCGATCGGCACCCCGATCCACGTGCCGCTGGACGGCACCGTGATCGACTCGGGCCCGGCCAGCGGCTTCGGCCAGTGGGTCCGCGTCCGCCACGACGACGGCACGATCACCGTCTACGGTCACATCAGCCGTTCGCTGGTCCGCGTGGGCGAGTCGGTGGCCGCGGGCGACGTGATCGCGGAGGTCGGCAACGAGGGTCGCTCCACCGGCCCCCACCTGCACTTCGAGGTCATCACTCCGGGCGGCTCCAAGGTCAACCCGCGCCCGTGGATCGACGAGCGCGGGATCGGCCTCACCTGAGGTCGGTCTCCCGGCTCTCCAGCCGCGCGCGCGGCGCAGGTCCGGGAGGCACGCCTCAGCTCGAGAACGCCTCCAGCGCCCGGATCTTGTTCGTGACGTCCAGCGCGGCGACCTTGTAGGCCTCCGAGAGCGTCGGGTAGTTGAGCACCGTGTCGACCAGGTAGTCGACGGTGCCGCCGCAGCCCATGATCGCCTGCCCGATGTGTACGAGGTCGGTGGCGCCGGAGCCGAACACGTGTACGCCGAGCAGCGTGCGGTCCTCGGTGGAGACGAGCAGCTTCAGCATCCCGTAGGAGTCGCCGACGATCGCGCCGCGGGCGAGTTCCCGGTAGCGCGAGATGCCCACCTCGTACGGGACGGAGCCGCTCGTCAGCTCCTCCTCGGTCTTGCCGCAGTAGGAGATCTCGGGAACGGTGTAGATCCCGATGGGCTGGAGTTCCTGCAGCTCACGAGCCGGTTCGTCGAACGCGTGGTACGCCGCGAGCCGCCCCTGGTCCATGCTCGTGGCGGCGAGGGCGGGGAAGCCGATCACGTCGCCGACGGCGAAGATGTGCGGCACCGACGTGCGGTACTGCTCGTCCACGGTGATGCGCCCGCGCTTGTCGGCGGAGAGCCCGGCCTTCTCCAGGTCGAGCTCGTCGGTCACGCCCTGGCGACCCGCCGAGTACATGACCATGTCGGCGGCGATCCGCTTTCCGCTGGCCAGGCTGGTGACGGTGCCCTTGGCCGTGATCTCGACCTTCTCGACCTCCTCGCCGAAGCGGAAGGTCACGGCCTGGTCGCGCAGGTGGAACTTGAGCGACTCGACGACCTCCGGGTCGCAGAAGGTCAGCATCTGGGGCTGCCGCTCGACGACCGTGACGCGCGTGCCGAGCGCGGCGAACATCGACGCGTACTCGATGCCGATGACGCCCGCACCGACGACCACCAGCGAGCCGGGCACGCGCTGCATGTTGAGGACGCCGTCGGAGTCCATGACGTGGTCGTCGTCGAACTCCACCTGCGGCGGCCGTGCGGGCCGGGTGCCGGTGGCGATCACGATGTTCGCCGCGGTGACGGTGCTGTGGTCGCCGCGGACCTCGCCCTCGACGGTCACGGTGTGCCCGTCGACGAACCGCGCGGTGCCCCCGAGCAGGTCGACGTGGTTGCGCATGAGCTGGTTGCGGATGATCTCGACCTCGCGCCCCACGACGTGCGAGGTGCGCGCGAGCAGGTCGGCGATGGTGATGTCGGACTTCACGCGGTAGCTCGCGCCGTACATGTCGCGCTGGGCGAATCCGGTCAGGTAGAGGACGGCCTCGCGCAGCGTCTTGGACGGGATGGTGCCCGTGTTGACGCAGACGCCGCCCATCATGTGGCGCCGCTCGGCGACCGCCACGCGCTTGCCCAGCTTGGCCGCCGCGATCGCCGCCTTCTGGCCTCCCGGACCGGATCCGATCACCAGCAGGTCGTAGTCGTACACGGCGGTCTCCTCGGTCACGGGCCCAGCGTCGCCGCCGGGCGTCCGGCGGGCAAGCCGGGCACGTTAACAGTGCACGACGACAGTCCGACGAGTTCGCGGTCCAGCTGTCCACAACCGGCCGGTACGGGCCCCGGACCGCCCGCCCGGCCCGGCTCCGTCCACAGGATGTCGATCATGCTCTGGCCGTCCCGGCCCCCGGTCCCGACGCTGGCGCCATGACCTCCACCCCCGTCGACGCCCCCACCCTCCTGCGCCTCGGCAAGCCGGCCGACCTCGTCGCGGCGGTGCCCGTGATGCTCGGGTTCCGTCCCCGGGAGTCCCTCGTGCTCGTGGCCACCGGCGGGCCGTCCGGGTGCCGGATCGGGTTGACGCTGCGGGTCGACCTGCCACCGCCGCCGCACGTCCGTGACGTCGTGGAGCACGCCGTGGCCGCCCTGTGCTCCGACGACCCGGCCGGTGCCGCCGTGGTCGTCGTGGGGGCGCGGGCGCAGCGGCGCACCGACGTGGTCGACGCCGCGGTCGACGTGCTCGAGGACCACGGCGTGTCCGTGCACACCGCCGTGTGGGCCGAGCACACCGACGGCGGCGGGCGCTGGGGCTGCTTCGGCGGGTGCGCGTGCACCGGGGTGCTGCCCGACCCGGCCGGCACGGAGTTCGCCGCGGCTGCGGTACTCGCCGGCGCGGTCCTGCGGGGGAGCCGCGAGGAGTTGCACCGGCTCGTCGAGCCGGTCGACGGGGTCGCGATCCGTCGCCGGGAACGGCTGCTCATCGCGGCGGCGGAGCAGGAGTCCGTCCCCGACGAGGACGCCGGCCACCTCGCCGCGCTCGAGGCCGCGCTCGCCGACGCCGCCGCGGGCCGCTGCGAGATCGACGACACCCGTGCCGTGGCCCTCGCCGCGGCGCTGACCCGCCCGACCGTGCGCGACGCGGTGCTGCTGCGGTGCGCCGGGGAGCCCGGCGGCCTCCCCGGCGCCGAGACGCTGTGGGCGGCCCTGTGCCGGGAACTGCCCGACCCCGAGGCCGCCGAACCCGCCGCGCTGCTCGCGGCCACCGCGCTGCTGCGCGGTGAGGGGGCGCTGGCCAACGTCGCGCTCGACCGGGCGCAGCGGAGCTGGCCCGGACACCGCCTCACCCGGCTGCTGCGCTCGGCGGCGTCGGTGCCGTTGCGGCCGGCGGAGGTCCGCGAGGCCCTGCTCGGGGGCCGGCCGTGAGCCCGTCAGACGGGCAGCCGGTCCTGCGCGAAGCGCCACGCGTCGGCCACGATCGACCGCAGGCCGGTGTGGGCGCGCGACCAACCGAGTTCCTCGGTGATGGCCTCGCTGGAGGCCACCAGCACGGCCGGGTCGCCGTCGCGGCGGGGCGCGGTCACCGCCGGGATCGGGCGGCCGGTCACCTCGCGGCAGGCGTCGATGACCTCGCGCACCGAGAAGCCGGTGCCGCTGCCCAGGTTGTAGACCGCGTGGGTGCCGGCCGACGCGTGGTCGAGCGCGAGCAGGTGCGCGGCGGCGAGGTCGTCGACGTGCACGTAGTCGCGGACGCAGGTGCCGTCGGGGGTGGGCCAGTCGGTGCCGAAGACCTGCACCGACTCCCGCTGTCCGGACGCCACCTGGAGCACGATCGGGATCAGGTGGGTCTCGGTGCCGTGGCGCTCGCCGTAGCGCCCGTGCGCCCCGCCCACGTTGAAGTACCGCAGGCTCACCGCGGCCAGCCCGTGGGCGGCGGCGTAGGAGGTGATGGCGTGGTCGATGGTCAGCTTGCTGGCGCCGTACGGGTTGGTCGGCCGGGTCGGCGCGTCCTCGCGGATCGGCACCTGCTCGGGCTCGCCGTAGGTGGCGGCGGTGGAGGAGAACACCAACCGCGGGGTGCCGTGGGTGCGGATCGCCTCCAGCAGCCGCAGCGAGGCCACCACGTTGCCCGTCCAGTAGAGCTCGGGACGCTGCACCGACTCGCCCACCAGGGACCGGGCCGCGAAGTGCAGCACGCCGTCGAACCCGGCGGCGAGCACGTCGCCCGCCGCCTCGCCGACGTCACCCTCGACGAACGCGGCACCGTCGGGAACCGCGTCGCGGTGGCCGGTCGACAGGTCGTCGAGCACGGTCACGTCGTGGCCTGCGGTGACCAGGTGAGCGGCGCACACACTGCCGATGTAGCCGGCGCCACCGGTGACGAGCAGCTTCACGGGACTCCTCCTGGGACGGGGTCGGGGCGCGCACACCGTCCCACGACCGGGCTACCTCGCCCGCACCAGCACCGCGTGCGCGATGAGGGGTGCCACCGACGACCCCTCGCCCTCGGAGGTGACGGGCACGGCGTCGCCGAAGCGGGAGATGGAGTGCACCTGCACGTCGTGCCCGGGCACGATGCCCGAACCCTTCAGCTCCGCCATCAGCGTGGCGTCCATCTGCACGTGCTCGGCGATCCGGCGCACCTCGACGGTGCCGCCGCCGCGCCGCGCGAACTCGTCGAGGCGCTGCAGCCCCACCTCGAGGGTGGGCGGGCCACCGGGGGCCGACCGGTGCTGCGCCAGCTCGTCGAGGCCCGGGATCGGGTTGCCGTAGGGGGAGATCGTGGGGTTGTCGAGCAGGGCCACGAGCTTGCGCTCCACGGCGTCGCTCATCACGTGCTCCCAGCGGCACGCCTCGGCGTGCACCAGCTCCCACTCCAGCCCGATCACGTCGGTGAGCAGGCGCTCGGCCAGGCGGTGCTTGCGCATCACGGCCACGGCGCGCGAGCGGCCGGCGTCGGTGAGCTCCAGGTGGCGGTCGCCCGCCACCACGACCAGGCCGTCGCGCTCCATCCGCGCCACGGTCTGGCTCACGGTCGGGCCGCTCTGGCCCAGCCGCTCGGCGATCCGTGCCCGCAGCGGCACGACGCCTTCCTCCTCCAGCTCGTAGATCGTGCGGAGGTACATCTCGGTGGTATCGATGAGCTCGTTCACACTCGGCCCCTTCGTCGTCGGCCAGTCTATCCGGGCAACGCTCCCGCGGTCGTTCCGCATCCCGGACCGCCCGCGGGGCAGGATGGGCCCGTGCCTGCAGCAACGAGCCCGCTGATCCGCCCCGCCGAGCTGGCCGCCCTCCTCCGCGCCCCGTCCGAGGCCGCGCGTCCGGTGGTGATCGACGTCCGCCGCCCGCCCGTGGCCGGCCCGGGCGGCCCGCCCGGGCGCGAGGAGTACGAGGCCGCGCACGTCCCGGGATCGGTGTACCTCGACCTCGACACCGATCTCGCGTCCGCACCCGGCCCGGGCGGGCGCCATCCGCTCCCGGCCGCGGGCCGCCTGCAGGACTCCCTGCGCGGCGCCGGGGTCCGCGACGGCTCCCGGGTCGTGGTCCTCGACCACGGCGACGCCACGATGGCCGGGCGCGCCTGGTGGCTGCTGCGGTGGGCCGGGCTCCCCGCGGAGCGTGTGCAGGTGCTCGACGGCGGCTGGACGGCCTGGGTCGGGGCCGGCCTCCCGGTCACCGCCGACCCGACGCCGCCGGTCGCCGGTGACATCGTGGTGCGGCCCGGCGGCATGCCCGTGCTCGACGCCGACGGCGCGGTCGCCGTGGTCGACGCGGGCGGGGTGCTGGTGGACGCGCGCTCGGGGCCGCGCTTCCGGGGTGAGACCGAGCCGCTCGATCCGGTGGCCGGGCACGTGCCCGGCGCGGTCAACCTGCCGGCCGCAGAGCTGCTCGGGGCGGACGGGTTCTGGCCGTCGCCGACGGAGCTGGCGGCCCGGCTGGCGGCGCTCGGGGTCCGCGACGGGGCGCCGGTGGCGGCGTACTGCGGGTCGGGTGTCACGGCCGCGTCGCTGGTGCTCGCCGCCGAGCACGCCGGGGCGCGCCCGGCCACCGACCCGGCGGCGCTCTACGTCGGGTCGTGGTCGAACTGGTGCGCGCTCGGGCGGCCGGTGGCCACCGGCGGCGCACCCGCCTACGGTCGTGACTCATGAGCCCCCGCACCTCGGTGGTCTGGACGCCGGACTTCCTGAGCTACCAGCTCTCCGACGACCACCCGCTCAACCCCGTCCGCCTCGACCTCACGATGCGCCTGGCCACGCAGCTCGGCGTGCTCGACGGCGTCGAGACCCTCGCGCCCGAGCCGGCCACCGACGAGGACCTGACGCGCGTCCACACCCCGTCCTACCTCACGGCGGTGCGCAGTGCGCCGCACGAGCCGTGGGGGGTCGGGCACGGTCTGGGCACCGACGACAACCCGATCTTCCTGGGCATGCACGAGGCGAGCGCCCTGATCGCGGGCGGCTCGGTGCTCGCGGCGCGGGCGATCGCCGAGGGCCGGGCCGACCGCGCGGTCAACCTCGCGGGCGGGCTGCACCACGCGATGGCCGACCGCGCGGCCGGGTTCTGCGTCTACAACGACTGCTCGGTCGCGATCGCGTGGCTGCTGGAGCAGGGCTACGAGCGCATCGCCTACGTCGACGTCGACGTCCACCACGGCGACGGCGTACAGGCCGCGTTCTACGACGACCCGCGCGTGATGACCATCTCGATGCACCAGCACCCGCTCACGCTGTGGCCGGGCACCGGCTGGCCGGGGGAGTACGGGAAGGGCGACGGCGCGGGCTACGCGGTGAACGTGCCGCTGCCGCCCGGCACCGGTGACGCCGGCTGGCTACGGGCGTTCCACGCCGTCGTGCCCTCGCTGCTGGAGTCGTTCCGGCCGCAGGTGCTCGTCACCGAGTGTGGTGCCGACACCCACTCCGACGACCCGCTGGCCAACCTGGAGCTCTCGATCGACGGCCAGCGGGCGATCTACCACTCCCTGCGCGACCTCGCCGAGCGCACGGCCGGTGGCAAGTGGCTGGTGCTCGGCGGGGGCGGCTACTCCTTGTTCCGCGTCGTGCCCCGCTCGTGGACCCATCTGCTCGCCACCGCCCTCGACCGCGACGTCGACCCGGCCCGTCCGCTGCCCGCCGACTGGGTCGCGCACGCCGCGGGACTCACCCGCCACCCGCTGCCCACGGCGATGACCGACGGCCACGATCCGTCGTTCACACCGTGGGGCGACGACGTCGCCGAGCGGGTCGACTCGGCGATCCTGGAGACCCGCCGTGCGGTGTTCCCGCTGCACGGCCTCGATCCCGACGATCCGCGCGACTGACGCGGCCCACCGGACAGGACCCCGCAATGACCCGCTCCCCGGGCGCCCCGCCGACCGATGCGGAAGCCCTGCCCCCCTCCGACCTCGGCCCTCCCGTACCCGGCTACCCCCGGCACTGGGAGGCCGACGTCGTCGCCTCCGACGGCGGGATCGTGCACCTGCGCCCGATCATGCCCGCCGACGCCGACGCCCTGCTGCGGTTCCACGACAGCCTCTCCGAGCGCACCCGCTACCTGCGCTTCTTCGGGCCCTACCCGCGCATCGCGCCGCGCGACCTGAAGCGGTTCACCGAGGTCGACCACCACGCGCGGGTCGCGTTCATCTGCCTGCTCGGCGACGAGATCATCGCCGTCGGCCGGTACGAGGGGCTGCCCGGCGACGGCGGGCCGGGCGGCACGACGGGCACAGCGGCCATCGACACCGCAGAGGTCGCGTTCGTCGTCCGCGACACCCACCAGGGCCGCGGGCTGGGGTCGATCCTGCTCGAGCACCTCGCCGCCGCCGCGCGGGAGAACGGGCTGCGCCGGTTCGAGGCCGAGGTGCTCGTCGAGAACCACACAATGGTGCGGGTGTTCCGGCAGGCCGGCTACCAGGTGAGCCGGGCGTTCGCCGACGGCGTGCTGCACCTGGAGTTCGACATCGACCCCACGGAGAAGTCGCTGGCGGTGCGCGACTCCCGCGAGCAGCGCGCCGAGGCCCGCAGCGTGCACAACGTGCTGCGCCCCACGTCCGTCGCGGTGATCGGAGCGTCCACCGACCCGTCCAAGATCGGCCACGCGGTGTTCTCCAACCTGCTGCGCGGCAACTTCACCGGCCCGGTCTACCCGGTCAACTCCGAGGCCCGCTCGGTGCGCGGGGTCCGCGCCTACCCGTCGGTCACCGACATCCCCGACGACGTCGACCTGGCGGTGGTGGCGGTGCCCGCCGCCGGGGTCGACGAGGTGATGGACTCCTGCCTGGCGAAGGGGGTCAAGGCGCTCGTCGTGGTCAGCGCGGGGTTCGCCGAGGCCGGGGTCGACGGCTCCGGCGCGCAGCGCAGACTGGTGGAGGAGGCGCGCGCGCACGGCATGCGGGTGATCGGGCCCAACGCGCTCGGCGTCGCCAACACCGATCCCGACGTGCGCCTCAACGCCACGCTGGCGCCCACCCTGCCCGGGCGCGGGCGCGTCGGCTTCTTCTCCCAGTCCGGCGCTCTCGGCATCGCGATCCTCGCGGCGGCCAAGGAGCGCGGACTCGGGCTCTCCACGTTCGTCTCGGCGGGCAACCGGGCCGACCTGTCCGGCAACGACCTGCTCCAGTACTGGCAGACCGACCCGGCCACCGACGTCGTGCTGCTCTACCTGGAGACCTTCGGCAACCCGCGCAAGTTCGGCCGTCTCGCGCGCCGGCTGGCCCGCACCAAGCCGATCGTGGCGGTCAAGAGCGGGCGGCACTCGGCGCCCATCGCGGCGCACGCCGAGGTCTCCGCCCCGATCGACGACGCCAGTGTCAAGGTGCTGTTCGAGCAGTCCGGCGTGATCCGGGTCGACACCCTCTCCGAGCTGTTCGACACCGCGCTGCTGCTGGCCTACCAGCCGCTGCCCGACGGCCCACGGGTCGCGGTCGTCGGCAACTCCACCGCGCTCGGGCTGCTCGTCACCGACGGGCTGCTCGACTCGGGGCTCGACCCGGCGGGCGGGGCCGTCGACGTCGGGGCGGCCGCGACCCCCGGGCAGTTCGCCGCGGCGGTCGCGGCGGCGGTGGAGGGTGACCAGTGCGACGCGCTCGTCGCGGTCTTCGTCCCGCCGATCGCCACCCCGGGTGCGGAGTACGCCCGCGCGCTTCGGGCGGCGGTGGAGGGTTCGGGCAAGCCGGTCGTCGCGGTCTTCCTGGCGGTCGAGGGGGTACCGGCGGAGCTCGCCCTGCCGGGTCCGGACGGCTCGCCAGGGGCCGGGTCGGTGCCGAGCTTCCCGAGCCCCGAGCGGGCGGTGGCGGCGCTCGCCCGCGTCTCGCGCTACGCCCGCTGGCGCTCGCGGCCGGTGGGGGAGTTCGTCACGCCCGACGGGCTCGACATCGAGCGGGCCCGCGAGCTCGTCGCGACGCTGCCCACCGGGCGGCTCGACGACGAGTCGGCGGTGACCCTGCTCGACTGCTTCGGCATCCCGGTGACCCCGTTCCGCCGGGTGCGCGGCGCCGACGCGGCGGTGGCCGCGGCCGACGAGCTGGGCTACCCGGTGGCGATCAAGGCGGTGGGCGACCGGTGGCGGCACCGCACCGACCTCGTCGGCGTGCGTCTCGACATCGGCGCCAGGCCGGGGGTGCGCCGGGCCGTCGACGACCTGGTCGCCCTCACCGGGGACGACGAGGTCTACGTGCAGCGGATGGCCACCAAGGGGCTGTCGTGCGTGCTGGAGGTCGTCGAGGACCCGTCGTTCGGCTCGCTGCTGTCCTTCGGGCTGTCCGGGGTGGCCACCGAGCTGCTCGGCGACCGCGCGTTCCGGGTGGTCCCGGTCTCCGACGTCGACGCCGCCGCGCTCGTTCGCAGCCCGCGGGCGGCGCCGCTGCTGGCCGGCTATCGCGGCAGCGAACCCACCGACCTCGCCGCGCTGGAGCAGCTGGTCCTGCGGGTCGGGAAGATCGCGGAGGAGCTGCCGGAGGTGCGGTCGCTCGCACTCGACCCGGTGCTGGCCTCGGCGTCGGGCGCGTTCGTCACCGGCGCCCGGATCGTGCTCGGACCCCCACCCACCCGCGATGACGGGGGGCCCCGGCGGCTGGGCTGATCGACCTCAGCCGAGGCTGAGCAGCGCCCCGGCGGTGTCGAGCTGGTCGCGGCTGAAGGTCACCTCGCCGCGGTGGCTCACCTCGACGCGGTAGAAGTCGCTGTCGCCGGGGACCTCGGCGACGGAGAACGGGAACACGCAGTCGCCCGCGCTGCTCCGCCCGGAGTCCAGCCGGCCGGTGGCGACGACCGTGCCGGTCGCGTCCGCGACGGTGACGGACGTGCCCGCCCCGATGTCGGAGTAGCCGCCGTAGCCGGCGCAGCTCCCGGAGCCGTGGCCGCCCTCGCCCGCCAGGTTCAGCTCGCCGGTCAGCGCGAACGAGCCGCCCGAGGAGATCGTGCCGGCCACCGACGCGAGTGCCACCCCGAGACCGAGGACCACGGCCGCGGCGGCGACGCCCATGCCGACCACCCGGGCGCCGCCGCGCCGCGGCGAGGGCGCGGGCGGGAGTCCGGTCGGCGCGGTGAAGGAGGGCATCCCGGACCGCGATGCGGTACCCGCGAACGACGCGGAGCGCTGCGCGGGGATGTGGACGGTGGGCGGGTCGAGCGGGGCGCCGGGTCCGGCGAGGTCAGCGGTCATGCCCGGTCATCGCCCCGCCGACGGGCCCATTACTCCGTTCGGCGGTACATCATCAGTTCTGATGAGCCCAGCGGGGGCCGGTGGGGCGGAACCACCTGTAGGTCCAGTTCACCGCGGCGAGGCACATGTCGACGAACACCTTCGGCGACATCGCGGGCTCCACCTGCGGGTGCGCGGCGAGGTGGCTCTCCAGCGTCGAGGTGGCCACGTCCTCGAACAGGCGCCGCCGCAGCTCGTCCCCCTCCTCGAAGCAGATCTTGAGCAGCTCGCGGTTCTCGCAGGTGTGCACCACGCGGGAGACGAGCAGGTCGTGCAACCCGTCGAGCGGGGTGGGGCGGCGGCCACGGTCTCCCGAGCCATCCGCAGGCTCCCGTCGAGCACGTCGGAGTAGACCCGGACGAGCGGCTCCTCCTTGTCGCGGAAGTAGTGGTGGAGCGTCGGTTTCGACAGCCCGACACCGGCCGCGACCTCGTCGACGTGGCCCGGTACCCGCGCGTGCCGAGGATCTCGACGGACGCGGCGAGGACACGGGCGCGCTGGGGGCGTCGGCCCGCGTGGGAGTGGTGGGATGGTTCCTCGACGACGTCGCCGCGGTGGCACAGACCCGCGCCGACGGTGTGGTGCTGCCCAAGCCGGAACGCACCATCGAGCTCGTCGAGCTGAGGTCGCAGCTGAACGCGCGCGGACACGACGACGCCGTGATCGTCGGCGGGCTGGAGTCGGCCGCGGGGGTGGCCGACGCGCGGTCGCTGCTGTCGGCCGGGGCCACCGGCGGGCTCGTCGCCGCCTACGTCGCCGCCTACGTCGCCGCCTACGTCGGCGTCGAGGACTGCATCGCCGACCTGGGCGGGCGACGCACCGCCGCGGGCTCTGAGGTGCTCTACGCCCGCAGCCGGGTGGTGCCGGCGGCGAGCCTCGCGGCCGTCGCCGCGCTGGACGAGGTCGTCACCGCCGTGCGCGACGACGACGCGTTCCGCCGCGACGCCGCGCAGGGCCGCGACCTCGGCTACCTGGCAAGCTGTGCATCCACCCGGCCCAGGTGGCGCTGGCCCACGAGGCGTTCACCCCGACCGAGGCCGAGACCGAGCCCGCCCACGCCCGTGCCGGTGGCCTCGGAGCAGGGCGACGGGATGGTGGACGGCGAGATGGTCGACGACGTCCACGTCCGCATGGCGCAGGTGACGCTCGGCCGCGCCCCGCCCCCCTGACCCGCCCGGTCAGGAGCGGCGGAACCCGATCTGCAGGGTGGGGGCGCTGACCTCGGAGAAGAAGTCGTTGCCCTTGTCGTCGACCACGACGAACGCGGGGAAGTCCTCCACCTCGATCTTCCAGACCGCCTCCATGCCCAGCTCCGCGTACTCCAGGACGTCGACCTTGCGGATGCAGTCCTGGGCCAGGCGGGCGGCGGGTCCGCCGATCGAGCCGAGGTAGAAGCCGCCGTGCGCGGCGCAGGAGTCGGTGACCTGCTGGCTGCGGTTGCCCTTCGCCAGCATCACCAGTGACCCGCCCGCGGCCTGGAACTGCGCGACGTAGGAGTCCATCCGCCCCGCCGTCGTGGGCCCGAAGGACCCGGACGCGTAACCCTCGGGGGTCTTGGCCGGTCCGGCGTAGTAGACGGGGTGGTCGCGCAGGTAGCCGGGCATCTCCTCGCCGGCGTCGAGCCGCTCGGCGATCTTCGCGTGGGCGATGTCGCGGGCGACGACGAGCGGGCCGGTCAGCGACAGGCGGGTCTTCACCGGCAGCGCGGAGAGCTGCTCGCGGATCTCGTTCATCGGCCGGTTGAGGTCGACCCGCACGACGTCGGTGGACAGGCCCTCGTCGCTCACCTCGGGCAGGAACTGCGCCGGGTCGCGCTCCAACTGCTCCAGGAACACGCCCTCGGGGGTGATCTTGGCCTTGGCCTGGCGGTCGGCCGAGCACGAGACGGCGATGCCGACGGGCAGCGAGGCACCGTGGCGGGGGAGCCGGACCACGCGCACGTCGTGGCAGAAGTACTTGCCGCCGAACTGCGCGCCGATGCCGAACTGCGCGGTGAGTTCCAGTACCTGCTTCTCCAGGTCGTGGTCACGGAACGCGTGCCCCAGCTCGGAGCCCGCGGCGGGGAGGTTGTCGAGATAGCGGGCCGAGGCCAGCTTCGCGACCTTGAGCGTGTACTCCGCCGACATCCCGCCGACGACGACCGCGAGGTGGTACGGCGGGCAGGCCGCGGTGCCGAGCGAGCGGAGCTTCTCGTCGAGGAACGACGCCAGCTTCTTCGGGTTCAGCAGCGCCTTCGTCTCCTGGTAGAGGAAGGTCTTGTTGGCGCTGCCGCCGCCCTTGGCCATCGTCAGGAACTCGTACTTCGGCGCCTGCCCGGGCACCGAGTACAGCTCGACCTGCGCGGGGAGGTTGGTGCCGGTGTTGCGCTCGTCCCAGAACGAGGTGGGCGCCATCTGCGAGTACCGCAGGTTGAGCGTGTCGTAGGCCTCGAAGATGCCCCGGGACACGGCCTCCTCGTCCTCGCCGCCGGTCAGCACCGTCTCGGTGCGCTTGCCGATGACGATCGCCGTACCGGTGTCCTGGCACATCGGCAGCACCCCGCCCGCGGAGACGCAGGCGTTGCGCAGCAGGTCGGTGGCGACGAACCGGTCGTTGGGCGACGCCTCCGGATCGTCGACGATCGCGCGGAGCTGTCGCAGGTGCGAGGAGCGCAGGTAGTGCTGGATGTCGTGCACCGACTCGCGCACCAGTGCGGTGATGGTGGACGGCGGAATCTCGAGGAACGTACGCCCCGCAGCCGTCACCACCTCCCCGACGGGGAGGTCGAGGCGCCGGTACTCCGTGGAGTCCGGGCCGAGCGGGAGCACTTCGGTGTGGCGGAACTCGGTCACACGACCACCCTACAAACTGGTCGGGAGGCCGGACCGGCCCCCGACCAGTCCGACCCCCCGGGGAACGCGCAGCGGGACCGTGAGGTCCCTCGACGCGGGGTCTCCGGGTGGAGACCCTCCCCGAACGGGGAGGTCCCGTCAACAGGGAGCGACCGGGTCGACGACGCGTTAGCGTGGGATTCATGCCTGGATCGATTCTCGGTACGTCCGTTCGGCGGGTCGAGGACATCGACCTCCTCACCGGAGCGAGCACCTACGTCGGCAACCTCGTCCTCGACGGGATGCTGCACCTCACCTTCGTCCGCTCCCCGCTGGCTCACGGCCGCATCACCGGGATCGAGACCGCCGCCGCGGCGGAGGCCCCCGGTGTGGTCGCCGTGTACACCGCCGCGGATCTCGACCTCCCCGCGCACCACGGGCTGATGGTGCTCAACCCCGACCTGCCCCGGCCGCCGCTGGCCACCGACCGCGTGCGGTTCGTCGGCGAGGCCGTCGCGGTCGTGGTGGCCGGCACGCAGGCGGAGGCCGTCGACGCCGCGGAGCTGGTGGAGGTCGACTACGACCCGCTGCCCGCCGCGGTCGACCCGGAGGAAGCGCTGGCCCCGGACGCCCCGATCCAGTACCCCGGCCGCACCGACAACCTGGCCGGCGGCGCCCGCAGCGACGCCGACCCGCTCGCCGACGCCGAGGTGGTCGTGCGGGCCCGGATGGTCAACCAGCGCCTGGCCGTCATGCCGATGGAGGGCAACGCGATCGCGGTCCGCCCCGACGGCGAGGACCTGGCGATCTGGGTGTCCACGCAGATGCCGCACGGGTTCCGCACCCAGGTCGCGGCACTGTTCGGGCTGGAGCCCGAGCGGGTGCGGGTGATCGCGCCGCACGTCGGTGGCGGGTTCGGCGGCAAGGCCGGGGTGCTCGCCGAGCACACCACGGCCATCGCCGTCGCCCGTGCGCTGGGCCGTCCGGTGCGTTGGGTCGAGACCCGCTCGGAGAACCTCGTCTCGATGCCGCACGGCCGCGGCCAGATCGCCTACTACGAGCTGGGGCTGACGCGCGCGGGCAGGATCACCGGCCTGCGCGCGCGCGTCGTCGCCGACTCGGGGGCGTACGCCGGGTTCGGCGGCGCGCTCGCGCTCGGCCCGACGTACACGATGAGCCAGGGTGTCTACGACATCCCGACGATCGGCTACGACGCCGCCGCCGCGCTCACGACGACCACGCCGATGGGTGCGTTCCGCGGCGCCGGGCGCCCGGAGGCCACCGCGCACCTGGAGCGGATCATGGACATGGCGGCCGTGGAGCTGGGCATCGACCCGGTCGAGCTGCGACGCCGCAACTTCCTCGATCCCGCCGCCTTCCCGCACACGACGCTCTCGGGAGCGCGCTACGACGTCGGCGACTACGACCTGCCGCTGCGCGAGGCCCTGCGTCTGGTCGACGTCGACAAGGTGCGCGAGGAGCAGGCCGCCCGCCGGGAGAGCGGCGACCCGGTGCAGCTCGGCATCGGCGTGTGCGTCTACGTCGAGATCACCGCGGGCGGCGGGGGATCGGAGTTCGGCTCCGTCACGATCCACACCGACGGCACGGCGACGATCTCCGCGGGCACGTCCGGGCACGGCCAGGGCCACCCGACGGCGTTCGCGATGCTCGCGAGCGACCGCCTCGGCATCCCGATGGAGAAGTTCACGTTCGTCCAGTCCGACACCGCGCTGGTGCCGCGGGGGAGCGGGACCGGGGGTTCGCGGTCGCTGCAGCTCGGCGGCAACGCGGTGCTCGTCGCGGCCGACGACGTCCTGGAGCAGGCCCGCAGCCGCGCCGCAGCCCTGCTGGAGGCGGCCGAGGACGACGTCGAGCTGACGCCCGACGGCGAGTTCGGCGTCGCCGGGGTCCCGAGCGTCACGGTCACCTGGGCACAGGTCGCGAGCGCGGGCGAGGAGATCCACGCCGGCCTCGACTTCCGCCAGGACGGCGCCACGTTCCCGTTCGGCGCGCACGTCTCGGTCGTGGAGGTCGACACCGACACCGGGAAGGTCACGCCGCTGCGCCACGTCGCGGTCGACGACTGCGGGCGGATCCTCAACCCGCTGCTGGTCACCGGGCAGCAGCACGGCGGGCTGGCGCAGGGCGTCGCGCAGGCGCTCTACGAGGAGGTCGTGTTCGACGCCGAGGGCCAGCCGCTGACGGCCACGCTCGCCGACTACCGGATGCCCACCGCGGCCGACCTGTTCACCTTCGAGACCGCCAACACCGAGACCCCGACGCCGCTCAACCCGCTGGGGGCGAAGGGGATCGGCGAGTCCGCGACGGTCGGGGCCACCCCGGCGGTGCAGAACGCCGTCGTCGACGCGCTCACCCCGCTCGGGGTGCGGCACGTCGACCTGCCGTGCACCCCGGAGCGGGTCTGGCGGGCGGTGCAGGACGCCCGTGCGGGCACCCTGCCCGACCCGTGGCGCGAGCCTCCGGCGATCTTCGCGACGCTCCCGGTCCGCGGGGGAAGGGCCGCGGCCCCGGAGGGCGGGGAGATCTGAGGGCGGGCCGCGGCGGTGGAGCGGGGTCAGCACGTGGGTGACGGCGACGCGGCGGCGTCGCGGGGGGAGCCCGAGCGCAGACGCAGACTCGCCGCCAGGCCCAGCGCCAGGAACGCGCTGGCCGTCCGCGCCGCGGTGCGGGCCCCGTCGGCGAGGGCGGCGACGGCCGCGGTGGCCGGGTCGGGGGCGAGCCCGGCGACGGCCCCGCCCGCTCTCCCGCACGGCGTCGACGGGCCCGACCGTGCCGCGCCGCGCCGAGCCGTGCGGTGAGGCTCCGGCCCGGCTCGGTGAACAGCACCGACCCGAGCACCGCGATGCCCAGCGCCGAGCCGAGCTCCTGGGCGGTGGGCGCCGAGGCCGCGGTCGTCGTCCGTTACCTGCGCGGCGTCGCCGAGGCGATGCGGCGCTACAGCGCGGGTGACCCCCTCCGTTCCGCCAGGTGCGGACCGCGATCGGGTGGCTGCTCATTGACGCGTCGCGGTGGCTCCAGAAGGGTGTGACGCGACCCACACGCAGTCCACATGAGGAGTCGATCCCGTGAGTTCGTCCATCGACAAGGTCCTGCAGGACGCCGTCGACGCCGGAGCCGTACCGAGCGTCGCGGCGATCGCAGCCGACCGGAACGGCGTCATCTACGAGGGCGCGGCGGGCCCGAAGGCGGCCGGCAGCGACGACCCGCTCACCGTCGACACCCACTTCCGGATCATGTCGATGACCAAGATGGTGGCCACCACCGCCGCGCTGCAGCAGGTCGAGAAGGGCACGCTCGACCTCGACGCCCCGATCGCCGACTACTGCCCCGAGTTCGCCGACGTCCAGGTCCTCGACGGCTGGGACGGCGACACCCCTCGGCTGCGCGCGCCCGCCAGCGCCGCCACGGTCAAGCAGCTCGTCACCCACACCTCGGGCCTGGGCTACTGGTTCTGGAGCGAGGACCTGGTCAAGTGGGAGGCCGCCACCTCCACGCCCAACGTGCTCTCCGGCGCCAACGTCGTCTTCACCGCACCGCTGCTCGCCGACCCGGGCACCGCCTACATCTACGGCATCAACACCGACTGGCTGGGCAAGGTCGTCGAGGCCGCGAGCGGCACCACGCTCGATGTCGCGATCAAGGACGGGATCACCGGCCCGCTGGGGATGAACGAGACCGCGTTCGCGCTGAACGAGGGCTGGAAGGACTCCACGACGCCGGTCCACGTCAAGGGCGAGGACGGGAAGTGGATCGACTCGGGCATCGAGCTGAACCAGACGCCGGAGTACTGGGCGGGCGGCCACGGGCTGTACTCCACGCCGCGCGACTACATCAAGTTCCAGCAGGCGCTCCTCGGCGGCGGCGAGTTCGGCGGCGTGCGGATCCTGCAGCAGGCCACCGTCGACCAGGCCTTCACCAACCAGATCGGCGACCTCGACTTCCCGGCCGCGATCCCGACGGCCGACCCGGCCTCGACGTACGAGTTCAACGCGGGACCCGGCTACAAGTGGGGCCTCGGGCTGCTGCTCAACACCCAGGACGTCCCGGGCATGCGCCGCGCGTACAGCGGGGCGTGGGCGGGTCTGTGCAACACCCACTTCTGGGTGGACCCGACCACCGGCATCTGCGGCTCGATCTACTCCAACTTCCTCCCGTTCGTCCCGCCGGAGGCGCTGCAGCTCTACGCGGACTACGAGAAGGCCCTCTACGCCTCGCTCTGACCGGTCTCCGCCCGCCCCCGGATGCACCCCGGGGGCGGGCTGGGCGAGACTTCCGGCGTGACACCCGCGACGGAGGAGACACGATGAGGCTGGCCACGATCCGCACCGCCACGGGGCACCGTGCGGTGCGGGTGGACGACACGACGGCGGTGGAGACCGGTGACGCCGACGTCCGCGCGCTGCTGGAGCGCCCGGACTGGGCCGCGCACGCCGCGGCGGCCGCCGGCCCGTCCCACGACGTCGCGGGCCTGGACTACGCGCCGTTGGTCCCGTCGCCGGAGAAGATCGTCTGCGTGGGCCTGAACTACCGCGACCACGTGCTGGAGATGGGCAACGAGCTGCCCGAGTACCCCACGCTGTTCGCCAAGTACGCGCCGTCGCTGGTGGGCGCGCACGACGAGATCGTGCTGCCCGCGGCGTCGGAGAAGGTCGACTGGGAGGCCGAGCTGACCGTCGTCATCGGCACCCCGGTGCGCCACGCCGACCGCGAGCAGGCGCAGGCGGCGATCGCCGGCTACACCGTCGTCAACGACGTCAGCGTGCGCGACTTCCAGCGTCGCAGCAGCCAGTTCCTGCAGGGCAAGACGTTCGAGCACTCGACGCCGATCGGGCCGTGGCTGGTCACCCCCGACGAGCTGCCCGACGGCGGCTGGGCGATCTCCACGACGCTCGACGGCGAGACGATGCAGAGCTCCTCGACCTCGGAGCTGGTGTTCGGGGCGGTCGACCTGGTCGTGTACCTCTCGGCGATCCTCACCCTCAACCCCGGCGACGTCATCGCCACGGGCACGCCCGGCGGCGTCGGCCACGCCCGCAAGCCCCCGCGCTACCTCACCGACGGCGCGGAGCTGGTCACCTCCATCGCCGGGGTCGGCGAGCTGCGCAACACCTGCCGCAAGGAGAAGCGGTGACGCGTCTCGACGAGACGCTGGCCTGGGCGGGCGACGGGGCGGCCCACCTGCGCGGGCTGATGGCCCGGATGGGCGACGACGCGTTCGCCGCCCCGTCGGGCCTGCCCGGCTGGAGCCGCGCCCACGTCCTGACCCACGTCGCCCGCAACGCCGACGGCATGATCAACCTGCTGACGTGGGCGCGCACCGGGGTGCCCACCCCGGCGTACGCGAGCGTCGAGGCGCGCAACGCCGACATCGAGGCCGGCGCGACCCGCAGCCCCGCGGCGATCCGCGACGACGTCGTCGACTCCTCCGACCGGCTCGCGCTGGCCGTGCGCGAGATGCCGAAGCAGGCCTGGTCGGCGCACGTGAAGAACGTGCAGGGCGTGGAGATCCCGGCCACCGACATCCCGTGGCTGCGCGCACGCGAGATGTGGATCCACGCCGTCGACCTCGACGTCGGGGCCTCGCTCACCGACCTCCCGGTCCCGATGCTGGTGGAGCTCGTCGGCGACGTCGTGCGGGTCGTCGGCGCGAAGCCGAACTGCCCGCCGCTGCGGCTGGTCGCCTCCGACGCCGAGCACGGGTGGACCCTCGGCGACGGCAGCGGACCCGAGCTGAAGGGGCCCGCGGCCTCGCTCGCGGCCTGGGCACTGGGCCGCTCGCGCGGCAAGGACCTGCGCACGTCGGAGGGGAAGAAGCCCCCGGTCCTGCCGCGCTGGCTCTGACCGCCGCCGCGCCCGCGAGTCGCCGTTCCCACGCCCGCGAGTCGCTGTTCCCACGCCCGCGAGTCGCGGTTCCCACGCCCGCGAGTCGCGGGATTCCGGCCCGCGAGTCGCGGGATTCCCGCCCGCGAGTCGCGCCGCACCCGGCCGTGGCAGGCTGCCCGAGTGACCGCCCGTCCTGACTTCGCCGCCGTCCGTGCCGAGTTCGGTCTCCCGGACGTGTTCCCGCCCGCGGTGCTCGCCGAGGCCGCCCGGGCGGCGGCGCGTCCGCCGTCGCCGGGCCGGCTCGACGCGACCGACCTGCTGCTCGTCACGATCGACCCCCCGGGGTCGAAGGACCTCGACCAGGCGGTGGGCGTCGCCCGCGACGGCGACGGCTTCCGCGTCCACTACGCGATCGCCGATCTCGGCGCCGTCGTGGAGCCGGGCGGTGCTCTCGACCGCGAGGTGCTGCGCCGCGGCCAGACGATGTACCTGCCGGACGGTTCGGTGCCGCTGCACCCGACGGTGTTGTCCGAGGACGCCGCGAGCCTGTTGCCCGACGGCCCGCGCGCCGCGGTGCTGTGGACGATCGGGCTCGACGCCGTGGGCGAGGTGACCTCGGTCGACGTGCGGCGCGCGGTCGTCCGCTCGGCTGCGCGGCTGGACTACGCGGGCGTGCAGGCGGACGTGGACAGCGGGCGGGTGCACCCTGCGATCGCCGCGCTGCCCGAGCTGGGGCCGCTGCGACGCGCGCTGGCCGTCGCGCGCGGCGCGATCGAGCTGGAGCTCCCCGAGCAGGAGGTGCTGCCCGACGGCGACGGCGGCTGGACGGTGCAGGTGCGTCGGCGCGTCGACGTCGAGGACTGGAACGCGGAGATCTCCCTGCTCATCGGTATGGCGGCCGGCGCGATGATGCTGGAGGGCGGGGTGGGTCTGCTGCGCACGCTGCCCGCGCCCGACGAGGGTGCGCTGGGGTCGTTCGCGAGGACCGCCGCCGGGCTGGGGTTCACCGTGGAGCCGACGGTGCACGCCGTCGCGACCCTGCTGGCCGGGCTCCCGCACGACGACGCCCCGGCGCTGGCCCTGCGCCGCGCGGCCACCACGCTGTTGCGCGGGGCGGGCTACACGGGTTTCGGCGACGGCGTCGCCGCGCCCGCCGACCCCGGGCACGGTGGGATCGGGGCGCCGTACGCGCACGTCACCGCGCCGCTGCGGCGACTGGTCGACCGGTTCGGCACCGAGGTCTGCCTCGCACTCGCCGCGGGGGAGGACCTCCCGGGCCGGCTGCGCGCGGCCCTGCCGACGCTGCCGGAGGTGATGAGCGCGTCCGACGCCACGGCCGCGGCCGTCGACCGGGCCTGCGTCGACCGCACCGAGGCCGCTCTGCTCGCGGGGCGGATCGGCGACGTGTTCGAGGTGATCGTGCTGCGGCCGTCGGCCGAGGACGGCGCGGCGGGCGAGGTGTACCTCGTCGACCCGCCGGTGCTCGCGCGCTGCGAGGGACCGTTGCGGGCGGGCGTCACGGCGTCCGTCCGGCTGACCGAGGCCGACCCCGCCACCGGGCGCATCACCTTCTCGGCCGCACGTAGCTGACCGGTGACTGAGCGTACCCTCACCTCGGCGGTACGAGGGTCCGCCAGGATCCGGAGGTCCGCGCGTGTTCCGCTACGGCATCGAGCACGAGGTCGCGCTGCTGCGCGCCGACGGCCGCTTCGCCGACTTCACCGACGTCGCGTACACCGAGGTGCAGTCCGTCGTCGACGGGCTGCCCGAGGACGCGGCCGACTACCCCGACCTGCGCGTCGGCGACCAGGGGATCAAGCACAAGCGGTGGTACGTCGAGGGCTACGAGCGGTTCGACGACGGCGGCGAGCTCGTCCGCTGCGACCCCAAGGGACTGGAGATCCGCACCCGTATCCACGACAGCGTCGAGGACACCGTCGCCGCGCTGCGGGCCGACCAGCACCTGCTCGACGCCGCACTGGCGGACGGCGACCTGCGCACGTGCGTCGTCGCGTTCAACCCGGTGCGGTCGGACTACGCGATCGAGCCGCCCCTGAACCCGTGGGAGGAGAAGCACCGGCAGGGTTCGCCCGAGGAGCGCACGGCGCACCTGCACATGCTCACCTACGGCCCCGACCTCAACCTGTCGGGCGACGAGATCGCCGATCCCGTCGACCTCGCCCGCAAGCTCACCCACTACAGCCCGTGGCTGGTGCCGCTGTCGTTCTCCTCACCGTTCCGCGACGGCAGGCCGTGGGGAGGGCTGTCGGCCCGCACGCACCTGCGCACCGGTGCCCGGCCCGCGGCGCTGGTGTTCCTCGCCTCCGAGGTCGGGCACGTGCCCAGCGACCCGTCGCTGACGCAGGTGGCGCGCCTGCCCGCCGAGATCGGGCGCATCGAGTTCAAGGCGTTCGACGCCTGCCCCGACCTCGACCTCTACGGCGAGCTGCTCAGCCTGCTCACCGGGCTGGCCCTCGACGACACGCTCCGGAACAGGCGTACCACTCCCGACGCGGCCGCCCACCGCCACGTCGCGGAGGTCGGGCTGGCCGACGACGCCGTGCACGCCGGCACCGGGGCGCTGCTCGACGCCGCGTCACGGGCGCTGGCGGGGCGGCCGGCCGACCTGGACCGGGTGGAGTCGCTGCGGGAGCGGTGGGAGCGGCGGTGGTGCCCGGCGCTGGACCTGCTGGCGTGCTGGGAGGCGGGGGAGCCGGTGGTGGGGCTGCGTCGGAGCCGGCCGAGCTGCGACGCGGGCCGGGCACGGGTCGGCCCCCGTGAGGCAGGATCAGCCCTGTGACGCGCACCGGCACCTCCCTCGCCCGGCTCGGGCTCACTGAGCCCTGGGCCGAGGCCACCCTCGGCGAGCTGGGGTGGTGGGCGGGTGACAAGCCGGTGGCGGGGGCCGAGCGGGTGATGTGGTCGCTGGCCCGCAGCCCCGACCCCGACCTCGCGCTGCGCTCGGCCGAGCGGCTCGCCGCCGAGCTCACCGACCGACCCGCCTTCGACGCCGCCCTGCGCGAGGACCCGGCGTTCCGCGGGCGGCTGTTCGGGCTCCTCGGCAGCTCCACCGCGCTCGCCGACCACCTGATCACCCACCCCGACCGCTGGCACCGGCTCGTCGGCGGCTCCGGGCCCGACCCCGCGTCCTACCCGGCGGCGCTGCTCACCGCGGTGGGGGCCGACCCGGACGCGCCGCCCGCGGGCTCCGCCGAGGGCGGGCGCGCGTCGCTGACCGGCCCGGCCGCGATCGAGGCGCTGCGCACCGCGTACCGCGACGAGCTGCTGGTGCTCGCCGGGTCCGATCTCGCCGCGGTCGGGGAGCCCGAGCTGCCCGTGCTGGAGGTCGACGAGGTCGCCGCGCACCTGTCCGACCTCGCCGCCGCCGCGCTCCAGGCCGCCATCGCCGTGGCCGCGGCCGAGGCGTTCCCGAACCGGGGCGACGCGGGCGAGGGACGCCTGGCCGTCATCGCGATGGGCAAGTGCGGCGGGCACGAGCTCAACTACGTCAGCGACGTCGACGTCGTGTTCGTCGCCGAGCCCGCCGACGCGCGCGCGGCGAAGCTCGCCGCCCGGATGATGCGGGTGGCGGGGGAGGCGTGCTTCGAGGTCGACGCGAACCTGCGCCCGGAGGGACGCAACGGCGAGCTCGTCCGCACCCTCGACGGGCACGTGTCCTACTACCGCCGCTGGGCCAAGACCTGGGAGTTCCAGGCGCTGCTCAAGGCCCGTCCGATCGCGGGCGACCCGGAGCTGGGCGCGGCCTACCTCGACGGTGTCGCGCCGATGGTGTGGAAGGCCGCCGAGCGCGACGACTTCGTGGCCGACGTGCAGGCCATGCGCCGCCGGGTCGAGGACCACGTCAAGCCCGAGATCGCCGAGCGCGAGCTGAAGCTCGGCCGCGGTGGACTGCGCGACGTCGAGTTCGCGGTGCAGCTGCTGCAGCTCGTCCACGGCCGCACCGACGAGGCGCTGCGCTCGCCCTGCACGCTGGAGGCGCTGGCCGCCCTGTCCGACGGCGGGTACGTCGCCCGCGACGACGGCGCGAACCTCGCCGCGTCCTACCGTTTCCTGCGCCTGCTCGAGCACCGGCTGCAGCTGCAGAAGCTGCGCCGCACCCACCTGCTGCCCGCCACCGACGACACCGACGGGCTGCGCTGGCTGGCCCGCGCCGCACGGCTGCGCCCCGACGGCCGTCGTGACGTCGTCGGCGTGCTGCTCGCCGAGTGGACGCGTAATGCGCGCCGGGTGCGCCGGCTGCACGAGAAGCTGTTCTACCGCCCGCTGCTCACGGCGGTGTCACGGCTCCCGGCCGACACCGCGCGGCTGTCCGAGCCCGCGGCGAAGGCCCGGCTCGCGGCGTTGGGCTGGGCGTCGCCGGAGGGGGCGCTGGGCCACCTGCGGGCGCTGACGGCGGGTGTCTCGCGCGCCGCGTCGATCCAGCACACGCTGCTGCCGGTGCTGCTCGAGGAGCTCTCCGGCAGCCCTGACCCCGACCGCGGGCTGCTGGCCTACCGCCGCGTCTCCGAGGCGCTCGCCGCCACCCCGTGGTACCTGCGCCTGCTGCGCGACGAGGGGCTCGTCGTCTCCCGGCTGATGAAGCTCCTCGGCACCTCCGCGCTGGTCCCGGACCTGCTCGTGCGCGCCCCGGAGGTGCTGCGCCTGCTCGCCGCACCGTCGGCGGGCCGGGCCGACGAGCTCACCCGCGACCCCGCGGAGGTCGCCGCGTCGCTGCGCACGTCGGTGGCCAGGCAGAGCGACCCCGACACCGCCGCGGCCACCGCCCGCTCGACGCGCCGCCACGAGATGCTCCGCGTCGCGTGCGCGGACCTCCTCGGCGAGCTCGACACCGAGCAGGTGTGCGCCGCGCTGTCGAGCATCTGGGTCGCGGTGCTGGAGGCGACGCTCGCGTCGGTGCAGCGGGCACTGGGCCCGACCGACCGCCCCGCCCGGATCTCCGTGATCGGCATGGGCCGCCTCGGTGGTGCGGAGCTGGGCTACGGCAGCGACGCCGATGTGCTGTTCGTCTGCGAACCCGTGGAGGGGGCGAGCGACCAGGAGGCCGTCAAGTACGCCACCACGGTCGCCGAGACCGTGCGGCGCCGGCTCGGGTCGCCGAGCCCCGACCCGGCACTCGTCGTCGACGCCGACCTGCGTCCCGAGGGCCGCTCCGGCCCGCTGGTGCGCACGCTCGCCTCCTACGCGGCCTACTACGCGCGCTGGTCGGAGCAGTGGGAGGCGCAGGCGCTGCTGCGGGCGCGCCCGATCGCGGGCGACGCCGACCTGGGGCGCCGGTTCGTCGAGCTGATCGACCCGATCCGGTACCCGGCCGACGGGTTGTCCGACGCCGCGGTCACCGAGATCCGCCGGATCAAGTCCCGCGTCGACGCCGAGCGGCTCCCGCGCGGCGCCGACCGCAGCCTGCACACCAAGCTCGGGCTCGGCGGGCTCGCCGACGTCGAGTGGACGGTGCAGCTGCTGCAGCTCCAGCACGCCGGCGACCTGCCCGAGCTGCGCACCACGTCGACCCTGGAGGGGCTGCGCGAGGCGGGGGAGGCCGGCCTGCTCACCGCCGACGACGTGGCCGCGCTGACCGCCGGGTGGACGACCGCCACCCGGGCCCGCAACGCGGTGATGCTGGTGCGCGGCAAGCCCGGCGACCAGCTCCCGCGGTCGGGCCGCGAGCTGGCCGCGGTCGCCGCCGCGCTGGGGTACCCGTCCGACGGCGACTCCGGGGTCTTCCTCGACGACTACCGCCGCGTCACCCGCCGCACGCGCGCGGTGGTGGAGCGGGTGTTCTACGGCTGGTGATATCGGGGTGACGGCCGTCGTAGCGTGGGCGCATGCCCTCCGTCGAGACCCTCGTGACGTTCGCGCTCGCGGGGATCGTCCTGGTCGTGATCCCCGGACCGAGCGTGCTGTTCATCGTGGGCCGCGCGCTGGCCCACGGCCGTCGCGCCGCCCTGACCAGCGTGGCCGGCAACACGACGGGCGCCGCGCTCGTCGTCGTCGTGGTGGCGTTGGGGTTCGGGGCGCTCGCGGCGCAGTCGCTCGCGGTGTTCACCGTGCTGAAGCTGGCCGGTGCGGCCTATCTCGTGTACCTCGGGGTCCAGACGTTCCGGCACCGCGGTGACCTCGCGGCCGCGCTCGGCGGCGCCGCGTCGGGCGCGGTCGACCGGCGCCTGTACTGGCAGGGCGTGGTCGTGGGCGCCACCAACCCGAAGGTGCTGATCTTCTTCGCCGCGGTGCTGCCGCAGTTCGTCGACGCCGGCGCGGGCGACGCCACCACGCAGATGCTGGTGCTCGGCCTGCTGTTCGCGGTGATCGCCGCCGGGCTCGACGCGATGTGGGGGCTCGCCGCCGGCACGGCCCGCGACTGGTTCGCCACCTCCCCGGCCCGGCTGCGGCGCCTGGGCGGGGCTGGTGGCCTCACGATGATCGCGATGGGCGTCGGACTGGCCGTGAGTGGCCGCAAGGACTGACCCACGCGGGTCAGGGGTGGGCGCGCAGGGCCGCGGCCAGCCACTCGAACGCCGGGACCTGCGGCGGGAACGGGTCCCAGCCGTTGAGCACACCGAGCAGGGTCCAGTAGCGCTCGACGCGGCGGTCGGCGAAGGTGTCGATCACCGCGGCCTGCCCGGCCCGGTCGGAGCCGGGCGGGGAGAGCCGGTCGACGACCGCGCTGGCCTCGGGGGAGTCCGGGGCGGTACCGGCGGCCAGCGCCGCCCCGGCGTGCTCCGCGACCAGGGCCGGGTCGATGCCCTCGGGGCGCTCCGCGGCGGACCCGGCGACGGTCATCTCCCGCACCCGCGCCAGGAACGCGGGGTCGGCGACCAGCTCGGCCAGCTCCACCCACGCCTCCACCTGCTCGGTGCTCGGGTCGTCGGGCAGCTCGGCGGGCAGGGTCCGCATGGCGTCGGCGATGCCGGCCCCGGGTGAGGCGGGGTCGGTGCCGGCGAACGCGGCGTCGACGAACCCGTCGATCATCCGGCGGCGCTCGGCGGCAGAGAGGCGGGCGAGGTCGTTCATCAGGGCGGCCTTCCTGGGGGAGGGGGCCCCGCGGGCGAGCAGCGTGCACACGGCGCGCTGGGTCCGCAGGACACGGATGCGGTCGTCGATGGCCCGGACGTGCGCGGCGGCCACGTCCTCGACGCTGCGGCGGCGGTCCAGCACCAGCCGCACCTCGTCGAGGCCCATGCCCAGCTCGCGCAGCGTCCGGACCAGGTCGAGGCGGGCGACGGCCTGAGCGTCGTAGCGGCGGTAGCCGCCGTCCGTGCGGTCGGTCTCGGGCAGCACGCCCTCGTCGGACCAGAACCGGATCGTGCGGACCGGCACGCCCGACCGGGCGGCGAGCTGCCCGATGGTCAGCTTCGTCATGCCGGTGAGCCTGGACCCTCCACCCGGTGGAGGGTCAAACCCGATTCGGCAGGATGGCGGCATGGAGCTGATCGACGAGGCCACCGCGGTCGTCACGCGGCTGATCGACGAGCGGCCCACGGTGCTCCTCGCACTCGTCCTCGCGCTGGTCGCGGTGCTGTGGTCCACGTCGTGGCGCTGGACGCGGACCGTCGTCACGATCGCGCACGAGGGCGGGCACGCGATCACCGCGGTGCTGGCCGGGCGCGGCCTGACCGGCATCCGGCTGCACCCCGACACCTCCGGGCTCACCGTGTCCACCGGCGCCCCGGCCGGGCCTGGGCTGGTGTTCACGTTCCTGGGCGGCTACCCGGCGCCGGGGCTGCTCGGGCTGGGCGGGGCGGTGCTCGTCGCCGCCGACCGCGCCGAGTGGGCGCTGTGGATCGCGCTGGTGCTGCTCGCGGCCACGCTCGTGCACGTCCGCAACCTCTTCGGGGTGATCTCGGTGGTCGCCACCGGGGTGCTCGTCGCGGTCGTCTCGTTCGCCGGCAGCCCACGCCTGCAGGACGGCTTCGCCACCGCGCTGTGCTGGTTCCTGCTGTTCGGCGGCCTGCGGGCGGTGCGGGAGCTGCAGCGCAGCCGGCGCCGCGGACGCCGCGGCTCGTCCGACGCCGACATGCTCGCCCGGCTGACGGGCGTCGCGGGCGGAATGTGGGCCGGGTTGTTCTGGTTGATCTCCGGCGTGGCGGTGATCACCGCGGCATGGGTGCTACTGGGATGAGGAACGCGATGAGCGACATGAACGACTGGAACGCGAAGATCATCGAGGAGTTCCGGGCCAACGAGGGCCGGGTCGGCGGCCCCTTCGAGGGCGCGGACATGATCCTGGTCCACCACGTCGGCGCGAAGAGCGGCATCGAGCGCGTGACCCCGCTGGTGCACTTCCCGCAGGCCGACGGCCGGACCGTCATCGTCGCGTCGAAGGCGGGTGCGCCGACCAACCCGGACTGGTACCACAACGTCAAGGCCAACCCCCGGTTCGCCGTCGAGGTGGGCACCGAGACCTACCCCGTCGAGGCGTCCGAGATCGTCGGCGACGAGCGCGCGGGTGTCTGGGAGGCGATCAAGGCCAAGAGCCCCGGCTTCGCCGACTACGAGCGCAAGACCGACCGCACGATCCCCCTGATCGTGCTCTCCCGCCTAGACTCCGCCGCGTGACGATCACCCTCGACCAGGCCCGCAGCATCGTCGACGCCGCACTGGCGCACGGCACCGAGCAGGGCTTCAAACCGCTGACGGTGGCCGTGCTCGATCCCGGTGGAGCACTCGTGGCCCTGGCGCGGCAGGACGGCTCCGGCTTCCTGCGCCCCGACCTGGCCACGGCCAAGGCGTCGGGCGTGCTCGCACTGGGCATGACCAACCGCGCGATCTCCGCCCGCGTCGCCGACGACTCGGACTTCTTCACCACGCTCGCGACGCTGACCGGCGGCAAGGTCGTGGCGGCTCCCGGCGGGGTGTTCGTGCACGACGCGGGCGGCGCCCTGCTCGGCGCCGTCGGTGTGACCGGTGACGCCTCGGCCAACGACGAGGCCGCGGCGCTCGCCGGGATCGCGGCGGCCGGGCTCGTCGCCCGCACCGGGGCGGAGGACTGACCCTGCCGGGCAGGGCCGGCGCGGGCCTCGGGCTCGCGCTGGCCTCGGCGGTCTCCTTCGGGCTCTCGGGGCCGTTCGCCGGAGCGCTGACCGCGGCGGGCTGGTCGGCATCCGGCGCGGTGCTGGTGCGCCTCGGCGGTGCGGCGGCGATCCTGGTGGTCCTGCTCGCCGTCACCCGGCCCGGGATGCTCGCCGCGATCCGCGCCGACGCCCCCGCGCTGCTGCTCTACGGCGTGCTCGCGATGGCCGGGGTGCAGCTCGCGTTCTTCAGTGCGCTGCAGTACCTGCCCGTGGCGATCGCGCTGCTGCTGGAGTACCTCGGGCCGATCCTCGTGATCGCCTGGGTGTGGCTGGTGCGGCGGTCCCCGCCGACGCCACGGACGGTGCTCGGGGCGTGCGTCGCCCTCGTCGGGCTCGCCCTGGTCGTGCAGATCTGGTCGGGTGCCGCGCTGCGCGTCGAGGGGCTGGTCTGGGGGCTGGTCGCCGCCGTCTGCCAGGCCGCGTACTTCCTCGTCGCCGACCGCGCGAGCAACGCCACCCCGCCGCTCGTCCTCGCGGGCGTCGGCATGACGGTCGGCGCCGTGCTGATCGCGGTGCTCGGCCTGGTCGGGGTGCTGCCGGTGTTCGTCGACCCGTCGGTGACGGGGGTGGTGCTGGCCGGCGTGGACGTCGGGTGGCCGGTGGCGGCGGGGCTGCTCGTCGTCGTCTCGACGGTGGTCGCCTACCTCACCGGGGTCGCCGCGCTGCGCCGGATCGGGGCGACGCGCGGGTCGCTCGTCGCTCTGCTGGAGGTGCTGGTCTCCGCGGTCGCATCCTGGTTCCTGCTCGGGCAGCTGCTGACCCCGGTGCAGGCGGTGGGCGGGGCGCTGATCCTGGCCGGGGTGGCGCTGACGAACACCGCGCGGCCCGCGGCGCTGGCGGAGCCGGGCTGATCGGGTCGCAGGACGGCCACCTCCACGCAACCGGATGGCGTGCAGGTGGCCTTCCTGCGGTCGGGGTGCGCGTCACCACCACCTCCATCCCCGCCGCCGCGGTGCGGGCGGGGGAGCGGCGGGTGGCTCCGGCGGAGCGGGTGGCGTGCGGGCGTCGGTCCACTGCTGCACGGCGGCGTCGGCGTCGATCCGCTGCACGCTGATCCGCGGGCCGCTCGGGAACCGCAGGTGCTCGACGATGCGGACGTTCAGCTCGGCCACGGCGTCGCGCACCGCGCGCTCGGTACGCAGCGCGGCGAGGGTCTCCGGCAGCCGGTCGATCGCCTTGCGCAGCTGCACCGACGGTGGCAGCAACATCTCCCGCGAGATCCCCTCGCGGTCGAGGTAGCGGCGCAGCCACCAGTCCTCCGACGGGTCGTCGAGATGCGGGAGCGGTTTGCCGCGGCCCGGCAGGTTCTCGAACGCACCCCGCTCCGCCCCCTCCCGGACGGCCCGGTCGATCGCCGATTCGTACGGCCGCTCCCCGTCCCGCACCTGCGCCACGCTGTCCGACGGTAGTGGCCGCACCGGCGTCGTGCCACGGGCATCCGGGCCGCGGGTACGGTTCCGTCCCGCGATCCGAGTCGTGATCTTCCGGATCATCGGACTATTCCGGACATCCTCCGCGGCCGCTAGCGTCGGGGACCATCCCGAACGACCACCGCGGAGAACCGTCAACGTCCCACCCGTCAGCAGCCTCGTCCGAGGGAGCCGCACACGTGACCGCGACCACCGAGAAGTCCACAGAGAAGTTCGTCGGCCAGAGCATCCTGCGGCGCGAGGACGCCGCCCTGATCACCGGTCAGGGCACGTTCACCGACGGCATCGCGATGCCCGGCGCCCTGCACCTGGCCGTCCTGCGCAGCCCGCTCGCGCACGCCCGCATCACCTCGGTCGACCTCACCGCCGCACTCGCCCTCCCCGGCGTCGTCGCCGCGTTCACCGGGGCCGACCTGGCCTCGGAGTTCGCGATCGGGCTGCCCTGCGGCTGGCCGGTCACCGAGGACATCAAGATCCCCGAGCACCCGCCGCTGGCCGTCGACGAGGTCAACCACGTCGGCGACGGCGTGGCGGTCGTGCTCGCCACCGACGCGGCGATCGCGGAGGACGCGCTCGGCCTGGTCGAGGTCGACTACGAGGCGCTGCCGGCCGTGTTCGACGTGGAGGCCGCGCTGGAGCCGGGCGCCCCGCTCGTCCACGAGGCGCTGGGCACCAACCACTGCTACACGTGGCCGCTGGCCACCGGCGACGTCGACGCGGCGTTCGCGCAGGCCGACGTCGTCGTCGAGGGCCGCTACCTGCAGCAGCGCGTGCTGCCCTCGCCGATGGAGCCGCGCGCGGTCCTCGTCAGCCCCGACCCGGTCGGCGGCGGGTTCACGATCTACTCCTCGACGCAGGTGCCGCACTTCCTGCGCGACATCGGCGCGATGGTCGTCGGCATGCCCGACTCGAAGCTGCGGGTGATCGCCCCCGACGTCGGCGGCGGGTTCGGGGCCAAGCTCAACGTCTACGCCGAGGAGGCGCTGGCCCTCGCGCTCGCGCGGCGGCTGAAGAAGCCGGTGAAGTGGACCGAGTCGCGCTCGGACCACCACATCGCCACCACCCACGGCCGCGGCCAGGTCCAGCGCATGTCGGTGGCGGCCACCCGCGAGGGCAAGATCCTCGGGATGAAGGTCGACCTGCTGGCCGACATGGGCGCCTACCTGCAGCTGCTCACCCCGGGCATCGCGGTGTTCGGCGCGTTCACCTACTGCGGGCTCTACGACTTCGGGTCCTACTCCTTCACCTGCCGCGGCGTGTTCACCAACCTCACCCCGACCGACGCCTACCGCGGCGCCGGGCGCTCCGAGGCCGCCTACGCCCACGAGCGGATCATGGACGACCTGGCCCGCGAGCTGGGCATGGACGCCGCGCAGGTGCGGCTGATCAACCTGCACCCGAAGTTCCTCGAGCCGCGCACCGTCCCCTCGGGCGTCCTGTACGACTCGGGCGACTACGAGCCCTGCATGCGCGAGGCGATGCGCCTGGTCGACTACGACGCCGTGCGCGCCGAGCAGAAGCAGCGCCGCGAGTCCGGCGACCCGGTGCAGATCGGCATCGGCATCGGCAACTTCACCGAGAGCGGCGGGCTGTCGCCGTCGAAGGTGGCCGCGGGCGTGCGTCTGCAGAGCGGCGGCTGGGAGGCCGCGACGGTCCGGATGCTGGTCAGCGGCAAGGTCGAGGTCGTCACGGGCACGTCGCCGCACGGGCAGGGGCACGAGACGGCGTGGTCGCAGATCGCGGCCGACGCCCTCGGCGTGCACCCCGACGACGTCGAGGTCCTGCACTCCGACACCGCCATCGCCCCGTTCGGCCGTGACACCTACGGCTCGCGCAGCCTCCCCGTCGGCGGCGTGTCGGTGCACCTGGCCGCGCACAAGGTCGTCGACAAGGCGAAGACGATCGCCGCGCACCTGCTCGAGGCCTCCGAGGACGACCTGTCGTTCGAGAACGGGCGGTTCGCCGTCGGCGGCACCGACGCGGGCATCACGATCCAGGAGGTGGCGATGGCCGCCTACCTCGCCGACAACCTCCCCGACGGCATGGAGCCGCTGCTCACCGCGGAGAACGCGTTCGACCCGCCCAACTTCACGTGGCCGTTCGGCACGCACATCTGCGTGATGGAGGTCGACACCGAGACCGGGTTCTCGCGGATCCGCCGGTTCGTCGCGGTCGACGACTGCGGGCACGTCGTCAACCCGGAGATCGTGGCCGGGCAGCTGCACGGCGGCATCGCGCAGGGGATCGGGCAGGCCATGTTCGAGGAGGCCACGTTCGACGCCGACGGCAACCCGACCACGGCCACCCTCGCCGACTACCAGTTCGCCGCGGCCTCCGACCTGCCGCACATCGAGCTCGGCGCTACGGTCACGCCGTCGCCGACGAACCCGATGGGCGTCAAGGGCATCGGGGAGTCGGGGGCGATCGGCTCGTCGCCCGCCGTGGTGAACGCCGTGATCGACGCGGTGGCCCACCTCGGGGTGACGCACATCGACATGCCGGCCACGCCGCAGAAGGTGTGGCGGGCGCTGAAGGAGGCGCGGTGATGGTCGACATCAACTGCGACATGGGCGAGGCGTTCTCGATCTACCGCTGCGGCGACGACGAGGGCCTCATGCCGCTGATCACGCTGGCCAACGTGGCGTGCGGGTTCCACGCCTCCGACCCGTCGGTGATGGCGTCGACGGTGAAGCTCGCCAAGGCCAACGGGGTGCGGGTCGGGGCGCACCCGTCGCTGCCCGACCGCGAGGGCTTCGGCCGCCGCGAGATGAAGATGGACCGCTCCGAGCTCACCGCGGCCGTGCTCTACCAGGTGGGGGCGCTGGCGGCGTTCCTGCGTGCGGAGGGCATGGAGCTCCACCACGTCAAGGCGCACGGCTCGCTCTACGGCATGGCCGCCCGCGACGAGGAGGTGGCCGGCGCGATCGCCGACGCCGCCGACGTGTTCGGCGTGCCGCTGATGGGCATGGCCGGCACGGTCCACGAGCAGGTCTGGGGCGAGCGCGACGCGGGGTTCATCTCCGAGTACTACGCCGACCTGGACTACCGCCCCGACGGCTCGTTGATCATCACCCGGAAGCACGACGCCTTCGACCCGGCCCGGTCGGCCGAACGGGCGGTGCGGGCCGTCACCGACGGCGTCGCGACCGCCGTCGACGGCTCGGAGATCCCCGTCCGCGCCGACTGCGTCTGCGTGCACTCCGACACCCCCAACGCGGTCGAGCTGGCCACCGCCGTCCGCTCCGCACTCGCCCCCCACCTGTAGGAGATCCCATGGCCCGCCACGAGGTCGTCTCACCCATCCCCGGCGTGTTCTACCGCCGCCCCGACCCGGACAGCCCGCTGTTCACCGACACCGGGGAGACCGTCGGCGCCGACGACCCGGTCGGCCTGGTCGAGGTCATGAAGTCCTTCCACGAGGTGCCGGCCGGTGCGGCGGGCACCGTGGTGGAGTTCCTGGTGGAGAACGAGGCCGAGGTCGACGCGGGGCAGGCCGTGGCGGTGATCGAGGCGTGAGGCGGCTGCTCGTCGCCAACCGCGGCGAGATCGCCGTCCGGATCGTCCGCGCCGCCCGTGACCTCGGCATCGAGACGGTGGCGGTGCACAGCGCCGCCGACGTCGACGCGCCGCACGTGCGGCGCGCCGACCGGGCCGTCGCGATCGGACCGGCGCAGGCGTCCAAGAGCTACCTCGTCATCGAGGGCCTGATCGAGGCGGCGAAGGAGTCCGGCGCCGACGCGGTGCACCCCGGCTACGGGTTCCTCTCGGAGCGGGCGTCGTTCGCGGCGGCCGTCGCCGACGCCGGGCTGACGTTCGTCGGCCCCGACGCCGCGACGATCGAGCGGATGGGCGACAAGGTCGCGGCGCGCGAGGTCGCGCGCGACGCGGGCGTCCCGACCGTGCCGGGCACGCCCGGTGGCGTCGAGGACGTCGACGCCGCGGTCGCGGCCGCGGACGAGGTCGGCTACCCGGTGATGCTCAAGGCCGCCGCGGGCGGGGGCGGGCGCGGCATCCGGGTCGTCGAGGACGAGGCGGAGCTGCGGAAGGGTTTCCCGCAGGCGTCGCGCGAGGCGTCCACCGCGTTCGGTGACGGCCGCATGTACCTGGAGCGGTTCGTCCGCCGGGCGCGGCACGTCGAGGTGCAGGTACTCGGCGACGGCGGGTCGGCGGTGCACCTGTTCGAGCGCGAGTGCTCGCTGCAGCGCCGCAGGCAGAAGGTCGTCGAGGAGGCCACCGCCCCCGGGATCGGTGACGACGTGCGCGCGGCGATGACCGAGGCCGCGGTGCGGCTGGCCACCGAGTGCGGCTACCGCAGCGCGGGCACCGTCGAGTTCCTCGTCGACGACGAGACGGGCGAGTACTTCTTCATCGAGATGAACACCCGCATCCAGGTGGAGCACCCGACGACCGAGCTCGTCACGGGCGTCGACCTGGTGGCCGAGCAGCTGCGGATCGCCGCGGGGGAGCCGCTGCGGCTCGCCCAGGACGACGTCGTGGCGCGCGGGCACGCGATCGAGTTCCGGATCTGCGCGGAGGACCCGGACAAGGGGTTCCTGCCGCAGCCCGGGAAGGTGGGGCGGGTCCACCTGCCGGCCGGTCCGTGGGTGCGCAGCGACACCTGGCTGGAGTCCGACTCCACCGTCTCGCCGTACTACGACTCGCTGCTGGCCAAGGTCATCGTCTGGGGCGCCGACCGCGACGAGGCGATCCGCCGCTCACGCCGCGCGCTGGCCGAGCTGGAGGTCGAGGGGGTGCCGACGACGACGTCGATGCACCGGGCACTGCTGGACGAGCCGTGGTTCGCCGCGGGGGAGTTCCACACCGGAACGCTGGAGGAGTGGCTATGAGCGCGCGCTACAGCTGGGGCGGCGACGAGTTCGTCTTCGTCGAGCTCGCCGAGGAGATGAGCCTGCAGGCCAACTTCCGGGCGATGGCGATCACGAACGCCCTGCGCGAGCAGCGCCCCGACGGGCTGGTCGACATCTGCCCGGCCAACGCCTCCTACCAGGTGCGCTACGACCCGGACGTGCTCGACCCGCACGCACTGATGGCCCAGCTCCAGGAGCTGGAGGAGCAGGTGGGCGACGCGTCCGACGTCGCGCTGCCCACCCGGGTGCTGGAGATCCCGGTGCTCTACCGCGACCCGTGGACGACCGAGACCCTGATGCGGTTCCGCGACCGCCACCAGGACCCCGACGGCACCGACATCTCCTACGCCGCGCGGATCAACGGCTACGCCTCCGAGGACGAGTTCATCGCCGCCCACTCCGGGTCGCCGTGGTTCACCTCGATGGTCGGGTTCGTCGCGGGCCTGCCGTTCAAGTACCAGATGGTGCCCCGGGACCGGCAGATCGTGGTGCCGAAGTACCTGCGCCCGCGCACCGACACGCCGAAGCAGACGGTCGGCTACGGCGGCTGCTTCTCCTGCATCTACTCGGTGCGCGGCGCCGGCGGCTACCAGATGTTCGGCATCACGGCGGCCCCGATCTACGACCCCACGCAGTCGCTGCCGGACTTCACCGACTTCATGGTGTTCTTCCGCCCCGGCGACATCGTGAAGTTCCGGCCGATCGACCGCGACGAGTACGACGCGCAGCTGGCGGAGGTGGAGGCGGGCACGTTCCGCATCCGGCAGGCGCCGGTGGAGTTCGCGCTGGCCCCGTTCCTCGACGACCCCGACGGCTACAACGCCCGCCTGCTGGAGGTGCTCGCATGACGATCGAGGTGCGCAAGCCCGGTCTGTCGACCACGGTGCAGGACGCCGGCCGCACCGGCTACTACGACCTGGGCATCCCGCCGTCGGGCGCGCTCGACCAGTACTCGTTGCGCGCGGCCAACCTGCTCGTCGGCAACGCCGAGGGCGACGCGGTGCTCGAGTGCGTCTACATGGGCCCCGAGCTGGTCTTCACCGCCGCCGCGGTCGTCGCGGTGACGGGTGCGGCGATGGTGCCGAAGGTCAACGGGGAGGAGCGCCCGCAGTGGGAGTCCTTCGCCGTCGACGCCGGGGACGTGCTGTCCTTCGCCTACCTCACCGGTGGGGCGCGGGCCTACGTCGCGGTCTCCGGCGGCGTCGACGTGCCCGTGGTGCTGGGCAGCCGCTCCACCTACGGGCTCGGCGCGCTCGGCGGGTTCTCCGGGCGGCCGCTGGCCGCCGGGGACGTGCTCCCGGTCGGCTCCGGGTCCGGCCCTGGATCTGAGGTCGTGGCCGGGCGGAGCGTGCCCGCCGACCTGCGCACGACGTACTCGAAGGACGTCGAGGTGCGGGTGATGATGGGCCTCTACGACCACCGGCTCACCGCGGGCGGCCGCGCGACGTTCCTGGACACCACCTGGAAGCTCACGCCCGTCGCCGACCGCATCGGCTTCCGCTACTCCGGCGCCGAGCTGGAGACCGTCGACCGCGAGCCGCCGTTCGGGGCCGGGCAGGACCCGTCGAACATCGTCGACGCCCCGTACCCGATCGGGTCGATCCAGGTGCCGGGCAGCGTCGAGCCGATCGTGCTGCACCGCGACGCGGTGTCCGGCGGCGGCTACATGATGGTCGCGACCGTGCTGTCCGGTGACCTCGACGTGGTCGCCCAGTCGGCACCCGGCACCCGCACCCGGTTCGTGGAGGTCGACCTCGACGGCGCCCTCGCGCTGCGGGCCGAGCGGCGGGCCCGGGACGGGCGGCTGCGGGAGGCGCTGGCCTGAGGCGGCCGGTTCCGCGCACCTACTCGTGCCTCGCGCACGTCCGGGCGTGCGCGGGATGCGGGAAGGTGCGCGCGGGTGGGCTACCGCTCCGGCGCACCGACCAGGTCCGGGTGGTGCCGGGCGGCGACCTCGGGGTGGGAGCGGAGCCAGCCCTTCAACGCGTTGTCACCGAACCGGGGGAGCAGGGCGTTCTGCTCCGTCTCGGTGACGCCGGGGGCGCGGGCGGCGAGCTCGGGGGTCAGCGGCACCGGCTCCAGCACGGCGTCCAGGCGCGGCGACCAGAAGAACCCGACCGACTGCCGGGTGGCGCCGGGGGCGCACGGCAGCACCCGGTGCACGGTGGCGGCGAGATAGCCGTGGGTGGCGACCTCCAGCATCTCCCCGACGTTGACGACGAGCGCGCCGGGCAGCGGCGGCACGTCCACCCACTCCCGCGTCCGGGGCAGCCGCGCCTGCAGGCCGCCGGTGCCGTCCTGCAGCAGCAGCGTCAGGAAGCCCCAGTCGGCGTGCGGCCCGACGCCCTGCGCGTCCCCGGTGCCGCCGACGTAGCGGATGACCTTGCCGAACCAGTGCGGGTCACCGGCGAACAGGGCGTCGAAGTGGTCCTCGGCGAGCCCGAGGGACACGGCGAGGGCGCGGGTCAGCTCGACGCCGACGCGGCCGAGCAGGTCGGTCCACGCCAGCACCGCGGGCCGCAGCTCCGGCAGCGCGGACGGCCACTGGTTGGGGCCCTCCAGCAGCCGGAACGGCGCGTCCCACGACCCGGGCGGGCGTACCGGCTGCTCGGGGGCGAAGTCGAGCTGCTCGCGCGCGTCGGGGTGGCCCGCGGTGATCTCGTGGCCCAGCCGGGTGTAGCCGCGGAAGTGCGGGGAGTGCCGGTTGTCCAGGGCGAGCCGGTCCTCGATCGGCAGCGCGAAGAAGCGGTCGCACAGCGCGGTCAGCTCCTGGACCTGCCCCGGCGCCGCCCCGAAGTCGGTGAGCTGCAGGAACCCGACCTCGTGCAGGGGGCCGCGCAGGCCGTCGAGGAAGCCGGGGGTGAACCGGCCGTCGGCGCCGCGGGACCCGGCGAGCGACAGGACGGGGATCGGGTCGGCCATGTCGTCCAGTCTGGACGCCGGTGTAACGCCTCGGCAACGACCGGCAAATCCTTCCTCGGCAACTCTTGCGCGTCGCTGGGGAGCGGACGCGCCACGTGCGCGGCCCCGGGTCACCGGTGACCCGGGGCCGTCGCATGCGCCGGGCCGGGTCCAGCGGTACAACGGAACCAGCACCTGATCACGTGTGCCACCGTCACGACCGAGGAGCCGGGCAATGGGAGTCATCGGGACCATCATCGGATGGGTCGTCTTCGGCCTGATCGCCGGCTTCATCGCCCGCGCGATCGTGCCCGGCAAGGACCACATCGGCATCGCGCGCACGATCGCGGTCGGCGTCGTCGGGTCCGTGCTGGGTGGGCTGATCTTCGGCCTGCTCACGGTCGGTTTCCGCGGCTTCCAGCCCGCCGGCTGGATCGGCTCGATCATCGGTGCGGTGATCGTGCTGCTGGTCTACAACCGGGTCACCGGCCGCAAGCAGAACCGCCTCTAGGAACCGTGGGTCCCGGCGCTCCGGTAGTCGGTGTAGGTGTACGGGTTGTCCAGCACCTTCGTCTCCGGGACGTCGGGGTTCATCCCCTGCAGCCAGGCGTCCTCGCCCATCGTGGAGCGCAGGTGCTCCACCGTCCGCTCGACGGTGTGCCGCACGGCGGACAGGTCGACGTCGACGAGGCGGCCGTCGCGTTTCACCACGCGCCCGTTCACCAGCACGGTGTGCACGTCGGCGCGCTGCGCCTGGAACGCGACGTGCCCGTGCGGGTTGAGCAGCGGGAACGACACGGGGGAGTGGTCGTTCCTGATCAGCACGATGTCGGCCTTCTTGCCCACCTCGACGCTGCCCAGCTCCGACTCCCGGCCCAGCGCCGCAGCCCCGCCACGGGTGGCCCACTCCACGACCTGGTCGGCGCGCAGCGACGAGTGCGTGACGGTCTCGCCCGCCGCGTGTGCCTCCAGGTGCTCGCGCGAGCGGTCGGCGCCCAGCGTGCTGCGCATCGCGGAGAACAGGTCACCGCTCCACCAGACGCTGGTGTCCATCGACAGCGACACCGGGATGCCGTGTGCGCGCAGCGCCCACGTGGGCGGGTAGCCCTGGCCCGCGCTCTGCTCGCTCTCCGTCGAGACGGAGACGGACCCGCCGGTCGCCGCGATGCGGTGGTAGGAGTCGGCCGACAGCGTGGCCGCGTGGACGTACACCGTCTCCGGGGTCATGAACCCGTGGTCGTGCATCAGCTTGATGCCGTCGTCGTTCGTGGCGCCCCAGACCCCGGCGTGCGTGCTGACGGGCACGCCGAGCTCGCGCGCGACCTCGAACGCCGGCTTCTCGGGGAACGCCGGGTCGCCGGTGACGTCGAAGGCGAGCTGGAAGCCGAGCAGGTCGGTGCCGGAGCCGCGGCGGGAGACGAAGTCGCGGAACTCCGGGGTGGCCGTCCAGTTCGCGGGGGCGTCCTGGATGTTGCCGTAGGCGAGGACGAACCGGCCCGGCACCGCCTCCAGCGCGTCGACGGCGGCGTCGGCGTGGGCGGTGGTCTGCAGCCCGTGCGACCAGTCGACGGTGGTGGTGACGCCCGCGTCGAGGGCCTCCCACGCCCCGAGCAGGTTGCCGGCGTGGATATCCTCCGGGCGGAAGATCTTGCCCCACTCCAGGTAGTACCAGACGAAGTACTGGGTGAGCGTCCAGTCGGCGCCGTAGCCGCGCATCGCCGTCTGCCACATGTGCCGGTGGGTGTCGATCATGCCGGGCATGACGACGCCGCCGGTGGCGTCGATCTCCTCGGTGCCGGCGGGCACCTCCAGGTCGCGCCCGATCGCGGCGATGACGTCGCCGACGACCAGCACGTCGTGCCCGGGCAGCACGCTGCGCCCGGCGTCGACGGTCAGGACGGTGCCGCCCCGCAGGACCACCGGACGCTCGTTCATCGCGGTCACTCCTCCATCTGCGTACACTCGTCCGTCTGACGGACAAGTGGGATCGAGCTGACTGTCGCGCAGGTCGGCGTCGCTGTCAATCCGGTCGGTTACCCTGCGCAGGACCGGCCGCGTCGAGAGGGGACCGTGCGATGCCACGCGAAGGCGCGGGCCCCGACTTCATCGAGGCGCTGGCCCGCGGTCTGGAGGTGATCGCGGCCTTCGGACCCGACCGGCCGTCGATGTCGCTCGCCGAGGTCGCCGCGGCCACCGGCCTCGCGCGCCCCACGGCCCGGCGCATCCTGATCACGCTCGACGAGCTCGGCTACGTCCGCAGCGAGGGCCGCGGCTACGCGCTCACGCCGCGGGTGCTCGACCTCGGCGTCGCCTACGTCCGGTCGCAGGGGCTGTGGGACGTCGCCCGCCCGCACATGGAGAAGCTGGGCGCCCGCACGAACGAGTCGGTCTCCATCGCGCAGCTCGACGGCTCCGACATCGTCTACGTCGCCCGGGTGTCGGTCCCCAAGATCGTGTCGCTGACCGTGCAGATCGGGACCCGGTTCCCGGCCCTGCCGACGTCGCTGGGCAAGGTCCAGCTCGCGGCGCTGCCCGTCGACGAGCTGGAGGCGGTGCTGGCCCAGCCCACCCGCTCCGGGCTGACGGCCCGCTGGCGGCCCGACCGCGCCGAGCGCGACGCCGCGCTGCGCGAGGTGCGGGCGCGGGGCTGGGCGCTGACCGACGAGCAGCTGACGCTCGGCATCCGGTCGGTCGCCGCCCCGCTGCGCGACGGGTCCGGGCGGGTGATCGCCGGGCTCAACGTCAACTGCCACGCCGCCGAGACCACGGTCGACCACCTGCTGGGGCACCACCTCCCGCTGCTGCTGCAGGCCGCGGGGGAGATCAGCGCGGACTTCGCGCGGGTGCAGGACGTGCCGCACGTCGCGGTGTCCTGACCCGACTTGACCTCCGCGGGGCCCGGGCGCAGACTCGCGAGTGGGCGGACAGTTGTCCGCCCGACGGACGAGGAGGGTGCATGACGGGACCGTTGGCGGGGGTGCTGGTCGCCGACCTCTCCCGCGTCCTCGCCGGGCCGTACGCCACGATGCTGCTGGCGGACCTGGGTGCCGAGGTCGTGAAGGTCGAGAGCCCGCAGGGCGACGAGACGCGCACCTGGATGCCGCCCGTCCGCGACGAGACCTCCACGTACTACCTGGGGGTCAACCGCGGGAAGCGGTCGATCGCGCTCGACCTGCGCGACGACGCCGACGCCGCGGTGGCCCGCGAGCTGGCCCGCCGCGCCGACGTCGTGATCGAGAACTTCAAGCCGGGCGGTCTCGCCAAGTACGGCCTGGACTACGAGTCCGTCCGCGCCGCCGACCCCCGCACCGTCTACGCCTCGATCAGCGGGTTCGGGTCCGGCGCGGGCGCGCACGTGCCCGGCTACGACCTGATGGTGCAGGCGATCTCCGGCCTGATGAGCCTCACCGGCTCCCCGGACGGGCCGCCGTACCGCGCGGGCATCTCGGTGTTCGACGTGATGGCGGGCAACCACGCCGTCATCGGCATCCTCGCCGCCCTGCGCCACCGCGACGCGACCGGCGAGGGCCAGCACGTCGAGGTCAACCTGCTGTCCTCCGCGCTGACCGGGCTGGTCAACCACAGCTCGGCCTACGTCGCCGGCGGGGTGGTGCCGACCCGCATGGGCAACGCGCACCCCAGCGTCTTCCCCTACGAGCCGCTGCCCACCGCCGACGACGACCTCATCGTCGCCGCGGCCAACGACGGCCAGTTCCGGCGGCTGTGCGACGTGCTGGGGATACCCGGGGTGGCCGACGACCCGCGCTTCGCCCACAACGCCGACCGGACGAGGAACCGGGAGGAGCTGCGTCCGGTCCTGGAGGAGCGGCTCGCCACCCGCGGCGCCGTCGAGTGGTTCGAGGCGCTCACCGCCGTCGGTGTGCCGTGCGGGCCGATCCAGAGCATCGACGGCGGGTTCGCGATGGCCGAGCGGTTCGGCCTCGACCCGGTCGTCGAGGTGGGGGAGGGCGACCGCGCCGTGCCCACGACCCGGCACCCGATCCGGTTCTCCGCGACCCCCGCGTCCTACCGGCTCCCCCCGCCGGAGCTCGACGAGCACGGGGCCGAACTGCGGAAGTGGCTGGGAGAGCCCGATGCCTGAGTACCCCACCGCGCTGGGCGCCTCCACCCGCGAGACGATCACCCTGCTCGGCCACGACCTCGCCGACGACGTCATGGGCACGGTCGGGTTCGGCGAGCTGGCGTTCTGGCTCGCCACCCAGCGCCGCCCGACGCCCGGGGAGACCCGCGTCTTCGAGGCCGTGCTCGCCGCGCTCGCCGACCACGGGTTCACCCCGACCGCGATCGTCACCCGGCTCACCTACCTCTCCGCGCCCGACTCCGTGCAGGGTGCGCTCGCCGCGGGCCTGCTCGGCGGCGGGTCGCGGTTCCTGGGCGTCACCGAGGACTGCGGCCGCTTCCTGCACGCCCACCTGCCCGCCGACCTCCCCGTCGACGACGCCGGCTGGGACGCGGTCGCGCTGGAGGTGGTGCGCGCCCAGCGCGAGGCGAAGCGGTTCGTCCCGGGCCTGGGCCACCACGTGCACAAGGACGGCGACCCCCGCACCCCGCGGCTGTTCGCCATCGCCGCCGAGGAGGGCCTGTACGGGCCGCACCTGTCGCTGTTCGCCGCGATCGGCCGGGTGCACCCGCAGGTGCTGGGGAAGACGCTGCCGCTCAACGGCGCCGGTGTCTGCGGCGCCGCGCTCGCCGATCTCGGGCTCCCGCTGGAGCTGCTGCGCGGGTTCGCGCTCCTCGCCCGCACCGCGGGCCTGATCGGGCAGCTCGCCGAGGAGCTGCGCCACCCCGTCGGCAACGACATCTTCCTGTCGGTGGACCTCAACAACCGGTCCGTCGAGCCCGACCCGTACTGAAGGACTGAAGGGGAAGCGATGGACGCCGTCACCGAGGACACCGTCACCGACCTCGCCGTGCAGCGCTGGGGCACCGCGCACGACCCGCGCACCGGCGAGGTCCTCACGGCGCTGGTCCGGCACCTGCACGACTTCGCGCGCGAGGTCAGGCTCACCGAGGCCGAGTGGATGGCGGCGATCCGGTGGCTGACGCGGACCGGCCAGATCAGCGACGCCAAGCGCGAGGAGTTCATCCTCGCCTCCGACGTGCTCGGGCTGAGCATGCTCGTCGTGCAGCTCAACCACGACCTCGACCCGGCGGCGACCCCCGCGACGGTGCTCGGGCCGTTCCACATCGACGGCTCGCCCGAGCTGGGGTTCGGCGAGGACATGAGCCAGGGCCTGCCCGGGGCGCCGCTCTACCTGTCCGGCACGGTCCGCGCGCTGGACGGCACGCCCGTCGCCGGGGCGGTGCTCGACGTGTGGCAGGCCGACGAGGACGGCGCCTACGAGGCCCAGCTCCCCGTCGACGAGGCCCGGCTGCGCGCGAAGTACACCGCCCGGCCCGACGGGACGTACTGCGTGCGGACCATCGCGCCGAAGGGCTACGCGATCCCGATGGACGGCCCGGTCGGCGAACTCATCGCGCAGACGGCGATCAGCCACTACCGGCCGGCCCACGTGCACGTCCTCGTCGACGTCCCGGGGTTCCACCCGCTGATCACGCACCTGTTCCGGGAGGGGGCGGAGTACCTCGACAGCGACGTCGTGTTCGGGACGAAGCCGGAGCTGGTCGTGGCGTTCACCGAGCGCGGGCCCGGCCCGACCCCGGACGGCGGCACCTGCGACGTGCCGTGGCTCGAGGCGCGCTTCGACGTCGTGCTGCAGCCCACGTGATCGCCGCGCAGATCCGCGCACCCGGGCAGGCGCCCGAGGTCGCGGAGCTGCCCGACCCGGCGGGGGAGGCGCTGGTCGCGGTCCAGGCCGCGCCGATCACCCCGCTCGACCTGCTGTGCGCGTCGGGCACCTCCTACTTCGGGGCGCCCGCCACGCCGTACGTCCCGGGGGTGCAGGGCGTCGGCACGCTCGCCGGTCCGCTCGGCGACCTCGCCGCGGGTACCCCCGTCTGGTTCGCGACGACGGCCGGGATGGCCCCCGGCGACGGCAGCCTGGCGCAGCGCGCCGCGGTCACCGCCGCCGACGTCGTCGCACTGCCGCCGGGCGTCGACCCGGTGCTCGCCGCGGCGCTGGGGCTCTCGGCCGTGGCCGCGTGGATGTGCCTGACCCGGCGCGGGCGCCTGGCCCCGGGGGAGACGGTGATCGTGCTCGGGGCCGGCGGGGTCGTCGGGCAGGCCGCGGTGCAGCTGGCGCGCCTCGCCGGGGCGGGCCGGGTCGTGGCGTGCGCGCGGTCGGCGTCGGCGCTGGACCTGGCCCGGTCGCGGGGCGCCGACGCCACCGTGCTGCTCGACGCCCGCGACGACCTGGCCGCCCGCCTGGCCGAGGCCTCGGGCGGCGCGGACCTGGTGATCGACCCGCTCTCCGGTGCCCCGGCCGCCGCCGCCCTGTCGACGCTGCGCCCCGGCGGCCGGTTGGTGAACCTCGGCGGGTCGGCCGCCGACTCCAGCCCCGTCGACTCGGCGACGCTGCGCAGCTGCTCCCTCGACGTGCTGGGTTACACCAACGCCTCCCTCGACACGGACACCCGCCGCGACGCGGTGCAGGCGGTGTGCCGCTTCGCCGCGGAGCGCCGCCTGACCGTCGGGTACGAGCGCGTGCCGCTCACCGACGCCACCGACGCCTGGACCCGCCAGCGCGACGGGACCGCCCGCGGGCGGATCGTGCTCGTCCCCTGACCGCCAGACCCCCGAGAACGGAGCTCCCGTGAGCCTGCCCCTGCTCCCGACGTCGCTGGTCGGCTCCTACGCCCAGCCCGACTGGCTGATCGACCGCGCGAAGCTGGCCGGTCGCTTCCCTCCCCGGGTGCGGGCGAAGGAGCTGTGGCGCGTGGCCCCGGAGTTCCTCGCCCAGGCCCAGGACGACGCGACGCTGCTCGCGATCCGCGCGCAGGAGGACGCCGGGCTCGACGTCGTCACCGACGGGGAGATCCGGCGCGAGTCCTACTCCAACCACTTCGCGACGGCCCTGGACGGCGTCGACGTCGACAACCCCGGCAGTGCCCTCGACCGCAGCGGGCACCCCAACCCGGTCCCGCGGATCACCGGCCCGATCCGGCGCACGCGTCCGGTCGAGGTCGACGACGTGCGGTTCCTGCGCGCGCACACCGATCGGACGATCAAGATGACGGTGCCCGGCCCGTTCACGATGAGCCAGCAGGCGCAGAACGACCACTACCCCGACGCCGAGGCCGCCGCGATGGACTACGCGGCCGCGGTGAACGCCGAGATCCGCGCCCTGCACGAGGCGGGCGCCGACGTCGTGCAGATCGACGAGCCGTACATGCAGGCCCGACCGGACGCCGCCCGCGCCTACGGCCTCGCGGCGCTGAACGCCGCGCTCGACGGCGTCACCGGCACCACGGCGGTGCACATCTGCTTCGGCTACGCCGCGATCATCCACGAGCGGCCGGAGGGGTACTCGTTCCTGCCGGAGCTGGCGGGCTGCCCGGTCGACCAGGTGTCGATCGAGACCGCACAGTCGGGCCTGGACCTGGGCGTGCTCGCCGACCTGGCCGGGAAGACGATCATCCTCGGGGTGATCGACCTGTCCGACCCGGCCGTCGAGACCGCGGAGACGGTGGCCGGGCGGGTGCGTCGCGCGTTCGCGCACACGGCCCCGGAGCGGATCGTGATCTCCACCGACTGCGGCATGAAGTACCTGCCGCGCGAGGCGGCCGAGGGCAAGATGCGGGCGATGTCCGGGGCGGCGGCGCTGCTGCGCGCCGAGTTGGGGTAACGCTCAGGCCACGGCCTGGGCCTGCTCCACCGCGAGCTCGTCGACGAGGTCGTTCATGGCGTCCCCGGAGTGGCCCTTGACCCAGCGGAAGGACACGTCACCGCGCTCGTTGACCAGGGTGATCAGGGGCTCCCACAGGTCGCGGCTGACGACCGGCTTCTTCGCGCTGGTGACCCAGCCGCGGTCGATCCAGCCCTTCCACCAGCGGTCGCGGAAGCAGTTGACGACGTAGGTCGAGTCGCTGACGACGACCAGCGGCCCGTCCAGCGCCCGGACGGCCTCCAGCGCGGCCCGGATCTCCATGCGCTGGTTGGTGGTCGGCGACTCCCCGCCCGCGCCGCGGCGGCCGTCCTGCGTGGCCCACGCCCAGCCGCCGGGGCCGGGGTTGCCCGAGCACGCGCCGTCGGTCCAGACCTCGAGCGCGCCGTCGGGGGCTGGCATGTCGGGGCGGGCGGGCTTCTTCGCGCGCGCGGGTGCCTTCGCCGCGGGCTTCCCCGCCGCCGGAGCGGCGTCGGCGCAGGCCACGTGGCCCCAGCCGGTGCCGGCGCGGGCGATCTCCTCGCCGGGTGAGACGCGGTTCGAGCAGACGCCGCAGGTGGTGGCGTACTTGGCGGTCATCGGCACCCGGACACCGTATCCGGGGCCCGGGTGCCGAGGAGGGAGGGGCTCAGCCGGTGTAGGGCGCGCCGAGCGGGTCGACGACGTCCCGCTCGCCGACGTCGGCGGTGAGCCGGCCCAGCGCCCAGTCCCCGTCGCCGTGCAGGTGGTCGATCGCGGTGAGCCGGCTCGTGTAGTGGCCCACCGAGTACTCCGCCGTCATGCCGATCCCGCCGTGCAGCTGGATGGCCTCCTGGCCGACGTGCCGCCCGGCCTTCGCGGTCTGCAGCCGGGCCCGGGCCGCGGCGGTGACGACGTCACCGCCCGCGTCGACCACCAGCGTCGCCCACAGCGCGATGCTGCGGGCCAGCTCCAGGGAGACGTACATGTCCGCCGCCCGGAACGTGAGCGCCTGGAACGTGTTCAGGGTGACCCCGAACTGCTTGCGGGTCTTCAGGTACTCGGTCGTGGTGGTCAGGGCGGTGCTCATCGCCCCGACCGACTCGTGCGCGTAGGCGATCCGGGCCACCGCGAGCGCCCGCTCGATGTCGGCGCGGCGGTCGCCGGTGCCCTCACCGAGCAGCTCGGCGGGGGCCCCGTCGAAGCGGACCTTGGCCGCGCGGCCGCCGTCGTGGGTGCGGTAGCCGTGCCGGGCCACGCCCTCGGCGTCGCCGCGCACGAGGAACAGCCGGGTGGCGCCGTCGGCGACCGCGCTGACCACCAGCACGTCGGCGCGGGCACCGTTGGGCACCGGCTCCTTGACGCCGGTGAGCCGCCATCCGCCGTCGGCCTCCGTCGCGGTGACCGCGGCGGCGGTGGTGCTCCACCGGCTGCCGGGCTCGGTGTGCGCGAACGCGGCCAGGACGCTGCCGTCGGCGATCCCGCCCAGCACCTCGGCGCGCTGCGCGTCGGTGCCCGCGGCGTCGACGAGCCCGCCCGCGAGGACGACGGCCTCGACGAACGGCTCGGGGGCGATGACCCGCCCGATCTCCTCGGCCACGATCGCGACCTCGACCGGGCCCGCGCCGGTGCCGCCCACGGCCTCGTCGAAGGGCAGGCCCAGCAGGCCCATCTCCGCGAGCTGTGCCCAGAGGCGCTCGTCGAAGCCGGGGTCCTGGGCGACGGCCTTACGGCGCTGGTCGATCGCGCCGTACGCGCGCTCGAGGATGCTGCGGACGGCGTCGCGCAGGTCGTTCTGCTCGGTGTCGAAGGTGAAGTCCATGATGGTCAGAGCCCCAGGATCGTGCCGGCGATGATGGTCCGCTGCACTTCGTTCGAGCCTCCGTAGATGGAGACCTTGCGGTCGTTGAGGTAGCCCGGGGCGGAGATGCGGGCCCACTCGGGGACGTCGGACTCCGCGTCGGGTTCCGCCGCGATCGACAGCGGCCCGGCGATGTCCATGACCAGCGCGGTGGCGTCCTGCTCGAGCTGCGACCCGCGCAGCTTGAGCACCGACGACGCGGGGTGCGGACGCCCGCCCGCCGAGTGCGCGACGACCCGCAGGGCGGTCAGCTCCAGGGCGACCATCTCGTTCTCCAGCTCCGCGAGGCGCGCGGCGATCCGGGCGTCCTCGATGAGCGGGCGGCCGTCGGCGGTGATCTCGCGGGCGTACTGGCGGGCGCTCGCGAGCAGCCGCTTCGTGGAGCCGACGCGGGCGATGCCGACCCGCTCGTTGCCGAGGAGGAACTTGGCGTAGTCCCAGCCCTTGTTCTCCTCGCCGATCAGGTTCTCCGCGGGCACCCGGACGTCGGAGAAGAAGACCTCGTTGACCTCGACGCTGCCGTCGACGAGCTCGATCGGGCGCAGGCTCACGCCGGGGGAGTCCATCGGGAAGACGATCATCGAGATGCCGCGCTGCTTCTTCACCGACGGGTCGGTCCGCACCAGGCAGAAGATCCAGTCGGCGTGCTGGCCCAGCGTGGTCCAGGTCTTCTGGCCGTTGACGACCCACTCGTCGCCGTCGCGGACGGCGGTGGTGCGCAGGCTCGCGAGGTCGGAGCCCGCGTCGGGCTCGGAGAAGCCCTGGCACCACCAGATGTCGAGGTTGGCGGTGGCGGGCAGGAACCGCTCCTTCTGCTCCTGCGTGCCGAACGCCGCGATGACCGGGCCGATCATGCTGGCGTTGAACGCCAGCGGCTCGGGGACGCCCGCGAGCTGCAGCTCCGAGCGCCAGATGTGGCGCTGCAGGGGGCTCCAGTCCCGCCCGCCCCACTCCACCGGCCAGTCCGGCACGGCGAGGCCCGCGGCGTGCAGGATGCGGTGGCTCTCGATCCACTCCTCGCGGGAGAGCTCCCCGCGGGCCGCGACGGTGTCGCGCATCGACTTCGGGATGGCGGTCGTGAAGAACGTCCGCATCTCCTCCCGGAAGCTCTCGTCCTCCGGGGACAGCTGCAATCGCATCGGGTTCTGCCTTCCCTTCGAGACGGGCGGGTGCCCGGTTACCTGAGAGTAGGACTTGTGCGGGGGGTCGCGCAGGCGGGGGCACGTGCTCTCTGTGGAACGATCACCGGCGTGCTCACCGCGCGGGTGTCCCGGCATCGGCCGCGGTCGCGCACCGTCGCGGGTGCCGGCGTCCCGCTCGGCTACCTCGTGCTGGCACTGGTCGTCACCGGGCGATGGTGGACGCCGCTCGGCGGGCGGGTGACCTCGGTCAACGAACCCGACTCCGTGCTGTTCGGCTGGCTGCTCACCTGGACCCCACGGGCACTCGCCCAGGGCCGCCTGCCGCTGTACTCCGACGCGCTGCACCACCCCGACGGCATCAACCTGATGTGGAACAACGGGATGGTGCTGCCCGGGCTGCTGCTGGCGCCGGTCACCGTGGCGTTCGGGGGCCTGGGCTCGGTCACGGTGCTGACGACCCTCGGTCTCGCCGCGACGGCGGCGGCCACGTTCTGGTGCCTGCGGGCGCAGCCGCTGGGCGTCGGGACCGGTCCGGCGGCCGTCGGCGGGCTGCTCGCCGGGTTCTCCCCGGCGATGGTGGCGCAGGCGGCGGGCGGGCACCCGAACCTGGTACTGAATCCGGCGGTGCCCGTCCTGCTGCTGCTCTCGGCGCGGCTGCTCACCGACGAGCGGCCCGCCCGGTCCACCGCGGTGCTGCTCGGCCTGACCGCCGGGCTGCAGGTGTACGTGGGGGAGGAGATCCTGTTCCTCTCCGGCGTCGTCGTCGCGGTGCTCCTGGTGGTGCTGGTGGTCTCCCGTCCGCGGGAGGCGTGGGCCCGTGCGGGCCGGGTCACCGGGCGGGCGCTGCTCGCGCTCGGCGTGTTCGCACTGGTGGGCGGCCCGGGGCTGGCGTTCCAGCTGTTCGGGCCGCTGCAGCAGGAGGGCAGCCCGTTCGCCACGGCGTACTACTCGACCGACCTCGCCGGCCTCGTCGTCGGCACCCCGCTGCAGGTCCTCACCACCGACGCCGCCGCCACCCGCTCGACCGCGTTCGCGGGCGGGATCGAGGAGCACACCGCGCTGCTCGGGATCCCGCTGCTGCTCGTGCTGCTCGTCGCTCTGGTCCTGCACCGCCGCGACGCCCGCGTGCGCACCGTCGCGCCGGTCGCGGTGGTGACGGCGGTGCTGGCGCTGGGACCGGAACTGGTCGTCGACGGCGTGCGCACGGGCGTCCCGCTGCCGTGGGCGCTGCTCGCCGGGGCACCCGGGTTCGAGCACGTCATCGCCACCCGGCTGCCGCTGTTCACCGCGGTGCTCGCGGGGACCGCGCTCGCGATCGCCCTGGACCGGGTGCGCGGCGAGGTGGCCGCGGTGCGCGCCGCGACGGCGTTCGCGGTGGGGGTCGCGCTCCTGCCGCTGGTTCCCGGGCCGCTCCCCGCGCAGGACGCCCCGGTGGCGCCCGCGTTCCTGACCTCCGGCGACCCGGCGCTGGACTGCCCCGGCGGCAGCGTGCTGCTCCTGCCCTTCCCCACCGCCCCCGACACCGACGCGATGGCCTGGCAGCAGGCCGCGGGGCTCTCCTTCGCCATCCCGGGCGGCTACTTCATCGGTCCGGCGGCGGACGGGCGCGCCTACGTCGGCGGGCAGCCGACGCACACCGGGCGACTGCTGCACGACGTGCACGTCGACGGCGTCGTCCGCGAGGTCACCCCCGCGGTGCGGGAGCGCTTCCGTACCGACGTCGCGCGCTGGGGGGCGTGCTCGGCCGTGCTCGGCCCGTCCCGCAACGTCGATGCGCTGGTGCTGCAGACCACCGCGCTGGTGGGGGCGGAGCCGGAGTACGTCGGGGACGTCGCCGTGTGGCGGGGTCTGGACCGCCTCCCCGGCTGAGCCGGCCCCCGATCGACGCGGCCAGCGCCTCGCCGAACGTGCTCGCCGGGGCGGCCCAGGAGCGTCCCCGGCGTCGGGTCGACGGCGGCGAGGGCGCCCCGGCGGCTCGCGAGGAACATCCCGAGCAGCATCCGGGCGTTGGCCTCCGGGACCCCGCGCGCGGGGTGCGTCCGCCGTGCACTGCTGGTCGGAGAGCGTGACGGGGGTGATCTCGCGGCCGCTCAGCCTCCAGCAGGGTCCCCAGGCGTCCGTCGCCGTCCAGGTCGACGTACTCGAGGGCGATCTCGTACCCGAGGGCGATCTCGTACTCGGGGAGATGACGTCGGGTATGTCGGTCTCCTCGGTTCGGGTGTTCGGCGCGGTCTCGTGGAGGAGGACGCCGCGCGGGCGGCGGTTGTGACAGCGCGGCCGGACAGCGAAGCGCCAGAGCGTGAGCCGGCCCGCGACCAGCGCGAGCGGGGGCCAGACCGCCCGCCCCCGTCCGACGACCGCGAACGCACGCAGCAGCACGTCCGGCCGGCGCAGGGGGAGCAACCGCACGCCCGGCTGCACCGGGACGCTCTCGGCGAGCAGGCCCACCCCGAGACCCGCGGCGACGAGGTCCTGGACCAGGTCGAGCCCGTCGGCGCGGTGCACGATCCGCGGTGTGAACCCCGCGTGCGCGGCCAGCGCGGCGACCGCCCGCTCGTCGGCGTCGTTGCGGGAGTTGACGATCCAGTCGTGGTCGCGGAAGCGATCGACGGTCGCGACGGCGGGCAGGTCCTCCGCGGCGTGGCCGGCGGGGACCGCGAGGCCCCAGCGCGCGGTCCAGAGCGGGGTGACCTCGAACCTGGGGTCGAACGTCCGCGGGGCGAGCGCGTAGTCGTAGACGAGCGCGAGGTCGACCGCGCCCCCGGCGAGCAGGACCAGCGCCTCGGCGGGTTCGTGCTCGGCGATCAGCATCCGGACCCGCGTGTCGCGCAGCGACGCGAGCAGCGGCAGCAGCGAGCGGCGGATCGCCGTCGCGAAGCCGGCGACCCGCACGGTGCCCGACGGCTCGCCCGACGGGTCCAGGTCGGCCCGGGCGGCGTCGACCGCGGCGAGGATCGTCAGGCCGTGGTCGGCGAGCCGCCGCCCGGCCGGTGTGAGCCGGACGCGGCGCCCGTCGGGTTCGAGCAGCGTCGTGCCGGTCTCGCGGGCGAGCGCGGCGACCTGCTGCGACACCGTCGACGTCGTGACGCCCAGCTCGTCGGCCACCCCGCGCATCGATCCGAGCCGGGCCAGTGCGACCAGCATCTCCAGCCGTCGGGTCTCCATCCGCGAATCGTGAACGGTATGTGCAGGAAAGTCACGTGGACATGAACGGTCCCGATGGCCTCTCATGGTCCCCATGAGCACCCGGACCGGTGCGTCCCTCGCGGTCGTCTCCATGGTCTGCGTCCAGCTGGGCCTCGCCGTGTCCGTCGGGCTGATCGACCGGCTCGGCACCACCGGCACGGCCTGGTTGCGCCTGGCGTGGGCCGGTGTCCTGCTGGCGGTGCTCGTCCGGCCGTCGCTGCGCGGGTTCACCCGCCGCGGGCTGCTGAACTGTGTCCTGCTCGGGATGGTGACCGCGGGCGTCACGCTGCTGTTCATGGCCGCCGTCGCCCGGATCCCGCTCGGCACCGCGAGCGCTCTGGAGTTCCTCGGGCCGCTCGGAGTCGCGGTCGCGCGGGGCCGCGGCCGTGCGCGCCGCTGGGCACTGATCGCGGCGGCCGGCGTGCTGCTGCTCACCGAGCCGTGGCACGGCGGGACGGATCCCGCGGGCGTCGGGTTCGCGCTGGCCGCGGCGGTCTGCTGGGCGGGGTACATCGTGCTGACCCAGAAGGTCGGGGACGAGGCGACCGGGTTGCGCGGCCTCGCGGTCTCGATGCCGGTCGCGGGCCTGACGGCCACCGCGGTCGTCGCGGTCACCGACGGGCCCGCGGTGCTCGCCGCGCTGGACCCGGGCCTGCTGCTGGTCGGGCTCGGGCTCGCCGTGCTGCTCCCGGTGGTGCCGTTCAGCCTGGAGATGCTGGCGCTGCGCCGGCTCACCACCGCGGCGTTCGGCACGCTGATGGCGCTCGAACCGGCGATCGCGCTGCTGATCGGGCTGGTCGCGCTGCACCAGGTGCCGGGCTGGGGTGCCGTCGTCGGGATCGGGTTCGTCGTCGCCGCAGGTATCGGTGCCGCGCGGGCCGGCGCCCGCCCGCTCGTCGTGGACGGGGCTCCGGCGCGGTGACGCCCGTTCGGTGACGCCCCGTTCGGGACGCCCCGTTCGGGACGCCTGCTCGGGACGCTCAGCCGGCCGGCACGGCCTGACGCCGCAGCGCCCGCGGGTGCCTGCGGCCGTTCAGCCACCGGCCGAGCCAGGTGTCGCGCACCAGCAGGTCGTAGCTGAGCAGCAGCACGACGCCGGACCCGACCCAGGTGACCGCGAGCTTGACCGGGATGGGCCAGGTCAGGTCGGCGAGCACGATCTCGATGCCGACCAGCAGGGGCAGGTGCAGCAGGTACATCCAGTACGAGGCGTCGGCCAGGTACCGCACGGCGGGCCGCTCGCGGGTGAGGTGGCGGCTGCACAGGCCGACCAGACCGTAGGTCCACGTCCAGCCGGCCACGGCGGTCAGGACCGCCGCGGCCCACAGCGGCAGCGCGGCCGACCCCAGCAGGACGGCCGCGCTGAGCGCCACCGCGGCGACCAGGTGCGCCGGCCAGGTCGCGCCGAGGCGGGGCAGCGCCGCCGTGTGGCCGTGCAGGAACCAGCCGACGAGGAACGCGCCCAGGTAGGTGACGAGCGGGGCGACCTCCGGCAGGACCGTGAACGGCTCGACGATCCCGCCCGCCGTGTGGCCCTGGACCAGCAGACCGGCCAGGTACGGCGCCGCCGCGAGCACGACGCCGAACGGCGACGCGAGCAGCGCACCGGCCCGCCCGGACAGCCGCGAGACCCGGTCCGGCCCCACCACGCGCCGGGCCACCGCCCGGACCGCGACGGTGATCAGCACGCACTCCATCAGCACCAGGAGGAACCAGAGCTGTCCCGGGGTGAACGCGAGCAGCGGGGACGACACGTCCGTCGTCACCATCGCCGGGGCCTCGACGCCGCGCAGCTCGACGTTCACCCCGGCGAGGATCCCCAGCGAGAGCACCGCGACCGGCCAGAACGCCACCAGTGGCATAAGGATCCGCAGGGTCCGGTCCCGCAGGTAGGCGCCCGCGCCGCGGCGGTGCAGCACCATCCGGCCGAAGTAGCCGGCGAGCATCATGAACAGGACCATCCGGAACAGGTGGATGAGGACGAGGGGGGCGCCGACGGCCTCCGACGTCTGCGAGTCGGTGACGAGCCAGAGCGCACCGGGGGCGAACGGGATCAGGGAGTGCAGGACGATCCCCAGGCCGAGGGCGGCGGCCCGCAGGGCGTCCAGGCCGTGCCGGCGGACGGGTCCGGACGTCGTGGCGGTGGTCATGACAGCGACGCTAGGCAGCGCCCGGCCCCCCGTCGTCCGACGTCCGGCCCCCCGGGGATCAACCCATCGACGGACCCGGGCACCCGGATGCCGGTGCAGGCGCGCCCGGGAGGCGCATGATGGGTCCATCCTCCGCCCCGGTCCCCGGCGGTCACCGATCCACACACGCCGGTCGCGCGGGACCCGTCGGACCGGCGGGAGCGGCGGCACCCGCATGCGCACCGGCCACGGACCATCCGCCCCGACACCGGCCGTGCAGGGGCGGGCGGGGTCGTGACGATCACGCGCATCGACGCCGGGGCCCTCGACGGACCGGCCCCCGGCGGCGACCTCGCCGGGGAGTCCGCAGCGCGGCACCCCACCGCCGTCGGCGGTCGGCTCGACGCCTACCTGGGCAGGGTCGTGGATGCGCTGCGTGAGCACGGGGTTCTCGCCGGGGCCCCGCAGCGCACCGACGCCACCCACCGGCTGGCCGGCACCGTCGTCCTCGACTGCACCGCCGTGCGCCTCGCCGCGTGGCACCGCGCCGCCCGGTCGAACCCGGAGCGGCAGTCCCTCGGCGGGGCGGTGCACCCGGCCCGCCCGTCGCCCGTGAGCGCGCTGTGGGACGAGCAGGAGGGCTGGTGCGTCGAGCTCGACGGCGACCCCGCCCGTCCGTCGCGGTGCTTCCTGCATCCCGACCTGCTCCCGGACGCGCAGACCGTCGCGGACTTCGTGGTCGGGCTCGCGCTGGGGCGCACCCTCGGAGCCGCCCATCCCGTCGGCTCACCCCCGCCCGGTCGCCCGCACCTGCGTCTCGTGCGGTGACGGCCGCGGCCTACCCCGGGTCCGACCGTCGCGGGCGGTCCCGGGCGGTGGCCCGCGGGTCGGCGAGGACGACGACCACGCCGATGTCGTCGGTGGGCCGGTCCCCGGAGTACCGGTTCGCGGCGTCGACGAGGGCCCCGGCCAGGGCGTCGGCGCCGGCGCCGGGGGCGCACCGGGCGAGGGCCGCGGCCACGCCGGTCTCGTCGAACTGCTCGGCGCCGACGGCGCTGCGGGCCTCGGTGACGCCGTCGGTGTGCAGGACCAGTGCGTCGCCCGCCGCGAGGAGCGCGGTCTGTCGCGCGACGACCGACTCCCGGAGGATGCCCAGCACCCGACCGCCGCCGGCGAGCGGCTCCACGGATCCGTCGGCGCGGCGCACGAACGCGGGCGGGTGGCCGGCGCAGGCCATCGCCACCAGCCACGAACCGGGTGGCGTCCCCGCCGGCCGGGTGAAGGTCGCGTAGAGGGCGGTGACGAAGCTCGCGCGGCCGTCGAACCAGACGTGCAGGACCTCGTTGAGGGTGTGCAGCACGCGGACCGGGTCGGACTCGGTGTGCGCGACGGTCCGCAGGGCGGACCGGGCCATCGCCGTGGTCCGGGCGGCGGGCGCGCCCTTGCCGCAGACGTCGCCGATCACGACGCCGAAGCCCCCGTCGACCGGGACGACGTCGTAGAAGTCGCCCATCACCTCGACGCCGGTGCCGCCGGGCCGGAACCGGGCGCCGACCACGACCCCGTCCATGCGGGGCGGATGGGCGGGCAGGAGGCTCTGCTGCAGGGTCGCGGCGAGCTCCGCGGCCTCGGTGGCGTGCCGGTCGGCCTGTTCCGCGTGGAGGTCGGCCAGCGCGGCGTGGTGGTCCGCCTCCTGCAGGGCGAGGCGCAGCGCGATCTCGCCGCCCGCTGCGAGGGCCAGCGTCCGGAGCGTCTCCAGGTGCAGCTCGGTCCAGTGCCGGACGACGCCGTCCATCGCGCACAGGTTGCCCAGTACGCGGCCGGCCGGGTCGAGCACGGGCACCCCGACCCAGGACGCGGCCCCGAAGTCGTGGATCTGCCGGAGGTCGCGCAGGCGCGGGTCCAGGCTGACGTCGGGTGTGCAGACCTCCGCACCGGTGTCGATCACGAACCGGCAGGCGGCGTCCTCGATCGGTGACTCGTAGGTCCCGCCGAGCAGCGACGGGTCCGGTGCGCCCTTGAGGACCGACCGCACGTCGTCGACGACGGTGAGGGCGACCATCGGCGTACCGAGGACGATGGCGGCCAGCCGGGTGAGCCGGTTGAACGCCTCCTCCGGCCCGGTCTCGAGGAGCCCGCTCGTGCGGACCGCGGCGACGCGGTCGGCGGAGTGCACCCCGGCTCCCGGTGGGTTCTCGGGGGCAGGTCGGTGGTGGGGCTGTCGAACACTGCTCGCCGGCACGGTGGCACCCCCTGGGTGAACGTGGGTGGGGTCACGGACGACCCCCGGAACGGTACGCGCCCGTGGCCCCGCCGGTCGCCGGCACACACAGCTGACCGGACCGGGGTGCGACGTGGTGAGGTGTGGGTGCGGATCGCCGGGGTGTCGAACGGGTGGAGCCGGCACCGCTGGGCCTGCGGGGACGTGGCGATGCAGGACATCCGGTACACACGCGAACCGCGACCACGGGACCCGGCGCCGCGGCACGCACGCATCACCCCTGCGCGGCGACGCGCCGGTCGGGGTGGGGAAGGCAGCTTCCCGGTATGACCGGCGACGGGTGGTGCGACCTCCGTCGGCGTCACCGTGGCGATCATCGGGGCGGCGTGGGCGAACGGGAGGGCGGGTCGGTGCCGGGTCAGGCCCGGGCCCGTCCGGCACGCCGCAGGGTGAACGCCGCGAGCCGGACGGTCAGCGCGTCGACCACGAAGCCGCCGATCCGCCACGCGTCGAGCGGATCGGCGGCCGGGCTGCCGATCCCCAGCAGCGGCAGGATCAGCGGCAGCGCGAACCACCCCACTCCGACGACCCCGGCCACGGCGGCCACGACCAGCAGTTCGGGGCGGGGGTCCGCGACCAGTGCGACGGCCCCGACGAGAGCCACCGCGGCCAGGGCGAACGCGAGCACGGCGATCGCGCCGTCGGTGCGGAGCCCGATCGCGAGGTGGACGACCCCGGCGACGGCCCAGGTGGCCGCGACGACGGTGGAACCACCACGGGGGACAGCGGGCATGATCGGGATCTCCTCCGGGGACCGTCCGGGGGGTTTCTCCGGCGCCCCGAGGGTAGCCGGTGGCGTGCGGTGGGTCCGGTCACCGCCGACCGGGGACACGGTCGCCGGCCCGGACCGGATCCGGTGCCTGGAGGCGCGCACGGGCTCCGGCCTCCGGCGGCGGGCAACACCCGTCGGTGCAGCCCCCGTCGGCGGGGGTGTCGGTGGGCGCCGCGGCCGCAGCGGCGGGCAGGGTGAGGTGCGTGCGCCGCCCGGCGCGCACGCCGTTGGCGATGACGAGGACCTCGGCCAGCTCGTGCGCGGCGACGACGGCGGCGAGCCCGAGCACGCCGGACGCGGCCAGCGGCACGAGGGTGAGCAGGATGACGCCCGACATCGCCAGGTTCTGCACCATGATGCGGCGGGCCCGGCGGGCGTGGGCCAGCGCGGCGGGCAGGTGCCGCAGGTCCTCGCCCATCAGTGCGACGTCGGCGGCCTCGATCGCGACGTCGGTGCCCATCGCGCCCATGGCGATGCCGCTGTCGGCGGTGGCGAGCGCGGGGGCGTCGTTGATGCCGTCCCCGACCATCGCGACGGGTCCGCGCAGCTCCGTGACGATCCGCGCCTTGTCCTCGGGGCGCAGGTCGGCGTGCACGTCGGTGATCCCGGCGTCGTGCGCGAGCGCGTCGGCGGTGCGCCGGTTGTCGCCGGTGAGCATCGCGACCCGCAGGCCCGCACCGCGCAGTGCGGCGACGACGGCGGGGGCCTCGGGGCGCAGCTCGTCACGGACGGCGACGGCGCCGAGCAGTGCGCCGTCGTGCTCGACGAGCACGACGGTGGCGCCCGCGCCCTGCAGTTCGGCGACCCGCGCGGCGAGCGGGCCCGCGTCGAGGAAGCCGGGGCGGCCGAGCCGGGCGGGCCGGCCGTCGACGGTGCCGGTGAGGCCGGCGCCGGGGACGGCCTCGACGCCGTCGGCGGTGTCCTGCCCGGGGGTGTCCTGCCCGGGGGTGCCGTGCCCGGGGGTGCCGTGCCCGGGGGTGCCGTGCCCGGGGGTGCCGTACCCGGGGGTGCCGTACCCGGGGGTGGCGGCCAGGATCGCGGCCGCGAGCGGGTGCTCGCTGCGCGACTCCAGCGCCGCGGCCACCTCCAGCACGCGTGCGCGTGCGACACCGTCGATGGCGACGACGTCGATGACGGCGGGGTGGTTGCGGGTCAGGGTCCCGGTCTTGTCCAGCGCCACCGCGCGGATCCGGCCGAGGGCCTCCAGCGCGGCGCCGCCCTTGATCAGCACCCCGGAGCGGCCGGCGGCGCCGATGGCGGCGAACACCGTGACCGGCACCGAGATCGCGAACGCGCACGGCGCCGCGGCGACGAGCACGACCAGTGCGCGCTCGGTCCAGACCGCGGGGTCGCCGAGCAGGCTCCCGACCACGGCGATCGCGGCGGCCAGGACCATCACGCCCGGGACGAGCGGGCGCGCGATGCGTTCGGCGAGCCGCTGGCTCGACCCCTTGCGCTCCTGCGCCTCCTCGACGATGTGCACGATCCGGGCCAGTGAGTTGGACTCGGCCCGAGCGGTGACCTCGACCTCGAGTGCGCCGTTGCCGTTGATCGACCCGGCGAAGACCGCGGCGCCGGGCCCGGCCTCGACGGGCACCGACTCGCCGGTGATCGCGGAGACGTCCAGCGCGCTGCGGCCGCTGCGCACCGTGCCGTCGGTGGCGACGCGTTCACCGGGCCGGACCACCAGCACGTCGCCGAGCTCGAGGTCGGCTGGGGAGACGTCGGTCCCGATGTCGCCGCGGAGAACGGTGGCGCGCTCGGGGACGAGCGAGAGCAGCGCGCGCAGGCTGCGCCGGCTGCGGTCCAGCGAGTAGGACTCCAGCGCCTCGGAGATCGAGAACAGGAACGCCAGCCCGGCGGCTTCGCCGACCTCGCCGAGCACCACCGCGCCGATCGCGGCGATCGTCATCAGCGTTCCGACGCCGAGGCGCCCGGTCAGCAGTGCGCGCAGCGACTGGGGGACGAAGGTGGCGCCGCCGACGAGCAGCGCGCCGCCGAGCAGCACGAGCGAGACGGCGTCGGATCCCCACCGCGCGGCGACGAGCCCGGCCGCCAGCAGCATGCCGGAGACGGCCGCGGCCCGCACGGCCCGTAGCCGCCAGAACGCCTCCTGCGGCTCGTCGGGGCGGCCTCGGGCCGGCGGGGTCGGCTCCCCGCCGCAGCAGACGTCACCCACCGGTACCCACCTCCAGGTCGGTGCCGAGGACGGCGGTGAGCAGTGCCCCGCCGAGCGGGGTCAGCCGGTACATCACGAGCTTCCCGTCGCGCCGGGACACGGCGAGCCCGGCCGTGCGCAGCAGCCGTACGTGGTGCGAGACGAGGTTCTGCGCGAGCCCGCACACCCACGCGAGATCGCAGACGCACAGCTCCGACCCCAGAGCCAGCGCCGAGGCGACCCGCAGCCGCGTCGGATCACCCAGGGCCCGTGCGCGCGCGGCCGCGGCCGTCGGCTCCTCCGGCATCCGGGACCGGACCTCCTCGGCGTGGGGGAGGTCCAGACACAGCAGCTCGCACTCGTCGCGGGTCACATCGACAATCTAACGTATGTTGATTCGATCGGGTGGACGCGCGGGACGCGGTCGGCGACACCGCCCCCCGGCGAGCGCCGCCGGGTGAGCGTGCGCACCCGGGCCCACGGTCCCGCCCGGCTACCGGGCCGGCGTGGCCTGACGTGGGTCCTGCCCGGCGCGACGGCGGCCTGCGGGGCCGGACCGGTCGTGCCGGCGGAGGAGGTCGTCGACAGCACGCCCGACATCGCCGCGCTGCTGACCCGCCTCCGTCCCGGACCCGCGGACGTCGCCGACGTCGTCACCGCCGACACCGTCGTCGCGGCCGACTTCACCGCCGACACCGTCGTCGCGGCCGACTTCACCGCCGACACCGTCGTCGCGGCCGTCCGGCACGACGACGGCCACACCACTGACGCCGCTCAGGCCAGGCAGGTCAGCGGCCTCCCCCCGTTGTGGGTGACCATGTCGCCCAGCGCCGCCATCACGTCGACCGGGACGCCGCGCCCGCCGCCGTCGAGCTCGGCGTAGGCGCGGTGCAGGTTCCCGACGATCCGCTCCGCGTCCGGCCAGTCGGCGAACCGGCCCAGGTCGGTGTCGCGGGCCGCCTGCAGCGGGGTGAGCCCGGCCGCACGCCCCCGCTCGGCCACGTCGAGCACGAAGCGCAGGTAGTCCAGGGTGGCGTCGAGCGGGGCGCGGTCGTGGAAGACCGGACCGTGGCCGGGCACGGTCGTGGCCGCGCCCAGCGGTGCCACCACGTTCTCCAGGACGTCGATCGCGCCGACCACCGAGCCCATGAGCAGGAACGGCGTGCCGCCGTTGAAGATCAGGTCGCCGCAGAACAGCGTGGACCGCTCGGGGAACCACACCAGTGAGTCGTTGGTGGTGTGCGCGGCGGTCCCGACGTGCCGGACCTCGGCGCGCAGGTCGCCGACGTGCAGCGTCACGCCGTCGGCGAAGGTCAGGAAGGGCGGGTCGAGCGGGAGCGAGCCCCACTCCGGGTGGTCCCAGAACGGGAGCTCCCGCGGCGGCCCGAACGCGATCATCTCGTCGCGGGCGCGCTCGTGGGCGACGATCGTGGCAGCGCCGAACAGGGCGTTGCCCAGGTGTGGTCGCCGTGGTGGTGGGTGTTCACCAGCGTCCGGACGGGGGCGGAGGTCACCGAGGTGATGGCGTCGACGAAGGCGCGGGTGCGGCGCTCGGTGGAGCAGGAGTCCACGGCGACCACCCCCTGCGGGCCCACCGCGAAGCCGGTGTTGTTGATCCACCACGTCCCGTCCGGCTGGACGTAGGCGAAGATCCCGTCCGAGACCTCCTCCAGCCGGGGTGGCCCGGGCACGGTGACGTCATGGGAGTGCGCGCTCACGCGAGGTCCTTCCGCAGCGGGCGCACGGCGGCGCCCTCGATGATCGGGGCGTCGACGGCGCCCAGGCCGTCGACCTCGAGGCGGACGCGGTCGCCGGGGCGCAACCAGGGGAACGCGTCGGCCCCGTGGACGCGGGAGAGTTCGAGGATGCAGCCCGTGCCGACGGTCCCGCTGCCGATCAGGTCACCGGGGACGACGCGGGTGCCGCGCGAGGCGTAGGCGATCATCTCGCCGAAGCTCCAGTGCAGGGCGTCGAGGCGGCCCGCGCTGTAGGGCTTCCCGTTGACCGACGCGGTCATCGCCGCGGCCGCGGGCAGCTCGTCGGGGGTGAGCATCCACGGCCCGCAGCTCGACGCCGAGTCCTTGCCCTTCGCGGGGCCGAGGTTGAGCTTCATCTCCTCGCCCTGCAGGTCCCGGGCGCTCCAGTCGCAGAACACCAGGTAGCCGGCGACGTGGTCGAGTGCCTCCTCCGGGCTCAGATCCGCCCCCTCCCGCCCGATGACGGCTGCCACTTCGAGCTCGTAGTCGAACGCGGCGCTGCCGGGGGAGATCGCCACCGGCTCGTGCGGGCCGCGCAGGGCCGCGGGGTTGGTGAAGTAGAAGACGGGCTGGCGGTACCACAGCGGGTCGACCGTGAGCCCGATCGCGGCGCTGGCCGTGACCACGTGCTCCTCGAACGCCATGAAGTCGCGGACCGACGGCGGGCGCGGCACCGGGGCCAGCAGCGTCACCGTCGCCGGGTCGACGGCCGGGCCGGTGAGCGCGTCGTCCGCGGCCGCGCGCAGCCGCGTGCCGTCGTCGCCCAGCAGGTCGACCAGCGCGGTGCCCGCGGGCGCGGGATGCAGGTGGTCGCCCTCCCACACCGCCGCGCGGACGGTGCCGTCGGCCTCGGCGTAGCTGCTCCAGCGCATCGGGCTCCCCTCGTCATCGGCCGCCCAGTGTGCCCCGGGACGGCCCCGCCGATCATGGCCCGAGTCGGTTGCGATCCGGGAGCGCCACAGCGGCGACGGCGTGGGCGGCGGCCCGGAACACCGCCACCGACTCGCGCCGGTCGTCCGGGCGGCTCGCGACCGACACGGTCGCGCCGGGGCCCTCCATCGGGACGTAGCGGACCCCGGGGTGCGGGAAGAACCGGCGCGCGGGCTCCCCGTGCAGCCCGAGCCAGCCGCTCGTGGCCACCGCGGTCGGGATCCCCGACGGTGACCGGACGTCGACGCTGCCGCGGCGGCCGCTGGTGTCGCCCCACTCCGCCAGTCCGGGGACACCGCCGACCGGCGAGACCCACCGCCGCCCGTCGACGTCCGTCGCGGTGAGCCGGTCGGCCCCGGCGAGGTCGGACCCCACCGGGACGACGGCGTAGCGGTCCATCTCCAGCGCCCGGTCCAGGACGAGGTCGTCCGCCCCGCCGACGTCGTGGACGATCGCGACGTCGACCTCTCCGGATCGCACGGCGTCGTACTGGTCCTCCCAGGCGAGCTCGACCGTCGACAGGGCCAGGTCCGGGAGTCGCGCCCCGACGAGCTCGCGTGCGTCGGGCCACAGGTCGGCGAGCCCGAACCCGAGCACCCCGATCCGCAGGACGCCCGGCTCGTCGCGGCACCCCTCCGCCGGGGCGAGCAGCGCGTCCAGCTGGGCCAGGACCTGTCGGGCCCGGGGGAGGAAGCGCTCGCCGGCCGGGGTGAGCACGACGCGGCGGCTGGTGCGGGCGAACAGCGGTTCGCCGATCTCGCGTTCCAGGGCCTGGATGCGGCGGCCGAAGGGCTGCGCCGCGATCCAGTGCGCCTGCGCCGCGCGTCCGAAGTGGAGGGTGTCGGCGAGCGTCACCGCGTACCGGAGCGAACGGACGTCCATATCCACCACCTCGCGGGCGATGCTACGACTCCCGGCCCCCGCGATCGCAACCTCTTCGGTCCATGTTCCCCGGCGGCCGCGCCGCCACGCTGGGCCCATGACACGCACCCTCGTCCGTGGCGGGCACGTCCTGACCATGGACCCCGTCCTCGGTGACCTCCCCTCCGGCGACGTGCTGATCGAGGACGGGGTGATCGCCGCCGTGGCCCCGTCGCTGCCCGTGACCGACGCCGAGGTGATCGACGCGACCGGCCACCTCGTGCTGCCCGGGCTCGTCGACACCCACCGCCACACCTGGCAGTCGCTGGTCCGCGGCATCTGCGGCGACTGGACGCTGGGCGACTACTACTTCGGCATCCGGCTCGCGATCTCCCCGGCCTACACCGCCGACGACGTGCGGCTGGGCAACCGGCTCGGCGCCCTCGACGCGCTCAACGCCGGTGTGACGACGCTGCTCGACTTCTCCCACTGCAACAACACCCCCGACCACAGCGACGGCGCCGTCCTCGGCCTGCGCGACGCCGGGATCCGCGCCGCGTTCTGCTACGGGTTCTTCGAGAGCTCGCCGGAGGCCACCCGGTTCGGCGACCACGACGCGCGCCTCGCCGACTTCCACCGCATCGCCGACACCCACTTCGCCTCCGACGGGCTGCTGACCCTCGGCGTCTCCCTCTCCGAGCTCTACGGGCTGCCGTGGGACCGGACGGTCGCCGAGCTGGCCGCGGCCCGCGAGCGCCGCGCGCTGGTCGTCAATCACACCGGGTGCGTGTGGGGGAGCGTGCTGACCGGCGGGATCACCGAGCTCGACGCGAACGGCCTGCTCGGCCCCGACATCGTCCACGTGCACTGCAACGCGCTCGACGACGCCGAGTGGGAGGCGCTCGTGCGCAGCGGCGGGAAGGTCTCGATCTCCGTGGAGACCGAGCTGAACATGGGGATGGGTCGCCCGGTGTTCGAGCGCTGCCGCAGGCACGGGATCGCGCCGACCCTGTCGGCCGACGTCATCTCGCTCAACTCCGGCGACCTGTGGCACGAGATGCGGTTCGGGCTGGGCCTCACGCGCTGGGAGGCGACCGAGGCGACGAACCTCGCGGGTGCCATGCCGGAGCAGGTGACCACCACCGCGAAGGAGGCGCTGGCCTGGACCACCGTCAACGCCGCCGACGCGCTCGGGCTGGGCGACCGGATCGGCTCGCTGACGGCGGGCAAGCGGGCCGACCTGCAGCTCGTCGGGGGAGGGGCGATCGAGCAGCACCCGCGGATCGACCCCTACGCCACGCTGCTGTTCCAGACCACGGCCGCCGACGTCCGCACCGTGCTCGTCGACGGCCGGGTCGTCAAGCGCGACGGCGTGCTCACCGGCGTCGACCTGCCCCGGCTCACCGCGGAGGCCGACACCGCGGCGGAGGCGATCCTCGGCCGGGTCCGCGACGCGGGCCGCACGCTGCCGGGCACCCCGCCGGGGGCGTTCGAGGCGCTGGAGCCGGTGGCCCGAGGCTTCCGCGACGAGGCGGTGCGGGCGGTGGCGGCCCGCGGCGCGCGGGTGTGACCCGGCCGGCCGCGGCGTGTGACACGATCGCGGCTCGCCGTCGGCCCCGCTCCCGGTGCCCGGCGATCGGAGGACCGTGTCCGCACCCGTGCCCGGCCGGTCCGGCCGGCGTTCGGCGCGCCGGGGGACGGGCGCGGGCCCTGGTGCCCGCCTCCTCGTGCTCGACCGGGCCGACACCGCCATCGGCGAGATCAGCCTGCGCCGCCGGCACGATCCCGTCGCCGACGTCGAGGTGTTCGAGGCGAAGCTCGACGACGAGTTCCTCATGTCCAGCCTCTTCACCGTCGCGGAGATCGAGCTCGCGCGGCGCGGCCTCGCCGCCGTCGAGGGTGACGCGCTCGACGTCGTGGTCGGGGGGCTGGGGCTCGGCTACACCGCCGTCACCGTGCTCGACGACCCGCGGGTGCGCTCGGTGACCGTGGTGGAGGCCCTGCCCGAGGTGATCGGCTGGCACCGCAACGGCCTGCTGCCCGTGTCGGAGCGGCTGACGGGTGATCCCCGGGTCGTGCTGCGGTGCGCCGACTTCTTCGCGCAGGTGGCGGGTGGCGACGGCCTCGACCCCGAGGCCCCCGGCGGCCGCTACGACGCCGTCCTGGTCGACATCGACCATGCCCCGGACCACGTGCTCGCCCCCGCCCACGCGGAGTTCTACGCCGCGGCGGGCCTGCGCCGGCTCCTGCCGTCGCTGCGCGAGGGCGGGGTGCTGGGCCTGTGGTCGGACCGCCCGCCGCTCGACGTGTTCGGAGCGGTGCTGGGCGAGGTCTTCTCCGCCGAACGGGCCGAGGTCGTCGACTTCCCCAACCCCCTCACCGGTGGGCGGTCGTCGAACACGCTCTACCTGGCGCGTCGCTGAACGGTCCGCCCGGCCGGGCGGACGACGGCGCCGGTCCCCGGCCAGGCCCGCGAAGCCGTCGACGGGATGGCACACCGTGCTCGACGTCGGCCCCGCGGGTCCCCGGCCCGTCGGGGGTCCGGCGAGGCCGCTGCGCCGCGTCGACGCTCAGCAGCAGGAGTCCGCGAGCGGCGCCCCGGACGCGCCGGTGGGTGCGGGGCCGGGGCGTCGGCCTCGACCGTGTACACCTCCCACGCCTCCGCTCCCGGGCCGTGCACCCACACCTTCCAGTCGGCGACCGACGAGCGGGTCCGACTCCCGATCCCGTGTCCCGGGATACGAGCGATGGGCCGTCCGGGTGACCGCTGGTGAGACACTGCGGGGCGCCGGACTGCAGTCCGGCGCCCGTGCTGCGGCTGGAGGAGATCGATGAAGGCCCGGTCGCTCGTCTTCGATCTCTTCGGTGACTACCTGCGCTACCGCGGTGGCGAGGTGCGGTTGCGCGGCCTGGTGTCGTTGATGGGGTGCTTCGACGTGGCGGAGCCGACCGTGCGGGTCGTCGTCACCCGCCTGCGCAAGGAGGGCTGGCTCGTCAGCCGCCGCGACGGCCGGGAGACGATCTACTCGCTCTCCGACGCGGCCTGGGCGCTGCTCGACGAGGGGCGGGAACGCATCTTCCAGCGTGCGACGGGTCCGTGGGACGGGCAGTGGCGCATGATCCTCTACACGGTCCCGGAGACCGAGCGCGCGCTCCGCGAACAGCTCCGCAAGAAGCTGTCGTGGCTCGGGTTCGGTTCGCTGTCCTCGTCGGTGTGGGTGAGTCCGCACGACCGGCTGCGTCAGGTGCGGGAGGCATTCGCCGACGAGGCGTCGGTGCGGTTGGACCTGTTCCGTTCCCGTTCGGAAGGACTCGGGGCCGACCAGGACATCGCGGGTCGCGCGTGGGACCTGGGCCAGCTGCACGATGCCTACGCGGAGTTCCTCTCCGAGTACCGGCCGCGCCTGACCACCTACCGGAGCGGTGGGCTGCAGGGTGTCGACGCGCTGGTGGAGCGCATGCGGTTCGTGCACGACTACCGCCGGTTCCCGTTCCGGGATCCGGACCTGCCTCCGGAGCTGCTCCCGGTCGGTTGGCCGGGTCGCGAGGCACACCAGCTGTTCGTCGACATGCACGGCCTTCTCCGGGGACCGGCGGAGGCGTGCGTCGACGCCCTCCTCGGACAGGTCTCGCGGCCCGTCCAGGAAGCGGGTTGAGTCTGTCGTCGGCACCCCGCCGGCGCGCCCGATATGCGCGATTCTGTCGACGGTCGTCGGTGCTCGCGGGCACCCGGGTGTCCACCGAGTACGTCGTGACCAGTACGAACTCGTACCCCACGGCGTCCGCCCGGCGGTGACGTCGCGATCGAAGAGCTGAGATTTCTCGACGGTCGGTGCGTAACTGTCACACATCGCAGGCGTTGAACCGGGGAAACCGGGCGCCGGTCGGCGGCGTGCGGGACGTCCCCGACGAAGAGGACTCTGATGGCCCATCACCGTCTCGCTCCCTCGACCCGAACGACCGGCCAGGGTCTGCGCACCCCCGTCGGGCGCCGCCGGTTCCTGGGTTACCTGATCGCCGCACCCACCCTCGTGGTCGCCGCCGAGTTCACCCGGGAGCAGGTGTTCGGCGCGTCGTCGGCATCCGCCTCACCGATCCCGTCGACGCCGCAGCCGCCGGACGTGTACGACCTGCTCGACGCGCTGCGCGACTCGATGCGACCCACGGCCGACCTGATCAGGGTCGAGGTCAACCGGGACGGGACCGTCTCGTTCGCACTGCCCCGTTCGGACAACGGCCAGGGGATCATCACGTCGACCCAGATGATCATCGCCGAGGAGATGGACCTCGACCCCGACCAGGTCGTCGTCACCCTGGCCGACGCGCGCCCCGAGCTCGTGTTCAACCAGCTGACCGGTGGGTCGAGCACCACGTTCTCCACCTTCACCCCGATCCGCGTCGCCGCCGCGCTCGCCCACGGCCGTCTGCTCGACGCCGCCGCAGCACAGCTCGGGCAGGAGAAGGCCGTGCTGACGAGCCGGTTGGGTGTGATCACCGGGCAGAACGGGGAGGCGCTGCCCTTCGGGGAGCTGACCGAGCGGGCCGCGGCGCCCGTCACCGAGGCGGTGGAGGTGGTGCTGAAGGAGCGCGAGACGTTCCGCGTCATCGGCACGCCGCGGGGCAAGTCCGACGCGCTGGCCATGGTGACCGGGCGCAAGCGGTTCACCACCGACATCCAGGTCCCGGACGCGCTCCCGACGGTGATCTGCCGGGGTCCGAACCTGAACTCGGTCGCGACGGGGGTCGAGAACATCGACGAGGTCCGCCGCATGCCGGGTGTGACCGACGTCGCGGAGGTCAGCACCGGTGTCGCGGTCCGGGCCGTGACGTTCGGGCAGGCGATCGACGCCGTGAACGCGCTCCGGGTCACCTGGGACGGCGGCACCGTCGAGGGGGAGGACGACGAGTCGGTCCTGACGCGGGTCCGGGCGGCCGAGCTGCCACTGGCGGTGCCGCCGGCGGTCGGCGAGACCCTGGAGGGCGCCTTCGTCTTCTACTTCCGCAGCGGCAGCCCGCTGGAGACCAACTGCGCGATCGCCGACGTGCGTGCCGACTCCGCCGAGATCTGGTCCCCGTGCAAGAACCCGATCGCCGCGCAGGCCGAGATCGCCAGGTCCCTGGGTCTCGCGCAGAACGCGGTCACCTTCCACGTGCCGGAGGGCGGTGGGTCGTTCGGTCGCAAGCTGTTCTTCGACGCGGCGCTGGAGGCGGCGGAGGCGTCGCAGAAGTTCGGCAAGCCGGTCCGGCTGATGTGGACCCGCGCCGACGACTCCCGCCAGGGCCGCCAGCACCCCCTGGCCACCTCGCGCGTGCGCGCCCAGATCACGAACGACTCGGTCCTCAGCTTCGAGCAGCGGCACACCGGCGTCGCCATGGAGCTCAACCCCGGGTTCGGGGAGGCGCTGACCGCGCAGGCGGCCAAGCTGCCGGGCGGCAACCTCACCCTCTCCCAGATCCAGTTCGAGCTGGCCAACCTCACGCCGTACAACTTCGGGGTCTCGACCCGCGTGCTCAACGAGGTCGACATGCGGTTCAACACCTCGGCGGTGCGGGACGTCTACGCGCCGGACGTGGCCACCGCGCGCGAGCTGATGGTCGACCGGATCGCGGAGCGGATGGGCAAGGACCCGTACGAGTTCCGCGTCGAGTACACCAAGCTCGACCGCTGGCGCCGGGTCCTCGAGCGGGTCGCCGACGAGGCCGACTGGGGCAGGTCGATGCCGGAGGGCACGGCCCAGGGCATCGGGCTGCACGTGGAGATGAAGGGTGCGTCCGCCTGCGTGGTGGAGATCGACTGCCGCCCCGAGACGGTGGGCCGATCCATCCGCCAGGCCCGGACCGGCCCGCGGGTCACGAAGGTGACCTTCGTGGTCGACGTCGGCCTCGTGATCAACCCGCGGGGCGTCGAGGCCCAGATGATGGGTGGGATCAACGACGCGCTGGCGATGACGCTGACGGCCGGGCTGCACCTGCAGGACGGCCACTTCCTCGAGGCGAGCTGGGACAACTACTTCTACACCCGCCAGTGGAACACCCCGCCGGAGATGAACATCGTCGTCATCGAGGACTCGGAGGCCCCGGAGCCGGGCGGCGCCGGCGAGTTCGGCCTGGCCGCGACCTGCGGCGCGATCGCCTGCGCCTACGCGCGGGCGACGGGGGTCGTGCCGGAGTACTTCCCGATCATGCACAAGGAGCCGCTGCCGTTCGAGCCGTACCCGACGGTGCCGCCGATCCCGACCTCGCCGACCGACGGCCTCGACTTCACCTTCTGAGGAGCCTGACATGCCCACACAGACTTTCAACCTCAACGGTGAGCAGGTCACCGTCGAGGTCGAGGACGACGTCCGCCTGCTCTGGGTGATCCGCGACATCCTCGGCGTCACCGGCCCCAAGTACGGCTGCGGCATCAACGTCTGCAAGGCCTGCACCAGCCACATCAACGGCAAGGCCTTCAACCCCTGCAGCGTCCCCGTCGGCGAGATCTCCGCCGACGACGAGATCACCACCATCGAAGGCCTCGCCGACACCGTCGACGCCGACCTGCACCCCATGCAGGAAGCCTGGATCGACAAGGACGTCGCCCAGTGCGGCTACTGCCAGCCCGGCCAGATCATGGCCGCCGTCGCCAAGGTCCGCCAGTGCGCCGACGAAGGCCGCAAGCTCGACGACGCCGCCATCGAGGAGATCCGCAACATCTGCCGCTGCGGCACCTACAACCGCATCCGCGAGGCGATCTACGCCGGCGCCGAGAACATGTGATCGCGGTGGGCCCGGGATCTGCTCCCGGGCCCACCTCCCCATCCTTCAAGTAGAGACGAGGACGAACCGCATGAACACAGCAAAGCGCGTGACCCTGGCCGTCGTTGCCGGTGGCCTGCTGCTGATCGGCGCCGGAGTCGCGGCAGCCGACGACAACGACGCGGACTACACCAACACCCAGAACCCGGGCCAGGTCGGCACCTCGGTCACGGCGATCCTGGGCGAGCTCACCTTCCAGGGCACCGACGCCCTCAACGGCGACAACCGGCCCGACGGCGCCAACGGCGTCGAGAACGAGTTCCCGCCCGCCGACCCCCGCTACGTCGAGGGCCCGGTCGGCGGGCTGCTCAACGGTCCGTTCGACTAGCAACCGCCCCCGGCGGCAGCGAACGCCGCCCGTGCGCACCCGGGGCCGGGGTAGCGGCAGGACCGCTCCCGGCCCTGCGGTGTGCCTACGCTCACGGGCTGGCCAGGCTCATTTGTGTCGAATAATCGACGAGCGACGCGAATCTGTTGTATCTTACGTGGGCACGCGCCAGGGCGGCGTCGTGCGCCCCTCGACGAGGAGTGTGGTGCTCGTGTCACAGCAGACCCGACCAGCGGCCCGATCCGGCCTCGTCGTCGTCGCTCTCTGCTTCCTGACCATCGTCTTCGACGGCTACGACCTGATCGTCTACGGCTCGGTGGTGCCGAGCCTGCTCGCCGAGCCGGGATGGAACCTCGGCCCGGCCGGAGCGGGGGCCATCGGCAGCTACGCCCTGGCGGGCATGCTGGTCGGCGCACTGGCGTCGGGCGCTCTCACCGACGCCCTCGGACGCCGGCGCATCATGCTCGGCGGGATCACGGCGTTCTCGATCCTGATGGTCGCGTGCGCCTTCGCGCCGAACCCGGCTGTGCTCGGCGTCCTCCGCTTCCTCGCGGGTCTCGGCCTCGGCGGGGTGATCCCGTCGGCGATCGCGCTGACCTTCGAGTACGCGCCCCGGCACCGCCGGCAGCTCTACAACGCCCTGATGTTCGTCGGCTACTCCGTCGGGGGCGTGCTCGCCGCGGTACTGGCGATCCTGCTCGTCGCCGACCACGGCTGGCGGCTGATGTTCGCCATCGGCGGTGCGCCGCTGCTGGTCGTCCTGCCGCTGGCCTGGCGTTTCCTGCCGGAGTCGGTGGGCTTCCTCATCACGAAGGGCCGTGACGACGAGGCCGCCGTGCTGGCGGACCGGTACGGCGTCGACCTGGACGCGCTGCGCGCCGAACGCGCCGCGTCCTCGGGGAGCACCGGTCCGCGCACCCTGTTCCGGTCCGGCACACGCGCCGCGACGCTGCTGTTCGGCGCCGCGAGCTTCTGCGGCCTGCTGCTGGTCTACGGACTCAACACCTGGCTGCCGCAGATCATGCGCGAGGCCGGCTACCCGCTGGGGTCCGCCCTGGCGTTCCTGCTCGTGCTCAACCTCGGTGCCATCGTCGGCGGGATCGCGGCGTCCGCACTGGCCGACCGCTTCGGGTCCAAGCCGGTCACGGTGGCCGCGTTCCTGCTCGCCACGCTGTGCCTGCTCGTGCTGAGCCAGCGGGTCGGCACCGGGCTGCTGTTCGTCGCGGTCGCGGTCGCCGGCCTCGGCAGCGTCGGCACCCAGATCCTGGTCAACGGCTACGTCGCCGTGCACTACCCGACGGCGATCCGCGCCACCGCGCTCGGGTGGGCCCTCGGCGTCGGCCGGGCCGGGGCCATCATCGGACCGCTGTTCGGTGGTTGGGTGTTGGCGGCGGGCATCGGTTTCGAGTGGAACTTCTACGGGTTCGCCGTACCGGCGTTGCTCGGCGCCCTGTTCATCGGCCTGGTCCCGCGTCGCCGCGACGACCACGCCCCATCGCCGGCAGCCACGCCGGCCCGCACGACGAACGCCGGACCGAAGGAGGAGACGACGGTATGACCTCGACCGTGCCCCAGGACAACGCGATCTCCGCGCAGGAGCAGGAGCAGCTCGACGAGCTGTACGCCGCGTTCGACGCCGCCCACATGAAGCCGCTGTGGACCCAGATCGGCGGGCTCATGCCGACCAGCCCGCGGCCGGACTCGGTGCCGTTCCTGTGGCGCTGGTCCACCCTGCTGCCGCTGGCCGAGCAGGCGGGCGAGCTGGTGCCCGTCGGCCGCGGTGGGGAGCGTCGCGCGATCGCCCTGGCCAACCCCGGCCTGCCCGGCACCGCCTACGCCACCCCCACGCTGTGGGCGGCCATCCAGTACCTCGGCCCGCGCGAGGAGGCGCCCGCGCACCGGCACACGCAGACCGCGTTCCGGTTCGTCGTCGAGGGCGAGGGCGTGTGGACCAACGTCGAGGGCGACCCGGTCGCGATGCGCCGCGGCGACCTGCTGCTCACCCCGGGAATGCACTTCCACGAGCACCACAACACCACCGACCACCCGATGGCCTGGATCGACGGGCTCGACATCCCGCTGGTCCGCACCATCGACGCCGGCTTCTTCGAGTTCGGCCCGGACGTGCTGTCGACGACCGAGACCCCTGCGGTGTCGCGCAACGAGCGGCTGTGGGCCCACCCGGGGCTCACCCCCGTCGGGGCGCCGGCGGCGAAGGCGTCGCCGCTGATGGCCTACCGCTGGGAGCACACCGACGCCGCCCTGACCGCGCAGCTCGAACTCGAGCGCGAGGGGTTCCCCGGCGTCGTCGAGCCCGGGCACGCCGTCGTCCGGTTCACCAACCCGGCCACCGCGGGCGACTGCCTCTCGACGATGCGCTGCGAGATGCACCGGCTGCGTGCCGCGACGTCGACCGCGCTGACCCGCACCGCCGGATCGTCGGTCTGGCAGGTGTTCTCCGGCTCCGGCGTGGTCACGGTCGGCGACGAGCGCTACGAGGTCGGCCAGGGCGACCTGTTCTGTGTGCCGTCCTGGGCCGGTCTGGCCTTCGACACCGACTCCGGGCTCGACGCCTTCCGATTCTCCGACGACCCCGTCTTCGAGGCCCTCGGCCTCGCCCGCACCGCACGAGAGGACCGTTCGTGAAGCTCGCGACCATCCGCACCGCCACCGGCACCGCTGCCGTCCGCATCGACGACGGCGGCGCCGTCGAGCTGGGAGCCGCCGACCTCGGCGAGTTCCTGGCGAACCCGGACTGGAAGACCGTCGCGGCGGCCGCCGACGGCCCCCGGCACGACCTGGCCGGCCTCGACTACGCCACCCTGATCCCGCGCCCGGAGAAGGTGTTCTGCGTCGGGCTGAACTACCGCTCGCACATCCTGGAGATGGGCCGCGACCTGCCGGAGTACCCGGCGCTGTTCGCCAAGTTCGCCCGGGCACTGGTCGGTGCGCACGACCCGGTCGAGATGCCGGCCGGGTCGGAGCAGGTCGACTGGGAGGCCGAGCTCGGCGTCGTGATCGGCACCGAGGTCCGGCACGCCACGCCCGAGCAGGCCGCCGCGGCGATCGCCGGATACACCGTGGTCAACGACGTCACCGCCCGGGACTTCCAGTACCGGACGATCGAGTGGCTGCAGGGCAAGACCTTCGAGCGCAGCACCCCGGTCGGCCCCTGGCTGGTCGTCGACGAGGGCACCCCGGGTGAGATCTCCTGCGAGGTCGACGGCGACGTGGTGCAGAAGGCCGACTCCTCCGACCTGGTGTTCTCCGCCGCCGAACTGGTCGCCTACATCTCGCAGATCATCACCCTGGTCCCGGGCGACCTCATCGCCACCGGCACCCCGGGCGGGGTCGGGCACAAGCGCAAGCCCCCCCGCTACCTCGCCGAGGGCTCGGAGCTGGTCACCCGGATCGAGGGCGTCGGCGAGCAGCGCAACACCCTCGTGAAGGGGAACTGAGGCATGCGCATCGCCGTCGCCGGAGGTGGCCCTGGTGGGCTGTTCTTCGCCACCCTGATCAAGCGGGCCGACCCGTCGATCGAGGTCACCGTCTTCGAGCGGAACAAGGCCGACGACACCTTCGGCTTCGGCGTGGTGTTCTCCGACCGGACGCTGGCCGGCATCCACGAGGCCGATCCGGTGCTGCGCCAGGCGCTCACCGAGCACGGCCGGCACTGGGACGACATCGAGGTGCGGCTCAAGGGGGAGCGGATCCGCTGCGGCGGCAACGGCATGGCGGCGGTCGTGCGCAAGACCCTGCTCGCGCTGATGCAGGCCCGGGCCCGCGACGTCGGCGCCGACCTGCGGTTCTCCTCGGAGGTCTCCCTCGACGACCTGGCCGGCTACGACCTGGTCGTGGCCGCGGACGGGTCCGGCTCGCGCATCCGGGAGCAGCTCGACGCCGACCTGGGTGTCGAGGTGGAGACCGCGACGGCGAAGTTCATCTGGTTCGGCACCGACTATCTGTTCGACGGGTTGACGTTCGTGCACGAGCGCAGCCCCGACGGGGTGTTCGCCGTGCACGGCTACCCGATCTCCGACGCCGTCTCCACGTTCATCGTCGAGACCGACGAGGCGTCCTGGCGCCGGGCCGGGCTCGACGAGTTCGACGTCACCCAGCCGCCGGGGGCGAGCGACCTGCTCACCAAGGACTACCTGGAGAAGCTCTTCGCCGACCAGATCGACGGGAAGCGGCTGCTCACCAACAACTCGCGCTGGGGCAACTTCCGCACCCGCCGCACCCGGCGCTGGCACGCGCTGGATCCCCGGCCGGTCGCGCTGCTCGGCGACGCCGTGCACACCGCGCACTTCTCGGTCGGGTCGGGCACGAAGATGGCGATGGAGGACGCGGTCGCGCTCTCCGCCGCGCTGGCCGCGCACCCGGACGACCTACCGGCCGCCCTGGCCGCCTACGAGCAGGCCGCGCAGCCGTCCGTGCGCAAGATCCAGGACTCGGCCCGGCCGAGCCTGGCCTGGTGGGAGCACTTCGGCGAGTACCACGACGCCTTCGAGCCCTGGCAGTTCGCGTACCACTTCCTCTCCCGCAGCATCACCGACGCGCGGCTGGCGAAGCGCGCCCCCGACTTCGTCGCCGCCAGCCACGGCGGGTGGGTCGCCGCGCACGGGGCCGAGCCCCTGGAGACCCCGTTCGAGCGGAACGGCTGGACGTCCGCGAGCAGGCTCGTGACCGTCCGCACGACCGACGGCGTACCCACCGAGGTCGTCGCCGCGGAGGGGTCCCTGCCGCTCGGCGATCCGCGTCCCGGGTCGTGGGGTGCCGTCCTCGCCGCCCCGGAGGACGAGGCGGGACTGCCGGACGCACTGGCGCGGCTCGCCGCGTGGGGCGGGGAGCCCGTGCTCGTCGCCGTGCACGGCGGCACCGCGCTCACCCGCACGCGACTGTGCGAGCAGGCCCGGCTGCACGACGGCCTGCCCGCCCTGCTCGTCGACCCGGACGGCCACGACGACTCCGCACGCGACCGCGCGCTGACGACGGTCCTGTCCGGGCGCGCCGACCTCGTGGGGGTGACAGCGTGACCGAGCTTGCGAGGTCACCGTTCAGCACAGCTCCGTCGGGCAGGTCGGCGACGAGCGCCAGCGAGGAGTCGACATGACCACCACCGTCCCGCGCGCCGCGACCGGGCTGTCGGCGCTCTTCGCGCCGCGCGGCATCGCCGTCGTCGGTGCCTCCCGCAAACCGGGCAAGCTCGGCGCGGCACTGGCCCGCTCGCTGAGCGGCTTCGCCGCGGCCGGGGGCCACCTGGCGCTGGTCAACGGCCGCGACGACACGATGCACCCCTCCGTCACGGCCGCCGCGCAGGCGGGCCCGGTCGATCTCGCCATGATCTGCGTGCCCGCCGCCGCCTGCGCCGAGGTCCTCGCCGACGCCGCACGCGCCGGCGCGGGTGCGGCGGTCATCTGCGGAGGGGGCTTCGCCGAGGCGGGTGGCCCCGGCGTCGACTTCCAGGACGCCGTGGCCGCGGTCGTCGCCGACACCGGTATCCGGCTGCTGGGCCCCAACACCAGCGGGTTCCTCGCCCCGCACGCCGGCGTCACGGCCAGCTTCGTGCCCGGCGTGGCCCAGGTCCGCCCCGGGCGGGTCGCGGTCGTCGCGGCCAGCGGCGGGGTCAACCACGCACTGGCGTTCCTGCTCACCGAGGCCGGGCACGGGATCAGCCTCGCGGTCGGGATCGGGAACGGCGTCGACGTGTCGGCCCCCGACGTGCTCGACCACCTCGTCACCGACCCGGACACCGGTGCCGTCGCCCTGCACGTGGAGTCGGTCGCCGACGGCCCCCGGCTCGTCGCGGCGGTGCGGCGTCTCACCGCCCGCACGCCCGTCGTCGCGCTCGTCGTCGGGCAGCACGACATCGGTGCGTTCGCCGCGTCGCACACCGGGGCGCTCGCCACCTCGTGGCGCACCACCCGGGCCGCGCTGGCCCAGGCCGGTGCCGTGCTGGTCGACGACGAGCGCGAGCTCGTCGACGCCGTCGGCGCCCTGTCGGTCGCCCGCACGCGGCCCGGCGCCGATCCCGGCGTCGGGGTCGTCACGGCGCAGGCCGGGCCCGGGCTGCTGCTGCTCGACGACCTGCGCGGGCGGCGCGCCCGCGTGCCGGAGCTGACCGGGGCGACCCAGGCCACGCTGGGGACCCTGCTCCCGCCGCTGACCTACCAGGCCAACCCCGTCGACACCGGCCGGCCGGGCCCCGAGCTCGGGCAGGTCTTCCACACCGTCGCCTCGGACCCGCAGGTCGACCTGGTCGCCGGGTACGCGCTGCACGAACCCGACGCGGTCGACCTCGTCGCGGCCGCGCAGGAGGGCCGGGTGCCCGGCGTCCCGGTGGTCCTCGGCGTGGGCGGGACCGGGGACGCCGTCGTCGCATCACGGCGGGCCCTGCTCGACGCCGGGATCGCCGTCGCCTCCGAGCCGCGTGGCGTGGCGGCCGCGGTCGGAGCGCTGCTGGCCGACGCCCGCGCGCAGGCGCGCCCGGTGGCCGCCGGACCCGCGCAGCAGGTGCCCACGGGGATCAGCGGCGCGCACGACGAGGACCAGGCCAAGACCCTGCTGGATCGCCTCGGCATCGCCACCCCGCCGCGGCGGGTCTGCGCCGACCGCGCCGCGGCCCACGCCGCACTCGCCGAGCTCGGTGGCCCGGTCGCCGTGAAGATCCTCGACGCCGCGATCCTGCACAAGACCGAGATCGGCGGCGTCCACCTCGGCATCACCGAGGCCCCCGCGCTCGACGCGGCACTGGACCGGCTCGACGCCATCGGTGCCGACCGCTACCTCGTCGAGAAGATGGCGCCGTCCGGCGTCGACCTGGTTCTCGGCGCCCGGCGCGACCCGGTGTTCGGGCCGATCCTGCTACTCGGGCTCGGCGGAACCACGGCCGAGGCGCTGGCCGACGTCGCCATCCGGCTGGCCCCGCTCGACACGGGGGAGGCGGCCGGTATGCCGGGCGACCTGGCCGGACGGGCGCTGCTCGACGGCTGGCGCGGCGGACCCGTCCTCGCCCCGGCCGACCTCGGGTCGGTCGTCGCCCGGCTCGGTGACCTGCTCGTGGCCAACCCCGGCCTCGACGAGGTCGAGATCAACCCGCTCCGCCTGACCGCCGACGGTCTCGTCGCCCTCGACGCCGTCGTCGTTCCGGCGCCCGCCCTTCCCGTGTCCCAGGAGGCCGATGATGCCCACCCCAATCAGTGACCACACCGTGGCATGGCCGCCCGCCGTCGCGGAGGACTACCGCGCGAAGGGGTACTGGGCCGGGTCGACGCTGAGCGCACTGCTGCGCGAGGTGGCCGACCGCACTCCCGACGCGCCCGCGCTGGTCGACGCCGCGGACGGGGTGCGCCTGACCCACCGCGAGCTCGCCGACCGGGCCGACGCCGCTGCCGCGCGGCTGCTCGACCTCGGTCTGTCGCGGGGCGACCGGATCGTCGTGCAGCTCGGCAACGGCTGGGAGTTCGTCGTACTGACGCTCGCCTGCCTGCGCACCGGGATCGTGCCGGTCATGGCGCTGCCCGCGCACCGCCGCACCGAGCTCGCCTACCTCGCCCGGCACGCCGAGGCGACCGCCATCGCCGTCCCCGACCGGATGCGGGACTTCGACCACCAGGCGCTGGCCCACGAGCTCGCCGACGACGTCCAGGAGATCACCGGCGGCCCGTGGCACGTCCTGGTCGCCGGCCCGGACGTGGCGCCCGGCAGCGTCGACCTGCGCGCGCTGTGTGCCCCCGGTCCCGCGACCGACGCCGCCGGCCCGGACAGTGGTGATGTCGCGGTCTTCCTGCTCTCCGGCGGCACGACCGGGCTGCCGAAGCTGATCGCGCGCACCCACGACGACTACGCCTACAACGCGCGCCGCAGCGCCGAGATGGCCGCGCTCGACGCGACGTCGGTGTACCTGGTGAGCCTGCCCGCCGGGCACAACTTCCCGCTGGCCTGCCCCGGCATCCTCGGGGTCCTCCTGGTCGGTGGCTCGGTCGTCACGCTGCCCTCGCCCGAGCCGGTGCGGGCCTTCGCGACGATCGCCGCGGAGGGCGTCACCCACACCGCGGTCGTCCCCGCGGTGGCGGGTCGCTGGCTCGACCACGCGGCCGAGCACGGCGCGGGCGAGCTCACCACGCTCGCGGTGCTGCAGGTCGGCGGTGCCCGGCTCGCCGACGAGCTGGCCCGCAAGGTCGCACCGGCGCTCGGATGCACGCTGCAGCAGGTGTTCGGGATGGCCGAGGGGCTGCTCAACTTCACCCGCCTCGACGACCCCGACGACGTCGTCTGCACCACCCAGGGCCGCCCGATGTGCCCGGACGACGAGGTCCGGCTCGTCGACGAGCTCGACCACGACGTCCCCGACGGCGAGCCGGGATCCCTGCTCACCCGCGGCCCGTACACCCCCCGCGGCTACTACAAGGCGGCCGAGCAGAACGCCCGCGCGTTCACCGACGACGGCTGGTACCGCTCCGGTGACATCTGCCGGCAGACCCCCGACGGGAACCTGGTCGTCGAGGGCCGCGACAAGGACATGATCAACCGCGGCGGGGAGAAGATCTCGGCCGAGGAGGTCGAGAACCTCGTCTACCAGCTGCAGTCGGTCGCGCAGGTGGCCGCGGTGGCCATGCCGGATCCGCAGCTGGGGGAGCGGGTCTGCCTCTACGTGGTGCCGCGGCCGGGTGCGACCGTGACCCTGGAGGAGATCCGCGAGGCGATGGACGCGATCGGTGTCGCCCGCTTCAAGCTGCCCGAGCACCTCGTCCTGGTCGACGAACTCGCCGCCACCAAGGTCGGGAAGATCGACAAGAAGGCCCTGCGCGCCGACATCGCCGACCGGCTCAGCGGGACACCGGCGTGAGCGCCCGGCACGACACGACGGTGACGCTGCCCTGGATGCGGGAGGGCACGGCGCACCTGCTGGGGATCGTCGGGAAGCTGGGCGACGAGGAGTTCGCCGAGCCCAGCGCGCTGCCCGGCTGGACCCGCGGCCACGTCGTCGGGCACGTCGCCCGCAACGCCGAGGCGCTGCACCGGCTCACGGTCTGGGCCGCGACGGGCGAGGAGACCCCGATGTACGCCGACCGCGAGCAGCGGGCCGCGGAGATCGAGCGATCGTCGGCACTCCCTCCGCCCACCCTCCGCGAGGACCTCGCCCGCACGGCGGAGGTCCTCGACGGAGCGTTGTCCGCGCTCACCCCGGAGCAGTGGCAGGCGCAGGTCCGCAGTGCGCTGGGCCGGGCCATCCCGGCGGCGGAGGTGCCGTGGATGCGGATCCGGGAGGTGTGGCTGCACGCCGTGGACCTCGGCGGCGGCCTCGGCGACCTGCCCCACGGCGTCGTCGACCTCCTGCTCGACGACGTCACGGCCGCCCTGTCGGGCCGGGACGGGTGCCCGGCGCTGGACCTCGTCGCGGTCGACCGGGACCGGGCGTGGCGGTTGGGCGAGGCGCCGCCCACCGCGACGGTGACCGCCACCGCGGCGGACCTCGCGGGCTGGGTCACCGGACGGATCGCCGACGGTTCCCGGCCCGCGCTGCCGCGCTGGCTCTGACGCAGGCGTTCTCCAGCCACGTGTTCGAGCCCGGCGGCAACCGCGTCGAGCCGTTCTCCGGCGGCTACCCGATCCACGGCCCGGACCGGCGGCCGATCAGCTGGGACGGCGCGAACATCGAGAAGGTCATCGTCTGGTTCGGCGGGCAGCTGCCGGACAGCTTCCCCGCCGTCGCCACCTGAGGAGCCCCTACCGGTCCGCGAGCACGGCGGGGTCCGGCTGCTGCGCCCGCTCGCCCGCCGGGGTGTCCCTCCAGCGCCCGGCCTGCCGGGGTCGTGCAGCTCACGCGGATCGGTGACGGACGTCTGCCCGGGGTGGTCCTTCCAGAGGTGGAACGCGCGTCAGGAATCCGCATATGCGGAACAGGCGGGTAGGGCTGTCGGCAGGGGGGGCGTAGCAATGTTTCATAACGTAGACGCTCGTCAAGATCACGTTGTACCTTTCGGGTTGGTGCCGGTGTCATCGAGGACGCCGACCGTGATCGAGGGCGGAACATGTCGAACAACGGCGCGGGCACGGCGGTGGCAGACGGGTTCGGAGCCGTCCGGGCGAACCAGGACCGGCGGGCGGAGAACCTGCAGCCGGCCTACGACTACGTCGTGTGCGGGTCGGGGAGCGCGGGCTGCGTCGTCGCCTCGCGGTTGGCGGCGAACCCGTCGGTCAGCGTCCTGCTGATCGAGGCGGGCGGTTGGGACACCGCGGAGCAGGTGCTAGACCCGGGCCAGTGGTTCACGAACCTCGGCACCGACCGCGACTGGGGCGACGTCGCGATCCCGGGCCCCGGGGTCAACGGCCGCGCGATCCCGGAGCACATGGGCCGCGTGGTCGGGGGCGGTACCAGCATCAACGCGACGATCTGGGCGCGTCCGTTCCGGGCCGACCTCGACTGTTGGGCCGAGGTGACCGGCGATCCGGCCTGGGGCTACGAGCACGGCCTGGAGATCTTCCGGCAGGTCGAGGACTGGCAGGGCGACGCCGACCCGCGCTACCGCGGGAAGGGCGGCCCGGTCTGGTGCCAGCCGGCGCACGACCCGTCGCCGCTCGTCCCCGCGCTGCTCGACGCGGCGGCGGGACTGGGCCACCCGGTCCTGGCCGACCAGAACGGCGCCCGCGAGGAGAGCGCAGGCGGTTTCGCGCTGATGAACCAGATCATCCGCGACGGCCGGCGTCGCAACATGGCCGCGGCGTTCCTCTACCCGGTGCTCGCGCAGGACAACATCACCGTGCTGACCGGGGCGCACGTCGACCGGGTCGTGATCGAGGGCGGGCGGGCCACCGGGGTCGAGGTGGCGGTCGGCGCCGGGCGCCGGGTCATCGGGGCCGGCAGCGAGGTCGTGCTGAGCGCGGGCGGCATCAACACGGCCAAGATCCTCATGCTCAGCGGGATCGGCGACGCGGCGGACCTGCGCGGCCACGGCATCGAGGTGGTCGCCGACTCGCCCGAGGTCGGAGCCAACTTCCAGGACCACATCCTGCACGGTGGCTGCCTGTGGGAGCCGCACGAGGCGCAGGCGCCGCGCAACAGCGCCGCGAACGCCGCGGGCTTCTGGAAGTCCGACGGCGTCCTGGCCTCGCCCGACATCAACATCGTGCAGATCGAGATCCCGTACGCCAGCGAGGTGGTGGCCGCGCAGTACGCCCCGCCGCCCTCCAGCTGGGCCCTGTGCGCGGGACTGGTCGCGCCGAAGAGCCGCGGACGGATGACGCTGCGCTCGGCCGATCCGCGGGACCGGCCGGTCCTGGACGCCGCCTTCCTCTCGCACCCGGACGACGTGGCGGCGCTGGCGAAGGGCATCGAGCTGTGCCGCGAGCTCGGCAACTCCCCGCAGATGCGTCCGTTCGCCAAGCGGGAGGTGGCGCCGGGCCGGGAGCTCTCGCCGTCGGAGCTCGTCGAGTTCGTCCGCAACGGGGCCACCACCTACTTCCACGAGGCCGGCACCTGCCGCATGGGACGCGACTCCGCGGCCGTCGTCGATCCCGAGCTGCGCGTGAACGGCGTGCAGAACCTCCGCGTCGCCGACGCGTCGGTCATGCCGCGCATCCCGGGCGTCGCGACCATGGCGACGTGCGTGCTGATCGGTGCGCGCATGGCGGAGATCCTGGGAGCCGGCGGCTGACGGTCGCGCGGATCCGGTTCCGACGAGGACCTGCCGGAACCGGATCCGCTCCGTCCGATCACTTGAGGTGGCGGATGGAGTGCTCCTCGACGTAGGCGGACAGGCCGGCGGTGCCGAACTCGCGGCCGATGCCGCTCTGCTTGATGCCTCCGAAGGGCATGCGCAGGTCGAGCGAGGCGAAGGAGTGCGTGTTGACGAACGTGCTGCCCGCCTCGATGCGGCGGGCGAGGGCCAGGCCGCGCCCCGCGTCGCTGGTCCAGACCGAGGAGGCGAGACCGTAGTCGCTGTCGTTGGCCCACGCGACGACCTGGTCCTCGTCGTCGTACGCGATGAGCGGGACGACCGGCCCGAACTGCTCCTCGCACGAGACCGGTGCGGTGTGCTCGACGTCGCGGACGACGTGGGGTAGCACGTAGTAGCCGTTGTCCCACGAGGACGCGTCGACCTTGCGGCCGAGCTGGACGAGCTGGGCCGAGGAGTTGCGGGTGCGGTCGAGCAGGTCGAGGACCTTCTTGTACTGGGCCTCGTTGTTGAGCGGCCCGAAGCTGGACTCGGGGTCGAGGCCGTGACCGACGGCGTACTGGTCGACCCGCTCGCAGAACGCGTCGGCGAACCGCGCGTACATCCCGCGCGGAACGTAGATCCGCTTGATCGCGAAGCAGATCTGGCCGGTGCGGGTGTACACGCCGGTGAGCATGCGCTCGAGGGTGGCGTCGATGTCGGCGTCGTCGAGGACGATCGCGGGGTCGTTGCCGCCCAGTTCCAGGGTGAGGTTCTTGATCGTCGAGGCGGTCCCCTCGATGACCTTCTGCGCGGTCGACGTCCCGCCGGTGAATCCGACCTTGCGGACGAGGGGGTGGCTGACCAGGGCTCCGCCGACGTCACCCTCGCCGTGGACGACGTTGAGCACCCCGGCGGGCAGGACCTCGGCCATCCGCTGCAGGGCGAGCGTCAGTGCGGCGGGGGCGAACGGGGAGGGCTTGAGGACGAGGGTGTTGCCGGTGGCCAGGGCCGGGGCCAGCTTCATCATCGTCAGCACGACCGGCATGTTCCACGGAACGACGGCGGCGACCACGCCGCGCGGGGTCTTCTCCACGCTGATGAAGCTCTGCTCGTCGTCGAACTGCAGCGGCTCGACGAACTCCTCCACCAGGCTCGCCGTGTGCTGCAGCACGCCGGTGCCCAGTCCGAAGTCGGTCTGGGCCTCCCACAACACTCCGCCGTGCTCGCGGACGAGCAGGGGCGCCAGTTCCTCGCCGCTGCCGCCGAGGATGTCGGCTGCGGCGAGCAGCTTCTGCACGCGGTCGGCGGCGGGGGTGTCGCGCCAGCCGGGGAAAGCGGCGTGGGCGACACGGACGGCGCGGTCGACGTCCTCGACGGTGCCGACCGCGACGCGCGCGACGACGTCGTCGAGCTTGCCGGGGTCGTGCAGCTCGCGGAGGTCGGCGGCGGATGTCCGCCCGTCGATCAGGTGCCCGATCTCGGGAACGGTGGTCGGGGTCATGTCCGGTGGTCCTCTCGGTGGGGGCGTGAACCTCGGTGTTCGCACGGCCGGAGGCCTGATGCCGTAGATGTGACGTTTCTCAGACGGCCGTCGTCCATGGTTCATCGCCATGATGGTGCCGGGCCCGGACGCTGTCAATCCCGATCAGCGGAGGATTATCCTCTTTCGAGGCGCATGTGCGGACGTTCGAGACGTTCTACGGCTCACCGGCGTGATCGATCCCCAGTTCGGCCAGGATCGCGGCGGTGTGCTCGCCGAGAGCGGGCACCGCCCCCATCGGGAGCTCGACGTCGCGGAAGGTCATCGGCGGCAGCACGCCCCGGATCTCGCCCGCCTCGGTCGCCACCGACCGCCAGCGGTCGCGCAGCTGCGGGTGCTCGACGAGTGCGGCGGTCGAGTTGATCTGCGCGGCGGGGACGCCCACCTCGGCGAGCCGGTCGTCGAGGTCCTCGGTGGTCCACGTGCCGGTGAAGGACGCGACCAGTGCGTCGCACTCGGCGCGGTGCCGCACGCGTTGGACGTTGGTGGCGAAGCGGGGGTCGTCCGCGTGCTCGGGGGCGCCGAACACCTCTGTCACCAGCGCTCGCCAGCCGCGGTCGTTCTGCACGCCGATGAGCACCTGCCCGTCCTTCGTCGGGTAGGCGTCGTAGGGGGCGATCGCGGCGTGGCTGAGCCCCATCCGCGGGATCTGCCTGCCGCCGTAGAGCTGCATGTAGAGGGGGTGTCCCATCCACTCCACGGCGGAGTCGAACATCGAGACGTCCACGACCGCGCCCTCACCGGTCCGTTCCCGCCGGAACAGCGCCGCCAGCACGGACGTCGTCGAGTACAGGCCCGCGGCGATGTCGGCGCTGGGCACGCCCGTCTTCGTGGGGGTCTCGGGGGTGCCGGTCACGGCGACCATCCCGGACTCGGCCTGGATCAGCATGTCGTAGGCCTTGCGGTCCCTGCGCGGACCGCGCGTGCCGTACCCGGAGATGTTGACCACGACCAACCGCGGGTCCGCGGCCCGCAGGGTCGGCCCGTCGAGACCGAGCCGCTCGACGACGCCGGGCGCGGTGTTGTGCAGGAACACGTCGGCGCGTGCGATCAGCTCGCGGGCGACGAGGAGACCGCGGTCGGTCTTGAGGTCGAGGACGATCGACTCCTTTCCGCGGTTGAGCCACACGAAGTGCGAGGCGAGCCCGTGGACGGCGTGGTCGTAGTGCCGGGCGAAGTCTCCCTCGCCCGGCCGCTCGATCTTGACGACGCGGGCGCCGAGGTCGGCCAGGTGCCGGGTGGCGAGCGGCCCGGCGACGGCCTGTTCGAGGGCGACGACGGTGATGCCGGCCAGGGGGAGTGCGGCGTCCATGTGGGTCCGGCTCACGACTTCGCGAGTTCGGCGCGGACCAGGCCACCGCCGATGATGAGGCGCTGGATCTCGCTGGTGCCCTCGTAGAGGCGCAGCAGCCGGACGTCGCGGTAGATCCGCTCGACCGGGATCTCCTTCATGTAGCCGGCGCCGCCGTGGACCTGGACGGCGAGGTCGGCGACCTTCCCGACCATCTCGGTGCAGAACAGCTTCACCGCCGACGGGGCGATCCGCCGGTCCTCGCCGCTGACGTAGGCGCGGGCGGTCTCGCGGACCATGGCCCGCCCGGCGAGGACGCCGGTCGCCATGTCGGCGAGCATGGCCTGGACCAGCTGGAAGTCGCCGATGCGGTCGCTGCCCTGCCTGGTGTGGGCGGCGTGGCCGACGGATTCGTCGAGTGCGCGCTGCGCCGTGCCGACCGCGAGGGCCGCGATGTGCACGCGACCACGGGCCAGCGAGGTCATCGCCGCCCGGTAGCCGGCGGCCTCCTCGCCGCCGACGAGCGCGTCGCCCGGCACCCGGACGCCGTCGAACGCGACGTCGGCGGTCCACGCGCCCTCCTGGCCCATCTTGGCGTCCTTCGGCGCGACCTCGACGCCCGGCGTGTCCGCAGGGACCAGGAACACGGCGATGCCCGGGTTGCCCGGCTGGGGCTCGGCGGTGCGGGCGAAGACGACGAACAGGTCCGCGATGGGGGCGTTGGTGATGTACTGCTTGCGGCCGTCGATCACCCAGTCCTCGCCGTCACGGCGCGCACGGGTGCGCAGACCGGCCGGGTTGGAGCCCGCACCCGGCTCGGTCAGGGCGAACGACGCGACGACCTCGCCCGAGGCGATCCGTTCGAGCCACCTCTGCTTCTGCTCGTCGGTGCCGAACCCGACGAGCACCTGCCCGGCGATGCCGTTGTTCGTGCCGAACATCGAACGCAGCGACAGGGTCGTGTAGCCGAACTCCATCGCCAGCTCGACGTCCTGGGTGAGGTCGAGACCCAGCCCGCCCCACTGCTCGGGGATGGCGTAGCCGAACAGCCCCATCTCCGCGGACGCCGTGCGGAGGTCGTCGGGGATGCGGTCGGTCGTCATGATCTCGTTCTCGCGCGGCACGACCGTCGACCGGATGAAGGTGCGCACCTGCTTGCGGATGAACTCGAAGTCCTCGGCCGACACCGATGTCTCACTCATGATCGGGGGCTTCCTCTCGTGGGGTCGTCAGCCGGCGATGCGCTGCTCGCCGGCGGTGCGGCGGGCGCGTGCGGCGGCCAGGGTGTCCAACCGGGGGTGTGCCGGTCCGGTGCTCGGGGTCCTCACGCCGAGGTCGGCGAGGATCCCGTCCACCGCGGCGGCGAGCACGGGGGACGGTTCGGGTGCACCGTCGAGCAGCGCGCACGCGGCGGTGGCCCCGGTGGGGCGCAGGTACACGACGATGCCGCGGCCGTCTTCGGAGAACCGCTGCAGGGCGTCGTCGAGCGAGCGACGGCAGTCGCACAGGGCCGAGCGGAGGACGTCGCCACTGAGGCACCGGATGTGGACGTGGACCGGCACGTCCGCATCGATGGCGTCGAGTCGGCCGGCCACGAGTGCCATGTGTTCGGCACCGTCGGTGCAGCCGAGGTAGCCGACGGCGTGGAAGGGCCCGAACTCCGTCGGCAGGACGGTGCCGACCACGCGCTGCACCTGCGGCTCGGTCCGGAGCCGGTGGTCGACGATGTCGGCCACGGACAGCATCACGAGGCCGTGCTCCGCAGCGAAGCGCCCGAGCTCCGGGCCGCGGGCCATCTCTCCCGGCGCGTCCCGGGAGACGATCTCGCACAGCGCACCCGCCGGCGCGAGGCCGGCGAGCCGGGTGAGGTCGACCGCGGCCTCGGTGTGCCCCGGGCGCACCAGCACCCCGCCGGCCCTGGCCATCAGCGGGACGACGTGCCCCGGCCGGACGAAGTCGCGGGCGGTCGCGGTGGGTGAGCCGAGCGCGGCGATCGTGGCGGCCCGGGAGGCGGCGGAGATCCCGGTACCCGTGCCGGCGAGGTCGACGGTGACGCGGTAGGCGGTGCGGAACCGGTCGGCGTTGTCGTGATGCATCGGCGGCAGGGCGAGGCGGTCGCACTCTGCCTCCGGCAGGGCGACGCAGACGAAGCCGGAGGTGTGCCGGACGGTGAACGCGACCAGCTGCGGGGTCGCGAGGGCGGCGGCGAAGACGAGGTCGCCCTCGTTCTCCCGGTCGGCGTCGTCGACGACCACGACCGGTCGACCGGCGGCCAGCGCGACGAGGGCGGCGCGAACGCGGTCGTTCGAGGGGGTGTCCACGGGTGTCCTCACCGGTCAGAGTGCGGCGAGGCGCCGGAAGCGGCTGCCGTGGAAGACGAGGGGCGCGGCGTCCGGATCGGCGCTGACGCCGTGGATGCGCAGCAGCACGATGTCGTGGTCGCCGGACGGGACCTCGGCGTGGATGGTGCAGTCGAGCCACAGCGTGGCGCCGTGCACGTGGACGGCGCCGTCGTCGGAGGCGGTCCAGTCGGTGCCGGCGAACCGGTCGCCGGTCCTGCTCGCCAGCCGGGCGCAGACGTCGTCCTGGCCCTCGGCGAGCACGCTGAGCCCGAGCCGGGGCGCTCGCCGCAGGACCGGCCAGGTCGTGGAGCTGTGCTGCATGCACACCGACACCAGCGGTGGCTCCACCGAGACGGAGGTGAACGAGCTCGCCGCCAGCCCGACGGGGACGCCGTCGACGTCCGCGCAGACCGCGGTGACGCCCGAGGGGAAGCATCCGAAGGCCCGGCGCAGCTGGTCCACCGCCGTCACCGCTTCGATGCGCCTGTTCCGCCCGTCCATCGGGCCGCTCCCTCCCGGGGTGTCCGCTCCGACACCCACGACGGGGACGCTAGCTCCGGGCGAGGTCCGCGGACTGTTGCAGAATCGGCCACTCCCGGGCATCGGCGGTCGTGCGTGACGAGTGTCCCAGAAGAGAACACTCCGTCCTCTTGCCTTCGTGTGAACCTGCCGTTCCGACGCGCTGCACCGCGGCGCCGACGTCGACCCGCTCGGCCCAGCAAGGGAGCTGACATGGCACTGAAGTTCGGGACGTTCATGGCCCCGTTCCACACCCCCGTGGGCCAGGACCCCACCTACGCGATCGAGCGCGACCTGGCCGTCATCCGGCACATGGACATGCTCGGGTTCGAGGAGGCCTGGATCGGGGAGCACCACTCGTGCGGTGCCGAGCTGATCCCGGACCCGTTCATCTTCATCGCCTACGCGGCGCAGGAGACCAAGCACATCAAGCTCGGTACCGGAGTGGTGTCGCTGCCGTACCACAACCCGTTGTGGATCGCGGACCGCGCGCTGTTCACCGACCGGCTGCTGCGCGGCCGGTTCATGCTCGGCCTCGGTCCGGGCGCACTGCCCACCGACGCCACGATGATCGGCCTGTCTCTGGAGGAGCAGCGCGGCGCCTTCGAGGAGGACGTCGACGTGCTGATGGCGATCCTGCGGGGCGAGACGGTCACCCACGAGACGCCCCGCTACCGACTGCACGACGCGCGCACCCAGTTCGCGCCCTACAGCGACTTCGACATCGTCTGCGCGGCCATCGCCAGCCCGACCGGCCCGCGGGTGGCGGCGAAGAACGGCATCAACCTCCTGTCGGTCGGCGCGACGGCCGCCGGCGGATTCGACGCGCTCGCCCTGCACTGGGACGTCATGGAGGAGCGGGCCCCGCAGTTCGGGCACACCCCGGACCGGGCAGGTTGGCGTCTCGCGGGCCCGATGCACCTGGCGGAGACCAGGGAGCAGGCCATCGAGGACGTCCGCCACGGCCTCGACGACTGGTGCCACTACACCCAGCACATCCTCGCCGCCCCGCACTTCCGCGCCGCCGGTGAGACGTTCGAGGAGCGGGTGGCCTTCGTCAACGAGTCGGGTCTCGGCGTCATCGGCACCCCGGACGACGCCGTCGCCCAGATCGAGCGGCTGGAGAAGCAGTCCAAGGGCTTCGGGTCCTACCTGCTCATCCACCACGAGTGGGCACGGCACGCCGCCACGCTCAGGAGCTACGAGCTGTTCGCCGAGTACGTGAGGCCGAAGTTCCAGGGCAGCGCGTCGCGCCTGCAGCAGGCCTCGGACTACGCGACGTCGCGCTGGACCGAGCTCAACGACCGTCAGGGCGCCGCGATCCAGGCGGCGACCGACCGGCACGCCAAGGAGCGCGCCGACGCGGGCAAGGCCTGACGGACGCAGACGCGGCGTCGACCGTGGGGGGGTCGACGCCGCGCGGAGGATCGGGGACGCTGGACGGGGTGCCCCGGAGGGATGGGTTCATGATCGACGACGATCGCGAATGGCTGGAGAACGGCAGCCGGCCCGGCTCTGTGCTGCGCCCGGAGATCGCGAACTCCTGGCGCCGCAGCCGGCTCAGCGGCGTCAGCCCCGACACGGTGGCGATCCTGCCCGGCGACGCCCCGCTCGACTCCAAGATCGCGCGGGTCGCGGTACCGGTCCTCAGCTCCATGGCCGAGGTCCTGATCGGCGCCAACACCAGCCTCCTGCTCAGCGCCCCCGACGGCACCATGCTCTGGCGCTGGGACGAGGACAGCCGGCTGAGCGCGCTGCTCGACCGCAACTCCGCGGTCGTCGGCACCCGGTGGAGCGAGGACGTCGTCGGCACCAACGGACTCGGTACCTCGTTGGAGACCGCGCAAGCGATCACCATCCACGGATCGGAGCACTTCGCCGAGGCCCTGCACCCCTTCACGTGCGCGGGCGCCGCGATCCGCCACCCCATCACGCGACGGGTCGCGGGCACGCTCAGCGTCACCAGCCTGAACCAGGACGCGAGCCCGCTCATGGCAGCCACGCTGCTCAAGCTCGTCAGAGAGGTGGAGGAGCAGCTCTACGGCGCCAGCACGCTGCGCGAGCGCGAGCTGCTCCACCACTTCCTGGCCGAGCGACGACGGGCGGACAGCGCTGTCGTGGTGGTGAACGGGGACACGGTCATCGCCAACAAGGCCGGGGCCAAGCTCGGCATCGACCACCGTTCACTGTGGAACCAGGTGGCGGCCGGTCGGGTGCGGACGGCCGAGGTGGTGCTCGAGCGCTCCGAGGAGATCAGCTGGCGGGCGATCGAGCACGCCGGCTCGGTGGTCGGACTGGTGATCGTCGCCGACCCCCCGGCTGACGACTCCCCGGCCGCCGCGTCGCCGGGTGGCCTGACCATCGCGCCGCGCACCCCGCACTGGTCCGACCTGCCCGCCCGCCTGCGGTCGGTGTCCCGCGGCTCGGACCGTTTCCTCGTCACGGGAGAGTCCGGTGTCGGGAAGCGGACGTTGGTGCAGGAGACGTTCGGGTCATCGGGGCCACTGCCCGAGCTCGACGGCGCCGAGGCCGAGGAGGTCGGGTCGAGGCAGTGGCTCGCGGTGGCACGGGAACTCCTCACCCGTACCGTGGAAGACCCCGCGGAGCCGGCGCTGCTGCTGTCGCACCTGGAGTCACTCACCCTCGGCGCGTCCCGGTCGCTGGGCCGGATCCTCGACGGCCTGCCGCGGTCCGGCGGCGCGCTGCGGGTCATCGCGACCTGGACGCCGACCGGGGTGGAGGCCGGGCCCGCGCTGCAGTCCGTGCTCGACCGCTTCGCCTCGGAGCCGTTCGAGGTCCCGCCGCTGCGCCGGCGCCCCCAGGACATCACCGGGCGACTGGTGGACCAGGGCGCGACGATGCCGGTGCTCTCCCCGGCGGCCGTCGACCTCGTCGAACGCCACCCGTGGCCCGGCAACCACCGCCAGCTCGAGGAGTTCCGGCGCTGGATCGGCAACCAGCGCCGACCGGTGCTCGACGTCGCGGACCTGCCGGCGCGGTGGTCGCGCGACGCGGCCCGGGCCGGGCTCACCGCCATTCAGGCTGCGGAGGCCGACGCGATCAGCGCATCGCTGTCCGCGCACGACGGCAACAAGGCCGCGACGGCCGCCGAGCTGGGGATCTCCCGATCCTCGCTCTACCGCAAGATGCGGGAGTTCCACCTGACCTGACCGCGCCTCAGCGGTAGACCATGCCCCCGTCGATCAGCACGGACTGACCGGTCATGTACCGGCCGTCGGGCCCGGCGAGGTAGGAGACGAAGCCGGCGACGTCGTCCGGCGTCTCGGCCCGGCCGAGCGCGATCGTCCCCACGAACTGCTCGAAGGTGGCACCCTTCTCGGCCCCGGTATGGCGGGCGAACTCCTCGTCGACCGTGACCCACATGTCGGTGTCGACGACACCGGGGCAGTAGGCGTTGACGGTGATGCCGTCCGCGGCCAGTTCCTTCGCGGCCGACTGGGTCAGTGCCCGCACGGCGAACTTCGTCGCGCAGTAGGCGCTGAGCATGGCGAAGCCGTCGTGCCCCGCGATGGACGACGCGTTGATGATCGCGCCCTTCGTGCCGTGCTCGCGGAACGTCGCCGCCGCGGCCTGGATGCCCCAGACCACGCCCTTGAGGTTCACCCCGATGATCGCGTCCAGCTTGTCGGGGGTGACGTCGAGCAGCGGCTCGACCTGCACCATTCCGGCATTGTTGACCATGATGTCGAGCGGTCCGAGCTCGGCACGGGCCTGCGCGACGGCGGCGAACACCTGGTCCCGATCGCTGACGTCGGCCCGGATCGACGCGCTCCGGCGACCGATCGCGCGGATCTCGTCGGCCACCGTCGCGGCCTTGGCGTCGTTGAGGTCGACGACGGCCACGTCGGCGCCGTCGCGGGCCAGCCGCAGTGCGATGGCCCGCCCGATGCCCTGTGCCGCCCCGGTCACCAGTGCGACCGACCCCGAGATGTCACCCATGACGCATCCCTCCGCTCGACGTTGAGACGACCAGTCTCGGCGGGCATCCGACCGGCGGGTGTTCGGTCTTGAAACAGATCGGGCGCTCAGGTCCGTTCGACGTGCGCACGCACCCGGGTGCCGTCCTCGCTGGTCCAGCCCTTGCGCGCGGCGTAGGCGAGCATCCCCGCGAGGTCGTCCTCCCACCCCGGTCCGACCCGGTCGCCGGCCATCCGGCGGATCGTCGCGACGGGCACCATGACGTGGCCCGACTCGAGGACCTCGCCCAGCCCGGCGCGCTCGGCACTCGCGGCGAGATCCCCGTCGTCGAGCTCTGCGGGGCAGTGGACGGAGAACGCCGTCACGTCCTGCGGGTCGACGAGCTCGACCGAACCGGTGCTGATGACGAAGTGCATGCGGGCAGTCTCGCCGGTTCTCCCCGCATGCGGTGTCCGTTCCTGGCACAGCGTCGCCGTACGGACGTGGGACGCCGGATGTGTCCCAGAACCGAACAGCACCGCGGGCCCCGGTCGTGTGACCGTGATCTCCCTCGACCGGCGGACGACGTGCCGGTCTCGATCCGACCCCGAGTGAGGACGACGATGCCCGCACCGACCTTCGGTCTCTGGTACGACTTCCGCAACCCCGCGCAGTGGAGCCAGCCGATCGGCCGGCTGTACCGGGAGACGATCGACCAGGCCGTCTGGTCCGAGCAGCTCGGCTTCCGGTCCGCGTGGTTCAGCGAGCACCACTTCGCGCCCGACGACTACGCCTGCTCGCCGCTGATCGCCGCCGCGGCCGTCGGGGCGCGCACGACGGAGATGCGGCTCGCGACGAACATCATCGTCGCCGCCCTGCACAACCCGGTCCGCCTGGCCGAGGACGCGAACGCCCTGTCGCTGATCACCGACGGGCGGTTCGACCTCGGCGTCGGGCTCGGCTACAACGAGCGCGAGTTCACCGCGTTCGGTCGGGTCCGCAAGCAGCGGCCGAGCCTGTTCGAGGACGCGATCGCGATCATCCGTGCCGCGTGGAGCGGGAGCGACGCGGGCTACGAGGGCAAGCGGTTGTCGATGCCGGCCGTGCGGGTCACACCGATGGCGGAGAAGACGCCGCGGATGCCCATCGGCGCCGTGGCCCCCAAGGGGCTGGAGCGCGCCGCGCGCCTGGGCGACGGGGTCATCACGCTGTCCAACGACCACTTCCAGGTGTACCTCGACGCGTTGGTCGCCAACGGCAAGAGCCTCGAGGACGGCGCCATCTACGCCAGCCAGTGGGTGGTGCTGGCCGAGGATCCCGAACGCGAGTGGGCCCGGATCGGCGAGCACGTGCTGTACCAGGTCAACAAGTACATCGAGTGGGGCTCGTTCGAGGGGTCGGGCGTGCCGGACCACTTCGACACCCCCCAGCAGCTCCTGGACTTCGGCGTCTACAAGCTCTGGGACGCGGCCGCCGGTATCGAGGAGATGACCGCACTCGCCGAGCAGAACCCGCAGATCCGCGACTTCCACTTCTGGGCGCAGTTCCCCGGCGAGACGGTCGAGTCGGGCTCCGCACGCGTGCAGTACATCGCCGACCACGTGATCCCCGCGGTGCAGCAGCGGCTCGAGCCCACCACCGCCACGGTCTGACCAGCGTCCATCGAGAGGCGACCATCATGCGCGACGAGATCTACTGGGTCGTCACCGCAGCACTGCGGCCCGACGACTACGACGCCTTCACCGAGGCGATCACCCCGCTCGTGGCGGCCACCCGCGAGGAGCCGGGTTCGAACGCCTACGACTACAGCGTCAGCAGTGACCGCACCGTGGTCCACATCTACGAGAGCTACCGCGACTCGGCCGCGGTGGTCACCCACGTCGAGGACACGTTCTCCCGGTTCGCCGAGGAGTTCGGCCGGCTCGTCACCATCGACGGGTTCGTCGTCTACGGCCGGCCCGACGAGGCGGCGAAGAAGATCCTCGACGGGTTCGGCTCGACCTACATGACGCCGTTCCTCGGCTACACGCAGTCCGACGCCCGATGACCGGGGCCCCGCCCACCACCGGGGTGCACCACTTCTCGCCCACGGTCTCCGACGTGGAGGCGTCCGCCGCCTGGTACACGCGCGTGTTCGACCTCGACCGGTTACCCGGCGAGGCCCGCCACCACGGGGACGAGGACGGCGGGTACGCGATCCTGCTGCTCGACCGGCGGACCGGGCTGCTCATCGGGCTGCACCACCACGACGGGCACCACGGCGGGGCGTTCGACGAGCAACGGGCAGGGCTCGACCACATCGCCTGGGGGGTGCGGAAGCGGTCCGATCTCGACGCGTGGGCCCGGTGGCTCGACGAGATCGGTGTGCCCCATTCCGGAGTGATCGACAAAGCGGCACGGAAGTACTCGGCGATCGTCTTCCGGGACCCCGACGGGATCCAGCTGGAGCTGTTCCACCGCAACGGGTGACGGTCGCGGAGCCCACCGCCGGCCGCCGAGAACCTTCCCTCATCCACAACCCGAGACCACGAGGAGTTCGAAGCATGCGAGCAGTCGTCTACCGGGGGCGCAACGACATCGCGGTCACCGACGTACCGGAGCCGGGGCTCGGCGCCGGGCAGGTCCGGGTCCGGGTCGGCTTCAACGGGATCTGCGGTACCGACCTGCACGAGTACTTCGACGGTCCGATCTTCGTGCCGACGGAGCCGCACCCGCTCACCCACGACCAGCTGCCCGTCGTGCTCGGTCACGAGTTCGCCGGGACCGTCGTCGAGGTCGGGACGGGTGTGACCGGCCTGTCCGAGGGCGACCGCATCGCGTGCGAGCCGGTGTACCGGTGCGGCGAGTGCGCACCGTGCCTGGCCGGGCGCTACAACATCTGCACCAGCGTCGGCTTCCACGGGCTGTCCACCGACGGCGGGATGGCCGAGTACACCGTCATCGACCAGATCATGGCGCACAAGCTGCCCGACTCCGTCTCGACCGAGCTCGGCGCGCTGGTCGAGCCGATGTCGGTGGCCTACCACGCCACCATGCTCAGCGACGCCGCGCCGGACGGCACCAGCATCGTCTTCGGCGCCGGTCCGATCGGCATCGGCCTGTGGTTCGCGCTGCGGGGGCGGGGCATCGAGGACGTGCTGGTCGTCGAGCCGTCCGCCGTGCGCCGGGCGGCGATCGAGGGGCTCGGCGCGCGTACCCTCGATCCGACGACGACCGACGTCCCCGCCTTCGTCGCCGACCACACCCACGGCCGCGGGGTCGACGCCGCCTTCGACGCCGCGGGCGTGCGGGCCTCGGTCGAGGGGGCGCTGCTGTGCCTGGGCCCGACGAAGGCGTTGGTGAGCGTCGCGATCTACGACAAGCCTCTGGAGACCTCGCTGATCCAGCTGGTGCTCCGCGAGGCCCGCATCCAGGGCACCCTCTGCTACACCGGTGACGACTACCGGGCCGTCATCGACCTGATGGCCCGCGGGCACTACGACACCACCGGTTGGGTCGAGCAGATCGCGATGGGGGACGTGCTCGCGGAGGGCTTCGAGGCGTTGCGCGCCGGGCAGAAGATGAAGGTGCTGGTCGACCCGACGCGCTGAGGCTCGGGCAACGGGGGATCGGGGAACGGGGGATCAGGGAACGACGACGAGCTTGCCCGCGGTGCCGCCGTGCTCCATGAGGGTGTGCGCCTCGACGATGCCGTCGAGGTCGAAGGTGCGGTCCAGGGGCACCACGGCGCGGCCGCCTGCGACGTCGTCGAGGAACTCCTGCAGCACGGCGGGCGGGAGGTCGGAGGCGTCGCCGCCGTAGGCGGAGAGGCGGACGCCGCGGGGCAGGTACTCGATGGGGTAGAAGTCGGGGACGGTCCAGCGGTTGGACAGCATTCCCGCGAAGCAGACCACGCCGTGGACGCGCGTCGCGGCGAGCGTGTCGGGCAGCGTCGGGGTGCCGACGAGCTCGAGGGCGACGTCGACGCCGTCCGGCACGATCGCGCGGACCCGCGCGGCGACGGCGCCGTCGTCGAGTACGGCGTGGTCGACCCCGGCGCGGTGCAGCACGTCGGCCCGGCCCAGGTCGCGGGTGGTCGCCAGGACCGCCAGGCCGCGCCGCTTGGCCAGGACGGCGGCAGCCAGCCCGATCGACGACGTCCCGCCGCGGATCAGCAACGTCTGTCCGGGCTGGGCGTCGAGCCCGACGGTGAGGGCGCCGTACGCGGTCTGGAGCATCTCGGGGACCGCTCCGAGGGTGGCGGCGTCGAGGTCGCTGCGGAAGGCGATGACCTGGGTCGCCGGCACGCAGGTGTACTCGGCGTAGCCACCGTCGAACGTGCGGCCCATACCACCCATCATGGCCGCGACCTGCTGACCGGGATCGAACTCGCCGCCGGGGCAGACGGCGACGACTCCGGTCGCCTCGATGCCGGGAACCCGCGGGAAGGTGACGCCCTCGCCGAGACCGAGGCGGGTGTGCAGTTCGGAGCGGTTGAGGCCGGACGCCGTCACGCGGATCAGCACCCAGCCGGGTGCGGGGTGCGGGACGGGGATCGTCCTGACCTGCAACGCCGCGGGCGGCCCGGGTCCGTCGAGCACGACGGCGCGCATGGTGGCCGGGACGGCGACGGTCATCGGGGCTCCTCCGGATCGGTACCCCGCGTAACGGAGATCCGACGGTGATGATTCCGGCTCGCCCGGCAGGGATCAGGCGGGTAGGAAACCGCGGAGCAGGTGCACGAACTCGGCGCCCTTCTCGATCTGTGTCCAGTGCCCGCACCGGTTGAACACGTGGAGCTGTGAGCGGGGGATCAGCTCGTTCAGGCGAATCGAGGAGGACAGGGGGATGACGCGGTCGTCGCGGCCGTGCACGACGAGGGTGTCGTGTCGGATCGCCCGCAACGACGCGTCGGGCAGGGCGAGGGCGTCGACGCCGTCCTGGCGGGGTGCGGGGAACATCGCGGAGTAGGACTCGTGGACGCCGGGGCGGATCGAGGCCTCGTAGCGCAGCCGCGCGAGGTCGGGTCCGAGCAACGACCGGTCGTAGGCGAACAGTTCGAGCAGGGCGGCCATGTTCTCGACCGAGGGCTCGTAGCCCCAGACGGCGTCCAGGCCGGGGGTGAGCGGGAAACGGGTGCCGGCGCTGCCCATGAGCACGAGCCGGTCGACGCGGTCGGGGTGGCGGTCGGCGAGCCAGAGCGCCAGCGCGCCGCCGAAGCTGTTGCCGACGACGGAGACCGTCGGCAGGTCCAGGGCGTCGAGCAGGCCGACGAGATGGTCGACCCACGCCTGCCGGGTGAACTCGAAGCCGGTCGGGTGGTCGGTGTAGCCGAAGCCGACGACGTCCGGCGCGATCACCCGCCGCTCGGTCGACAGGGCGGGCAGGACCCCGCGCCAGTTGGCCCAGGCCGAGACACCGGGACCGGACCCGTGCACCAGCAGCACCGGCGCTCCGGTGCCCTGGTCGTGGTAGTTCGTGCGGATCCCGGCCGCCTGGATGCTCCGGCCGATCTCCGGGTCCGCCTCGGTCACGGTCTGGGTCATCACTGACCTCTCGTTCGTGGTTCGGGGCGCGACACCACCCCCGGTTCGCTCGAACAGTAGCAAGAACATTCGCTACGTAGAAGGTGTGACCCAGAGCGCTTGGTCCACCGATCCGCAGGTAGATGCCCCGTTGACGCTGAGCGCGGTGCGCGTTACCTTCATGCAGAATCACAAACCTTCCAGCCCGTCCCCGGCCTCGTCGGATCAGGTCCGACCCGGCGGGACGTCGATCTCCCACGAAGGAAGTGCTGCAGTGACGCAGACGATCAGCGAGACGTCCGCCGCGACCGCGGGGGAGAACTCCCGTCGGCCCTTCACCGGCGCGGAGTACCTGGAGAGCCTCGACGACGGTCGAGAGGTGTGGATCCACGGTGAGCGGGTGCAGAACGTCGCCGAGCACCCGGCGTTCCGCAACACCGCCCGGATGGTCGCCCGGCTCTACGACGCCATGCACGACCCGGCGAACGAGGGCACCCTCGCGGTGCCGACCGACACCGGCAACGGCGGGTTCACCCACCCGTTCTACAAGGCGCCCTACTCGCCGGCCGAGCTGCGCGCGGGAGCGGAGGGTTCGGCCGCGTGGGCCCGGATGACCTACGGCTGGCTCGGGCGCAGCCCCGACTACAAGGCGGCGTTCCTGTCGACGCTGGGCTCGCACACCGAGTTCTACGCGCCGTACCAGGAGAACGCGAAGCGCTGGTACGCCGAGGCGCAGGAGCGGCTGCTCTACGTCAACCACGCCATCATCAACCCGCCGGTCGACCGGGATCTGGGGATGGAGGCGGCCGGTGACGTGTTCATGCGCGTGGTCGAGGAGACCGACGAGGGACTGATCGTGTCCGGGGCGAAGGTGGTGGCCACCAACTCGGTGCTGACCCACTACAACTTCGTCGGCAACTACGGCCCGCTGCCGGTGAAGTCCAAGGAGTTCTCGGCGATCTTCATGGTCCCGATGAACACCCCCGGGCTGAAGCTGATCTGCCGCCAGTCCTACGAGCTCAACGCCGCCACCAACGGCAGCCCGTTCGACTACCCGCTCTCGAGCCGGCTCGACGAGAACGACTCGATCCTGGTCATGGACCGCGTACTGGTCCCGTGGGACAGCGTCTTCTGTTACGACGTCGACAAGGCCAACAACTTCTTCGCCGGGTCCGGGTTCGTGTTCCGGGCGATGCTGCACGGCTGTGTGCGGCTGGCGGTCAAGTTCGACTTCCTGGTCGGGCTGCTCACCAAGGCCCTGGAGATGACGGGCACGTCGGGTTTCCGCGGGGTCCAGACGCGGGTGGGCGAGCTGGTCTGCCTGCGCAACCTGTTCTGGGCCTGCGTCGACTCGATGGTCGACAACCCCGCCCAGTGGGCGGACGGCACCTACGTGCCCAACCCGGACTCCGCCGGGGTCTACCGGCTGATGATGACCCAGGCCTACCCGCGGGCGAAGGAGATCTTCGAGCAGGACGTCGCCAGCGCGCTGATCTACCTGCCGTCGAGCGCGGAGGACTGGAAGAACGCCGAGCTCCGCCCGTACCTCGACCAGTTCGTGCGCGGCTCCGGCGGGCGGTCGGCCGAGGACCGGGTCAAGTTGATGAAGCTGATCTGGGACGCGATCGGGTCGGAGTTCGGCGGGCGCCACGAGCTCTACGAGCGCAACTACTCCGGCAACCACGAGAACCTGCGGATCGAGGCCTACCTGGGCCAGCTGCAGACCGGTCAGATCGCCGGCTACCAGGAGATGGTCGACCGCTGCATGTCCGAGTACGACCTGAACGGCTGGACCGTGCCCGACCTGGTCGACAACGACGACGTCCGGCACAACGGCGGTAGCGGTCGCTGAGGACGGGTACGCGCCCGCGGCCGTGCCGGCGCCCGAGACACTGGCGCCGGCACGGCCCGCGGGACGGGCTGACGGATGCGGCGGCAGGGAGGCACACGTGGTCAGGGAGACGGGTCCGAAGGCGGTGCGCGGGACGTCCTCGCGGGCCGAGGACATCGCGGACCGGATCGAGATGGAGATCCTGCGCTCCGGGCACCCGGCCGGGACCAGGCTCGGGCTGCGCACCGAGCTGATCAGCCGGTTCGAGGTGAGCCCCGGCGTGATGAACGAGGCGCTGCGGCTGCTGCGGGAGCGGGAGCTGATCACCGTCAAGCCCGGTCCGAGCGGTGGCGTGTTCACCGCCGACCAGCCACCCGGTGTCCGGTTGGGTGCGCTGGACCTGTGGTTCCAGGGTCTGACCATCCCGCCGCTGGAGATCTTCGAGTCCCGCATGCTGCTGGAGGAGATGTTCAACAACCTCGCGCTGCAGCACTCCACCCCGCACGACCACGTCGCGATGGAGCGCGGTCTGCAGCGCATGACCACCTCCGCGGGCGACCCGCGCGGGTTCTTCGAGGCCAACGTCGAGTTCCACCGGGCGATCGCCGCCTCGACGCGCGTCACCGTGCTGACCTCGATCTACGACAGCCTGGTCACCGTCCTGACCGGCGCATTGGTCCGGGCCGTCTGGACCGACGGCCACGAGGAGACCATCGACCACAACCTGCGGGTGCACGGGCAGATCCTCGAGGCCATCCGCGCGAAGGACCGCAAGCGCCTGGAGACCGCGACCCGGTTGCACCGGGTCGACATGGTCAGCATCGCCCAGCCGGAGAAGTCCCCGGTCGTCCACATCGACCTGAGCCCCACCGGCAGCACCGCCACGCACGACGTCGGCTGACGACGTGTCCACATCGACCCGGTTCGTCCGACGAGGGAGAGAGCCACCATGGGGAGCCCGACCACGCCCGGAGCAGGCACACCGGACACCGTGACGGAGGTGATCGAGCCCGGGCAGCTGCGCTCGTGCCTCGGGCGGTTCGCCACCGGGGTGACCGTGGTCAGCTACACCCACGACGACCAGCCCCGTGGGGCCACGGTCAACGCGTTCAGCTCCGTGTCGCTCGATCCGCCGCTGATCCTGGTGTCCCTCGCCCGCACGTCCAGGGCGTGCCCGCTGCTGCAGGACCGGCCCTTCACCGTCAACGTCCTCTCCTCCCGCCAGATCGGGGTGGCCATGACCTTCGCCGGGCGCCCCGACCAGGCCGCGGTCATCGAGTGGGAGCACGGCCGCCACGCCCCCCGGCTGCGCCATACCCACGCCACCCTGGAGTGCACGCCGTGGCGCTCCTACGACGGCGGCGACCACGTGCTGTACCTCGGCCTCGTCGAGGCCATCGCCATCCGGGACAGCGAGCCCCTGCTGTTCTACGGCGGATCGTTCCACCGCCGCGGCGAGGGGCTGGACTCCTCGGGGCGCAGCACCCGCGGATCGACGCCCATCGCCCTGCCCCTGCAGGTCGAGGCCATGGAGGAGCTGAGCCGGGAGTTCGTCGCCGGCTGGATCTGACCTCCCGACACCCCACACGTTCCCACGGATCCCACCGCTGCCCGGCCATCGGGCGGCGGGCGATGCCGCACGCCCGCACCACGACCGGACCCACCGCAGGCGCAGCCCGGACCCACCGGCCACTGCGACCCGCCCCAGGAAGGAGACGGCCACGTGACCACCGTGACCCAGCCCGAGACCCAGCCCGACACCCGCGAGTACATGGAGGTCAGCACCCCACGGGTGCACAACCTGCACCACGTCGAGGTGTTCACCCCCAAGCCGAACGAGTCCCTGGACTTCTTCACCCGCGTCCTGGGCCTGCACGAGACCCACCGCGAGGGCCAGTCGGTGTACCTGCGCGGAGCGGGGGAGTGGGCCCGCTACTCCACGATCCTCACCGAGGGCCCGAAGCCCGGTCTCGGGCACATGGCGTGGCAGGTCGCCGAGCCCGACCAGGTCGAGGGCTGGGCGCGGCGGTTCCGGGACAAGGGCGTCGAGCACAAGCTGGAGGCCGGCGGCTCGCGCTTCGCCCAGGGCGACACCCTCAGCTTCACCGGCCCGTTCGGGCACCGCACCGAGCTGTTCTACGACTTCGAACGCTTCGAGTCCGACACGCCGTCCGCGCTGCTGAGCCAGTGCGTGAAGTTCCCGACCCCCGGGATCGGGGCGCGTCGCCTCGACCACCTCAACATCACCGCCCGCGACGTCGACGAGGCCCGTGACTGGTACACCGACGTCCTCGGGTTCAAGCTCCGCGAGGCCGCCCGCACCCCGGAGGGTGACATCGGGGTGTGGATGTCGGTCACCTCGCAGGTCCACGACTTGGCGATCATGCGCGACGGCATGGGCGAGCGCGGCCGCCTGCACCACATCGCCTACTACCTCGACACCCCGGAGACCCTGTTGCGGGCCGCGGACACCTTCGTCGAGGAGGGCACCCCGATCGACGCGGGCCCCGGCAAGCACGGCCTGACGCAGGCGTTCTTCATCTACGTCTTCGAGCCCGGCGGCAACCGCGTCGAGCTGTTCTCCGGCGGCTACCCGATCCACGGCCCGGACTGGCAGCCGATCATCTGGGACGGTGCGAACATCGAGAAGGCCATCGTCTGGTACGGCGGGCAGCTGCCGGACAGCTTCTTCAACGTCGCCACCTGACGGCGCCCGAGCACGAGAACGGCGGTCGGGGCCGGCGTCGCGTCGGAGACGTGATGCCCGGTCGACCGCCGTTCCGGCGCTGGTCGGGCGCCCTGAGACCCGGGCGGGCCCCCCGCCCCGCCGTTCCCGCCGGCGCGACCGGCTCGGTCTGCGGATGCCCGATCTCCACCCGTCGCGACGGCTCCCTGCTGCCGATCGCCTGGTCCGCCGCGCCGATCGACCTGCCGAACGGTCGGGGGACCGTGCTGTCCTTCCAGGACCGGACCGCCGGATGCCACGGCCCCGTCGACGCCGGTCGCGACGGCCTCTTCGCTGACCCCCGGTGGCTCGCCCGCGAGCACCACATCTCCCTGCGCCTGCTGCAGTCCCTGTTCGCCGAGGACGGGGACTCGCCGGCGCGCTGCATCCGGGAGCAGCGCCTCCTGCTCGCGCGGCGGCCGCTGCTGGAGGGGACACCGGTGGGGGTCGCGGTGGATTCCGCGACGTCGGCACCTTCACCCGCGCGTTCCGGCGCTGGGCGGGTGTGACGCCGTCGGCGTTCGTGAGCCGCGATCCGAGCGGATGTGCGGAGACCGGACCGAGAGCAGCGCGGTGACCCGTTCCGCCGCACCGGTGGGCACCGTCGCGAGCGAGATCGACGAGTGCGTCGATCCGCGCGCCCGTCCGCAGCTGAGCGACGACGGCCGCCGCTCCCCCGGACACCACCGAACGGGAGTCGGCTCGCGGCCTGCCGTCGCGACCCGCCGGCGCTGTCCAACGGCCGGTGCCCGTCAGAGGCCCGGGTCGGGCAGCACGTCGCGCCAGGAGTGCTGCGGCTCGTAGCCGAGGAGTCGGCGGGCCTTGTCGATGCAGTAGAACGTCTCGTCGCGGCCCATCGGACGCCGCACCTCCACACCGCCGTAGAACCGGTCGATGATCTCGCTCGTGGTGGCGGCGACCGACATGTCGGCGTTCGCGACGTTGAAGACCTCGTAGCCGAGCCCGTCGGTCTCCAGGCAGCGCAGCGTCAGCTGCCCCAGGTCGCGGGTGTCGATGTAGGCGAACAGGTTGCGCCTGCGCAGGCCGGCGTCGGTGAGGAAGGCCGGGAAGAGTTCGGTGTACTCGTGGGGTTCGATGACGTTGTTGATGCGCAGTCCGTAGACGTCGGCGCCGGTGCGGGCGTGGAAGGACCGCGCGGTCACCTCGCCCGCGACCTTCGACATGGCGTAGGAGTCCTCGGGGACGACCGGGTGCTCCTCGTCGACCGGGACGTAGAGGGGCTTGCGATCACCGCGCCCGAAACAGACGCCGTAGGTCGTCTCCGACGAGGCGAACACGATCTTGCGGATGCCGAGGGCGGTGGCGGCCTCCAGGACGTTGTAGTGCGCGAGGACGTTGGTCGCGTAGGTGGCCTGGTCGGAGGCGAGCAGGGGGCGGGGGACCGCGGCGAAATGGACGACCGCGTCGTAGGCCGACCCGCCGTACGGCTCGGGGCGGGGGGCGTCGAAGTCGTCCTGGGTCGGGACGCCGGCCAGCGCCGAGTAGACCGCGCCGGCGTCGGTGAGGTTCACCCGCAGGTCGGTGACGTCGTCGTGGCCGAGCGGGGTGAGGTCGGCGTTGGTGACCTGGTGGCCGCGGGAGGCGAGGTAGGGCGCGACGTGGTGCCCGGCCTTGCCGCTGCCGCCGGTGAAGAAGATCCTCATGAGGCCGAGTCAAGCACTCCCGGGGGGCCGGAGCATGTCCGGCTGACGGGGGTCGGGTCCACGCGAGCACGAGAACGGCGGTCGACGCAGGCACCCCTCAGAAGACGTGGTACCTGGTCGACCGCCGATCGGCGCTGATCAGGAGATCGGCGGAACGTCTCGATCAGACGTCGTAGTGGAGCGGGTCGTAGGCCTCTGAGCTGCGCAGATGAAGATCGAACGGCCGTTTGGGGCGCATCTGGGGCGCACGAGCACCGGGGGAGTCTGTCCGATCGTGGGCTGGAACGGCGTGCCGATCGTGCCGTTTCGGCGGCCTGGAGCGACCACGGCTGCTGGACGTGAGTGTGGGTCGATGCGTGGTCGACGGGTCATCGCCGCAGCCCCCGTCACTTCCCCCTCGGCGGTGCACCACCGACGCCGCAACTCTCAGTCCGCCCCGAAGCCGTCATTCTGCGGGGATGGACATCACCTGCACTGTAGGCGTGCTCAGCACCGGTGCGGAGAACGTGCATCCTCTGGCCGGCGGGATCTCAGTGACGAGAGCGGATGCGGCCGAAGCAGCATCCGACGCTCTGGTGGCGGAGGCGATGGATCGCGGCCGCCCGGAGTACCGGATTCGTGTGGCCGACGCCTTGATCGTCGTCATCCCGGGCCTGACCCAGCAAGGCGACGTGGACCTGTTCGACCTCGTCGCGCTTTGCCGGGGTTTGAGCGCGCCCGTCGGTAGAGGTCCTGCTGTAGGGGCTGCACAGGGTTCCTCTCGACCCCTACGTCCCGGCCACTCAAGCAGGAAGCCGGTGTCGGCGCCGCACATGAGTCCATCTGCGCGGATCAGTGCCGGACGGCGCACCGGGGGTGATCGATGCCGTCAGGTCCGGTTCACGGCCCGGCGACCGCTCAGGGTCTCGGCGACGCCGATCAGTGCGACCGCGGCGACGACGGCCACGATGAAGCCGAGGACGTTGAGCTCGAAGATGTCACCGGTGCCGAGCAGGTTCGCGATCACTCCGCCGATCACCGATCCGGCCAGGCCGAGCAGGAGGGTCGCGACGACGCTCAGTCGCTGCTTGCCGGGCTTGATCAGCCGGGCGAGAGCACCGATGACGAGGCCGGCGACGATGAATCCGATCATGACTACTCCTAGGGATGAAGTTCGGTGAGCTCTCCAGGACTTCCCCGTGCCGCCGTCGGCCAACGGTCCCGCGCCTGACGATCTCCTGACGATCCGTCCTCCAGCCCGGTCCTGACAGCGCGAACGGTGGCGCAGGCCTAACTTCGACGTCGACCCATCACCGATACGAGGAGGTCCCGTGGGAGCCGACGACAAGATCCAGAACAAGGCCCAGGAGTGGACGGGTAAGGGCAAAGAGGCAGTCGGTGACGCCACAGGCGACGACCAGCTCCGGGCGGAGGGCCAGGCCGACCAGGGGGAGAGCGCGCTGAAGCAGGCGGGAGAGAAGGTCAAGGATGCGGCGTCGAAGGTCAAGGACGCGGTGACCGGCAAGTGACGTAGGGACGATGCCTGCACCGATCGTCAGACAAGCGTCAGGCGCGCGACGGGCCCGGATCGGCCAGTATCGGCAGGAGTCGCACGACGAGGGGAGCCCCATGCCCGGTCAACCGTCCACCGTCGACCGGTCCGACGTGGTCCGCCGCCTCACCGAAGAGTTCTCCGATCTGGTCCCGGCCGACGTCGTCCGTCGTGAGGTCTCGGTCGCTGCGCGGGAACTGCGGGGGCAGGTCCCGGCCGGATCCTTCGCGGAGATGCTGCACCGTCTCGCGTCCTACCGACTGCGCGGCTGGGTCGTGGTCCGACGCTGAGTACCGACCGCAGGACCGACGCGCCGACGCGCCTGCTGCTGGTCGAGGACGACGTCCGGATCCGGCAGGCGCTCGGTCTGGCGTTGGCTGACGAGGGCTGCGAGGTCGTCGAGGCGCCCGACGGGGAGTCGGCGCTGGCCGCGCTGGCCGACACCCGGGTCGACGTCGTGCTGCTCGACCTGATGCTGCCCGGCGTCGACGGCCTGGACGTCTGCCGGACCCTGCGCGCCCGAGGCGACCTGCCGATCATCATCGTGTCCGCGCGGACCGACCACCGGGACGTCATCGCGGGCCTGGAGGCGGGTGCCGACGACTACGTCACCAAGCCTCTCGTCGCCGCGGTCCTCGTCGCTCGGATCCGGGCGCTCCTGCGTCGCAGGCAGCCGGGCCCGGGCGCCGGCGCGACGGCTGTGCGGGTCGGCGACCTCGAGGTCCGACCCGACGAGCAGCTGGTCCTGCGCGACGGGAAGCCGGTGCACCTGACCCGCACCGAGTTCGGCCTCCTGCTGGAACTCGCCACCGCGGCCGGGCGCGTCGTCACCCGGGAGGAGTTGCTGCGCCGGGTCTGGGGGTACGACTACTTCGGCGACACCCGCCTGCTCGACGTCCACATCCGGCGGTTGCGCCGCAAGGTCGAGCGCGATCCGGACGACCCGCGGTGTGTACTGACCGTCCGCGGGAGCGGGTACAAGATCGGCCAGGCCGACTGAGGAGACCGTGTGCGTGTCGTCAAGCTGTCCCTGCGCTGGCGGGTGGCGGTGGCGTTCGGGCTGGTCTCGCTGGTGCTGACGGGTGCGCTGGCCACGGTGACCTGGAACCTCGCGTCGGGCTACATGCTGCGTCAGCGTGAGGACAGCGCCGTCGTCCAGGCGACGGTCAACGTCCGGCTGGTCGAGGCATCGCTCCGGGCCGGGTCGGGAGGCCTGCGCGATCTCCTGGCCGGGCTCACCACCGATTCCGACTCCACCGTCCTGCTCCGGCGTGGGGACGGCTGGCTCACCAGCGGTCGGCAGGTCGACCCGGAGTCCCTGCCCGGGCCGTTCATGGACTTCGCCGACGGTGGACTCCCGGCCCGGCAGCGGGTGGTGGTCGACGGCGTACTGGTCATCGCGGTCACCATGCCGGTCGCCACCGACGGTTCGGCCTACGTCGAGCTCTACCCGCTTCCTCAGCTCGACCGCACCTTCCGCTTCCTCAGCGGTGTGCTCATCGCCGGTGTGGCCACCAGCGTCCTGCTCGGCGTCACGCTCGGGTCCTGGGTCGCGCGACGGGCGCTGCGCCCACTCACGGAGCTGACCGACGCGGCGTCACGCGTCGCCGGTGGGGATCTGGGCTCACGTCTTCCGGCGAGTGCCGATCCCGACCTCGCCCCGTTGGCCTCGTCGTTCAACGACACGGCCGACGCCCTGGAGCGCCGGGTGCGCCGCGACATCCGGTTCGCCGGGGACGTCAGCCACGAGCTGCGGTCCCCGCTCACCACCATGGCCAACGCCGCGGCGGTGCTGGAACGCAGGCGGGACGAGTTCGGGGGCACCGCCCGGCAGGCCCTGGACCTGCTCACCGGCGAGGTCGACCGTTTCCAGCGGATGGTCGTCGACCTGCTGGAGATCTCCCGGGACGAGTCCGACGACGTCCATCCCACCGAGACCCTGGACCTCGGCGAGCTCGTCAGCGCCGTCGTCGCGGTGCGGCCGGCGCCGACGCCCGGCGTCGACCGCGACGGGTCGCCGGTGTTCGTGCAGGGCGACCGCAGGCGGCTCGACCGGATCATCGTGAACCTGCTGGACAACGCCGACCACCACGGCGGCGGGCCGGTGCGGATCGGGGTGACCCGGCACGCCGGACGAGCCCGCGTCGAGGTGGACGACGCCGGTCCCGGTGTGCCCGCGCACCTGCGGGAACAGGTGTTCGAGCGGTTCACCCGTGGTCTGCGGGCCGGACGACGAGGTGACGATGTGGGGACCGGCCTGGGGCTGGCGCTCGTCGCCCAGCACGTCGCCCGGCACGGTGGCACCGTTGACGTGCAGGACCGTCCGGGCGGTGGCGCCCGGTTCGTCGTCGAACTGCCGGAGGCCACATGATGCCCCGTCGCGTCGCGGCCCTCGTCCTGCTCGGCTGCCTCACCGTGGCCGGCTGCGGTGTGGGGGACGAGCCCGAACCGGTTCCCCTCACCGACGCGCCGATCCCGCCGGTGGCGGTCCCGACCGTCACCCAGCGCCAGGATCTGGCGCCGGCGCCCGACGCCACCATGTCGCCGGCCCCGACCGGTGGATGACCACCGGACCGTCCCCTCTCCCCAGGTGTCACCAGGAGCTGCGTCCAGTGGGTTCGGCGGGCTCCCCAGCCGCTTCCGTCCACGGATACCGCACTCCCGGGAACGACGGTCCGGCGGCCACCACCACCAGTTCTAGTGGATCGGCGACCGCCGCGGGCGCCGGTCGCGCCGATCGTCAGTCGTTCGTCAGGTGACCCGCCTGTGCGTGAGCGGGACTCCCCGTTGGCCGGGGCGGGGCCGCCCGGCGACGGATCGGCTGACGACGGTGCCGGGACCGGGTCTCCGGGTCGTCGCCGGCCGGCAGGAGCACGCCGAGCTCGGCATAGGACTGACGGACGAGCATCACCGACCACAGGGCGACGCCCACCACCTTGGACCCGTCCTCCAACACGAACGACGCACCCGCGCCCCCGAGGGTCAGATCGATCACCGCCGACGCTCCCCACATCACGGCCGCACCACCGACGAGCAGCACCGCCGGGCCCAACCGGCCGCGGAAACCGATGGTGAAGGCGCCGATCGCCAGGCCGTAGAGCAGGTACACGAGCGACTCAGGGATGCCGATTGCGAGGTAGACGGCGTCGTGTAGCAGCAGCAGATCGTCCAGGGCCATCGCGGCGGTGATGGCCCCACCCGCCACGAGCAACCGGGCGCCCGCGGAGTGCCCGACCCGGTGCAGGACCGCGGCCGAGAACAGGGCCACCGCGGCAGCGAGGTTCCACCCCAGCACGAACAGTTGCGACAGGTAGCCGGCGTGGAACGACCCGCCGGTCACTGTCGCCGGGTCGCGGCTGAAGTCCTCGAACCGCACATCGAGCAGGCCGGCGAGCACGACGAAGGCGGCGAGGACGGCCACGGTGACCGCAACCGTCACGGCCGCGACCAGCAGCGTCCGGCCGACCCGACCGGGTGACGGGCCTGTGGACGTCATGTGGCCGGACGGTAGCCGGAGGGCGAACATGAAGGGCATCGAGGGGTTACGCGACGACCGGTTCGGCCCGATCGGCCACGGGCCGAATCCACCGGTCCAGCAGGCGGGCGCCCCGGTAGGTGCCGGTGAGCGCTGCGGCGAGCACGGCGGCCACGGCCACCGCGAGCGGGTGTGCGGAAGCGACGTCGCCGACCGCCGGGACGAACAGCAGCAGCGTCACCCCGACCGCGACCACGAGGGTGAGCAGCGCCTCAGTTCCGGCACGTCCCCACCCGTCGAGCTCCCCGGCCTCGCACAGCCGCTCGACCACCACCGCGGTCACGACGACCGGCAGCGCGGTGCTCCAGCCCGAACCCACCCCGGGGCCGGCCAGGTGGGTGACGCCGACCAGGACGACCGACACGATCCCGACCAGCACGGCCAGGCGCGCGATGCGGGGCATTCGGGTGGCCGCGAGCACCGGTACCGCCACCAGCCCTGAGACCAGCAGGATCGCCGTCAATCCGAGCCCGACCACGAGCCCCGACTGGGTGTAACCCAGCGACAGCAGGACCGGGGAGAAGGTGCCGAGCGTGCGCAGCCCGACCAGGGTGCGCAGCAGCACCACGAGCAGCGCCGCGACCGGGATGAGCGCGAGCACCTGCACGGCGTCGAGCGCGGTGCTGGAGGTGAGGAGCGACCCCAGCGCGGGCGCATCCCGCACCGGTCCGGGCTCGGAGAGCAGGCGCATCCCCGGACGGACGAGCAGGCCGCCCAGCTCGGATCGGCCGATCGTCAGCACCGGTTCCCCCGGTAGCAGGTCGACGGCGACCAGCCGGGTGCTCTGCGGCTGTCCGGCGAGCTGCACCGTTGCGGGCACGCGGTCCCGGATCTGTACGCCGTACGCCGAGGTGACGGTGACGCGGTCGGCGTCGGTGCGCGGCAGGCCCAGCTCGTCGGCCAGGTCGGTGTCGATCGACGATCCGGCCACCCCGGTGCTGATCTGCGCGAGCACTACCGCCCCGGCCCCGTCCGGGCCGGTGACCCGGACCAGCTCCTCCTCGCCGACCTCCGCGCGGTGGCCTGCGGAGTCCGGTCCACCGGGGAGCAGCAGGGTGATCAGTGCGGCAGCGGTGAGGGTGGCGACGGCCAGCAGGGCAGTGACCGCGGCGGGCAGGGTCCGGGGGTGGCGAGGGAGGCGGGGGCGGGGAGTCGACATCAGCACTGCGCCGACGTTAAGGACGGCTCATGAGGGCGGCGTGCGGATTGGATGAACGACCCTTCACCCATCGTGGGTCAGATGATCGACGCTTCATCTTCTCCGCGCCGTCGTTTCATGCGCGGGAACCACGATGGTCACCATGAACCGGTACCCACGTGAGCCGTCTTCCCTGCTGCGCCCCGCGCGCCGGACGCTGTGGTCCCGGCTGGCCGTGCCACTGGCGGTGCTCGCCGTGCCGGTCGGGACGGCTCTCGGCGGCGCGTTGCTGACCACCGCCCCGCCGCCGGTCGTACCGCTGACCGACCAGACCGTCCGGCTCGGCTGTGCCGACGACGGCGACTGCGACTTCAGCAGGCCCTGATCCATCGGGGCTCAGCAGCGGGCGAGGCCGGGCGGAGCAGGCGGTACAGGGACCTCGACCCGCCCGGCGGTCCGGTCGCACCCGTACGGGCACCGTGCCGTGCTCGCCGTGAACCGGTAACCGAGATCCTGCACCTCCCGCGCCGCCCCGACCTCCCACGGGGAGCGCACCGTGGCCACGACGACCCCGCCGCGCACCGCCTCCGCTCCGACGGCACCCGGTGCGAGCGGAGCCCGGGTCGCCGACACGCCCGCGGGCAGCCGCTCCCGAGTGCGGACCCCGTCGACCTCGATCACGACGTCGACCGGGGCGACGAGGAACGCCAGCGCCTCGATCTCGGGCCAGGCTGCACGGGGGTCCGAGCCAGGTTCGTCGGGCCGCTGGGACCCGACGCAGCGGAGGTGCACGTCGCGGGTGACGGCGGCCGGGTCGGTGGGTTCCGATCACTGACGGTCGCTACGGCTCTCGCGGCGTGCTCCTAGGCGTCGGGTCTGTTGCTGCGGTGGTGCCGGGATCACGGCCGAGCATGTGGATGCAAGGTGAATGGGTGCGAACTCAGTCCCCGTCCTCGCCGCGGTCCTCGCCGCCTTCTGCGACCCCGGCGTCACGATCCGGTTCCCCGGCGTCTGCGTCGGGACCATCGGATGCCTCGTCCGGCTCATCGACGGTGTCGACGGCGGGCGCGTCCGGCGGGTCGGCGTCGGGGACGAGGCTGCTGAGCTCGGCCTGTTCGCGCGGGTCGAGCTCCACCTCGCGGACCGTGGTCGGTTCCAGGGCGAGGGTCCGGTCCGGTCCCGGCTCGCCGAGCCAGACCGCGCCCCCGAGCAGTGCGCCGGCGCCGGCGGCGACGGCCCAGCGTCCGGCCAGCCACGGCCACCCGTTCTCCGGCTGCCAGGTCATGCCGCGACCTCCGAGGGCAGGATGTCCAGCAGCCCGCGGCCGGTGACGTTCTGGATCTGCAGGCCGGGTCGGGCGTTGACCTCCAGCAGCAGTGGGCCGCGGTCGGCGTCGACGACGACGTCGGCGCCCAGGTAGCGCAGGCCGGTGGCCGCGGAGCAGCGGCGGGCCGCGTCGACGACCGTCGCCCAGTGCGGGACCCGGCGCCCGGTGAGCCGGTTGCCGGTGTCGGGATGGGTCTCGATCGACCGCCCGTCCATCCAGGCCCGCTCGACGAGGCCGGTCGCCAGGTCGACCGACGCGCCGATCGCCTTCTGGTGCAGGTTGGCGCGCCCGCCGCTGGCCGAGGTGGGCAGCCGCAGCATCGCGGTGAGCGGCCGGTCGTCGACGCAGATGACCCGGATGTCCGGGAGCCCCCGGAAGGACATCTCGTCGAGCACGGGATGGGCGCGAATGAGCGGTTCGACGAACGCGACGTCGTCACCGCGGGGGGAGTACTCCCCGTCGAGGATGCAGCGGACGTGCTCGCGGACGTCGCCCACGGTGATCGGGCGGCCCGAGGCGGACTCCCATCCGTCGCCGTCCGCCCGGCGCCGGGCGGCGAGCAGGATGCCCGATCCGCCGAGGCTCTGGCTCGGCTTGAGGGCGAAGGAGTCCGGGAGGGCGTCGAGGTCCAGCCGGGCGAGCGTGCGCCGGGAGTCGATCACGAGGAGGGTGTCGGCGACCGGCACGGCGTGCGCGGTCAGGGCCCGCTTGGTCGCGACCTTGTCGTTGACCAGGCGCACCGCGCGGGGTGGGTTCGCCCGGGCGATCAGCTGGTTGCGGGCGTTGAGGCCCATGATGCGGTCCCAGCGACGCACGCGGGCCGGGCGGGCGGACCGGCCGGGGAGGGAGGGGGTGCTGCGCAGGGGGGTCAGGATGCTCATCGCTGTTCCTCGTTCGGGATCGGCCGGCGCGGGGCGCTGGCGCGGGGTCGGATTCGGGTTCGGGGGGTGCGGGGTCGCTCGCCGGCGGCCGTTCACCGTCGGGCCAGCTCCCGGGTGGGTTCGGCGGGCGCGGTCGGTCCGGCGGGCAGGTCGGTCAGGGTGGGTGTGGCGATCCGCTCGGTGGCGGCGTCGGTCGCCGGGGCGGTCACGTCCGGCCGGCCACCGCCGAACCGGATCAGCTCGCTCAGCCGCAGCCCGCGGTAGGTGCCGGCCAGGCCGGCCCACACCGCGCAGGCGATCGCGAGGGCGAGCGGGGCGACGGTCGCGAGGTCCCGGATGACCGGCGCCAGCAGCAGCGCGGTCACCAGCAGCGCGACCGCGGTGGTCGCGACGGCGTCCCGGGCCGCGTCCGGCCAGCCGTCGAGATCCCAGGTCTCCCACAGTCGCTCGACCATCACGGCGGTGACGACGACGGGGAGGGCGGTCCCCCAGATCTCCCCGGTGCCGCCGCCGGCGAACTGGGTGATGGCGACGAGCACGACGGAGACGACCCCGACCAGGACGGCGAGCCGGGCCACCCGTGGCAGGCGGAAGCGGCGCAGCAGCGGCTGGACCACGAACCCGGCCGCCACGATGACCACCGTCAGGCCCACCCCGGCGACGAGCCCCGCCTGGGTGTAACCGATCGCGAGCAGCACCGGGGAGAACGTGCCGAGGGTCTGCACGCCGACGAACACCCGGAGCAGGACGACCACGAGGACCGCCAGCGGCAGCAGCGCGAGCAGCTGCAGCGGGCCCAGGGCAGGGGTCTGGGACAGCAGCGTGGCGAGGGTGGACGGGGCCCGGTCGGCGCCAGGAGTGGTCAGTAGCTGCTGACCGACCTGGACCTGGAGGGCACCCAGCTCGGAGCGGCCGAGCAGGACCGGGTTGGAGCGCTCACTGCGGTCGGTCACCGAGAACCGGGTACTCATGGGCTGTCCGGCGATCTGGAGTGCGCCGTCGACGACGGGCCGCTCCTCGCGGCCCAGTGACGACGCCACGGTGATCGTCTCGGCGGTGTCGAGGTCGAAGCCGAGGTCCTCGGCGATCCGGGTGTCGATCGACGACGCGGACGCGCCGGTGTCGATCCGGGCGACCGCCTCGACCGTGCGCCCGTTGGGGCCGGTGATGCGGACCAGCTCCTGCTCGCCGATCGTCGCCCCGGCACCGGGGGCCGACTCGCGGTCGGGGGTGAGCAGGACGCTGAGCCCCAGCACCAGGAGAGCACCGACGGCGAGCAGGACCTGGACGACAGCGGGGGTACGGGCGATTCGGTTCACGAGGACGAGCCTGCGTGCCGCACATGAAACGGACGCCCGGCTTCGATGAAGGCGCCCTCATGATCCGCCGTTCCGGTGGAGACGCCGCTCACGTCCCGACACACGACGAACGCCCGGCCGGTTCGGCCGGGCGTTCGTCAGGTCCACGTGGGTCGGCGGAGGTCAGTCCTCCTCGGAGTCACCCTCCTCGGAGTCACCCCCGTCGGAGTCACCCCCGTCGGAGTCACCACCCTCGGATTCGGATGACTCGGAGCCGGACTCGTTGCTCTCCCGGGCCTCTGGGGCGTCGGCGTCGCGCCCATCGGAATCGGCCTCGTCGCTCTCGCGGGCTTCACCCCCGTCGGACTCCCCGCCGTCGGAGTCACCGCCGTCGGACTCCCCGCCGCCGGAGTCACCGCCGTCGGACTCACCCTCGCCGACGTCCGCCCCGCCGGCGTCTCCGTCGGAGCCCGCCTCGCCGGAGTCGCCGTCCTCGCCGGAGTCGCCGTCCGCGCCGGACTCCGTGACCTCGTCGCCGTCACCCGGATCCTCCTCGGCGGCGACACCTCCGCCACCGCCACCGCCACCGCCACCGCCACCGCCACCGCCACCGCCACCGCCACCGCCACCGGCGCCGGGCGCCGGGCCGGTCCCCGATCCGGCGCCGCCGGTCCCGGGTGCCGTGGCGGTGAGCGGGGACGCCCCGGTCCCGGGTGCCGGAGCGGCCGGTGCCGGAGTAGTAGCCCCGGGTAGCGCGGGCTCGCCGCTGAGCAGCTCGGGGGGAAGCTGAGGGACCGACCCCGCGCCGTCACCGATCGTGGTGGTGCTGTCGTCGGCCGACCGGACCACGGCGGCACCGCCGGCGAACCAGCCGTCGGCCAGGCCCCAGGTCGCCGTGCCCGCGACGAGCGGGAGCGCCAGGACGGTCGCGAGGACGCCGCGCTGTCGTCTGAGGTTGCTCTTCACCTGATCCACGCATCCCATGCTGTCGGCACGTTCCGAGGGACGCATGAAGGTCCCGTGAAGGTTTCTTCATCCGGGGTCAGCCGCACCGGTACCCCATTCCCCGGACCGTCGTGATCTTCTCCGGTCCGATCTTGCGGCGTAGCTGGCGGATGTAGACGTCGACGACGTTGGAGCCCGGGTCGAAGTCGAAGCCCCAGACGTGGTCGAGCATCTGCTCGCGGGACAGCACCTGCCCCGGGTGCCGCAGCAGCAGCTCCAGCAGGGCGAACTCTCGGGCGCTCAGGTCGACGGTGCGCCGGTCGTCGGTCTGGGCCCGGCGAGTGCGCAGGTCCAGCGACAGTCCGTCGACGCTGAGCAGGGTGGGTTCGGAGACGCTGCCCGGCGCGCTGCGCAGCCGCAGCCGCACGCGGGCGAGGAGTTCCTCGAAGCGGAACGGCTTGGTCATGTAGTCGTCGGCGCCGCCCTCCAGCCCGGCCACGGTGTCGCGTACCCCGTCGCGCGCGGTGAGGATCACCACCGGCATCGCGACCCGGGCCTCGCGCAGTTCGCGCAGCACCGCGTAGCCGTCGCGGCCGGGCAGCCCGATGTCGAGGACCATCAGCTGGTACTGGCCGGAGAGGGCGTGGTCGAGCGCGGCGTGACCGTCGGAGACCATGCTGGTGAGGAAGCCGTTGGCGCGCAGGCCCTTGTCGACGAACCGCGCGATGCGGTCCTCGTCCTCGGCGATCAGGATGCGGTTCACGCCGTGCTGTCCTCTCGGTGGTCGATGCGTTCGTGGTAGCCCGCGGGCTGGGGCAGGTGCAGGGAGAAGCGTGCGCCGTGGCCGTACGCCGTCCGCAGCTCGACGTGCCCGTCGTGGCCTTCCGCGATCGCGGTGACGATCGTCAGGCCGAGCCCGGCACCGGTGTGGTTGGCCCGTGCGCCGCCGGTGGAGCCGCGGGAGAACCGCTGGAAGATCGCCTCAGCGTCCTCGGGACGCACCCCGGGGCCGGTGTCGGCGACCCAGAAGGTGACCTCGGTTGCGGTCACCGCGGACCCGAACCGGATCACGTCCCCCGGCAGGGTGTGCACGACGGCGTTGTGCGCCAGCTGGATGACCGCCTGCGTCACCCGCTGCGCGTCCAGCAGGCCGTCGCCCTCGGCGATCGACTCGAGCTCCCAGCGACGGTCGCCCAGCAGGCTCAGCTTGGCGTGGATGTCGCTGGTGAGATCGACCAACCCGACCTCCTCCGCGCTGACGAAGTCGGGCCGCTCGGACTTCGCGAGCAGCAGCAGGTCCTCGACGATCCGGCTCATCCGGTCGAGCTCGTCGGTGCACAGGCGCACGACCTCCGCCCGCTCCCGCGGGTCGTCGTCCTCGACGAACTCCAGGTTGCCGCGGATGATGGTGATCGGGGTGCGTAGCTCGTGGCTGGCGTCGTCGAGGAACTGGCGCTGTGCACCGAAGGCGTGTTCGAGCCGGTCGAGCATGCCGTTGAACTGGTCGGACAGCGCGGCGATGTCGTCGTGGCCCTCCACCGCGATCCGCTCGGTGAGGTCGTCGTGGCTGATCTGGGCGGCGGCGCGCCGGACCAGGTTGACCGGTTCGAGGATCTGCCCGGACACCACCCACGAGGCGACGGCCGCGACGATCAGCCCGATCCCGCTGACGATCACCAGCGTGCGGATGGTGTTGTCGATCTCGCGGGTCTCGCGGTCGATCGCGTAGGCCACGATGAAGGTGCCGTCGGGGTTGCCCTCGTCGTCGACGATGGGCACCTTGATCCAGCGGAGCTGCCCGTCGCGCGTCGGGAGGATGTCGGTGGTCGCCGGGTTGTCCACGATCTGCTGCCAGCGGTTGTCCCGCTCCGCGAGCGCGATCGCCTCCCGGCCCCGCTGCGGCACGATCATGCCGTCGGCGGTGACGCCCAGCACGATCTCGTCGTCGTCGAGGTACTGCCGCGAGATGTGCCGCTCCAGCAGTTCGGTGCCGTTCGCGTACCGGGCGCCGGTCTCCTGGTCCACACCGGCCGCGGCGAACTGCTTGAACTCCTCGGCCTCCTGGTTCAGCGCGTCGGTGGCGTCGCTCTGCGCCTCGGCGACGAGCAGGTTGCGGGTGACGACCACGACGGTCACCAGCGCCACCAGCAGCAGCAGCACCAGCCACGCCATGATCCGCAGCCGGGCGGGCACGACCAGCCGGCGACGGGTCGCGTCTCGGCGCGGGATCTCGTGGGAAGACCGGAGATCGCGGGTGGAGACGTGCGTCGGCGCGGGCGGGCCGGCGTCCACCGGCCGTGCACTCCGCACTCGCTCGTCGTGGGCCACAGTCTCCGTATCCTGCCCGCGGGCCGGGCCGGGGGCACACTGGATGAGGACTTCTTCATCTGCCGCCGTATGCCGCATGACCACCGAGGACGTGCGGGCCGGGCCTCAGCCGCCTCGGGCCGGGAGGAGCACCGTCACCACTGCGAGTACCCCGACGACGAGCACGACCGCGGACACCCCGGCCACCGCCGCCGGCGCCGCCACCCCACGGCCGTCGGCATCGCTCCCCGCGAGCACCCGCATCCGCGACGGAGCCACGACCGCGGAGCAGAGCACCCCGCTCACCAGCAACATGACGCCCGCGACGATGCCCGGCCACGACGGTGCGGCGTGCAGGACCACCGCCCCGGCCCCGATGGCGGTCCATCCGGTGCGCTGCCAGGCCAACGCGGTGCGCTCTCCCGCGACGACGGCCGGCACGTCAGCGCCCCAGCAGCAGCAGCGCGAGCACCCCGGCACCCACGACGACGATCCCCGCGGCGAGTATCCGCACCGTGGTTCCCCCGACCGCCAGCGGGAGGTCCTGGCGGATGGCGCGCTCGGCCCGGTCCCACCGCGCGTAGCTGCGCAGCGCCACGACGACGGCCAGCACCACCAGCAGCACCGCCAGGCCGTCGCGCAACGCCTCGGGGGTCAGCTCCGGGACCAGGCTGGCCAGTGCCACCCCGCCGGCGATCAGCGCGAGCGAGGTGCGGATCCAGGCCAGGAACGTCCGCTCGTTGGCCAGGGAGAACCGGTAGTCGGGGTCGTGGCCGACGTCCCGCAGCGGTGGCCGGCGCCGTGGCAGGGCCACTCAGTCCGCCAGACCGGGGTACTCGGCTGTCGCGTCGTCCACGGCGTCCATCATCACCGTCCCCCGGCCGGGGTGCCAGGTCGGGACGCCACGGGGGCGGCGGCCCCGTCGTGGATCTGCCCGACCAGTCGCTCCAGCACGTCCTCCAGTGCGACCACCCCGGCGAGCCCGCCCTGCGGGGCCGGGACGGCGGCCAGGTGTGCGCCGGCGTCGCGCATCACGGCCAGCGCGTCGCGCAGCGTGTCGTCACGGGAGAGCGTCGGCAGCGGGCGGGCCAGCTCGCCGGCGGTGCGGGCGTCGCCGCCACGGTGCGCCAGGGCGTCCTTGACGTGCAGGTAGCCGACCGGCTCCCCGTCCGCGCCGAGTACCGGGAAGCGGGAGAAGCCGCTGCGTGCGGTGGCCGCCTGCACCTCGCTCCCGGTCGCGTCCGCGTCGATGACGACGAGGGCGTCGCGGGGCAGCACTACTGCGTCCACCGTCAGCTCCGCGAACTCCAGCGCCCCGGTCAGCAGCTCCTCCTCGTCGTCGTCGAGCAGTCCCTCCTGCCGCGACTCGGCGATCAGCCCGGCCACCTCGTCGGTGGTGAAGGTGGTGGCGACCTCGTCCCGCGGCGTCACCTTGAGCATCCGCAGCACGAGGTTGGACACCCCGTTGAGCAGCAGGATCACCGGCTTGAGGACCATCGTGACCAGTGCCAACGGCGGCCCCAGCACCAGCGCGGCACGCTCCGGGCCGGCGATGGCGATGTTCTTGGGCACCATCTCGCCCAGCACCATGTGCAGGAACACCACGATCGCCAGCGCGATCGCGAAGGAGACCGGGTAGACGAGCGGTTCCGGCAGTCCGACCGCCGCGAACGGCACCTCCAGCAGGTGCGCCACGGCCGGTTCCCCCACCGCACCCAGACCCAGCGAGCACGCGGTGATGCCGAGTTGCGCACACGCCATGTTCAGCGAGACGTTCTCCATGGCCCGTAGCGTGATCCTCGCCGCGCGGGAGCCGCTTTCCGCGCGGGGCTCGATCTGGGTGCGCCGGGCCGAGATCAGGGCGAACTCGGCGCCGACGAAGAACGCGTTGCCCGCGAGCAGGGCGAGCCCGACGAGGATCGCGATGCCGTCACCCATCGACCTGCTCCGTCCCGTCGACCGACATCCCGACCCGGTCCACCCGCCAGCCGTCCATGCGTTCGACGCGCAGCTGTACGCGGTGCCCGTCGATCTCCTCGGTGACGGTGTCACCGGCCCGTGGGACCCGACCCAGCCGGTCGACGACCAGGCCGCCGAGGCTGTCGAAGTCGTCCCCCTCGGGCAGCCGGATCCCGCTGAGCTCGGCGACCTCGTCGGGGCGCAGCAGGCCCGACAGCGTCCAGCCCCCGTCGTCCGCGGGGACGGCGCGGTCGCCTCGCGCGTCGTGCTCGTCGGCGATGTCCCCGACGATCTCCTCGATCAGGTCCTCCAGCGTGACCACGCCGGCGGTGCCCCCGTACTCGTCGACGACGACGGCCATCTGCAGGCCCTGCGCACGCAGCAGCGGCAGCAGCGGGTCCAGCTCCTGGCTGCCGGGCACCGGGAGCGGGGGGACCATCAGGTCGGCGACGGTGCGGCCACCACGCTCGGGTTCCGGCACCGCCAGCGCGTGCTTGACGTGGACGATCCCCACCACGCTGTCGACGCCCCCGCGCAGGACCGGGAACCGCGAGTGGCCGGTGCGTTCCACGGCATCGAGCACCGAATCGGCGGTGTCGGTGGTGGCCAGGAACGTCACCTGGAACCGCGGCGTCATCACGTCGGCGGCGGTGCGGTCCCCGAACGCCAGCGAGCGGGTGACAAGGTCCGCGGTCGGACCGGCCAGCACCCCCTCCTGGGCGGAGCGGCGCACCAGCGACCCCAGCTCCTGCGGGGAGCGGGCCGAACGCAGCTCCTCCTGGGGCTCGATCCCGAACAGCCGGACGATCCGGTTGGCGGTGCCGTTCAGGAAGCTCAGCAGTGGACCGACTGCCCGGGAGAAGGCCCGTTGTGGCCCGGCGACCGCCTTCGCGACGGGCAGTGGGCGCGCGATCGCGAGGTTCTTCGGCACGAGCTCGCCGAAGACCATCTGCACGAACGTCGCGAGCACCAGAGCCAGCCCGATCGCGACGGCGAGCGCGGTGGCCTCCGGTAACCCGGCCGCGGTCAGGACAGGTCCGAGCAACGTGGCCAGCGACGGCTCGGCGAGGAACCCGACGACGAGGCTGGTCACGGTGATGCCCAGTTGAGCACCCGACAGCTGGGTCGACAGCGAGCGCAGCGCTGTCAGCACGCCGTCGGCCCCGTTGTCACCGTCCTGCGCGGCGCGCTCCACGGTGGACCGGTCGACGGTCACCAGGCTGAACTCGGCTGCGACGAACAGGGCATTGGCCGCGACGAGGGCCAGCGCGACGACCAGCAACACCCACTCGATCACCACAGGAGGTCGCGTAACGGTTCGGGATGGTCCATGCGCCCATGGAATCGGACATGAGGGACTTTCGCTCGCTGTGGTTCCCCGCTGATGTGCGGTGCGGGATCACCACCCGACGTCGTCGTCGCCCGCGCGGTCGGGCTCCACACCGAGGGCGTCGCGGAGCCCGCGCAGCAGCCCCGTCCCGTCCGGGGCCCGCACGACCAGCGTTCCCGACGGCGCCCGTGCCGCCGTCGATCCGTCGTGATCGGAATCAGGTGGCGGATCGTCCGCGACGGCCCGCTCACGCGGTCGGGGCACGACCTGACGCAGAGCGATCGCGGCCACCCGATCAGGGTGCCGCGCGGCGAACTCACCGTAGAGGTCAGGGTCGTGCTCGCCGTCGTCACCGATGAGCACCCAACTCACCTGCGGGAAGTCCTCGACCAGACGCTCCAGCGATGACCGCTTGTGTGCCTGCCCGTCCCGGAACCACGCCCGCGGCGTGATTCCCCAGTCGGTCATGAGCAGCGGCCCGGCCGGGAACCCGCTGTGCTCCAGGAAGCGGGCCACCGGCCCCGCGAGGTTCCACGGGCCGTTGCTCAGATACACCACCGGGGCGTCGGGGTAGCGCCCGCGCAGGGCCTGGAGCAGGCCGGCCATCCCCGGCACCGCCCGGCGGCCGCCGCTGGACCGGGCCAGGGTGCGCCACACCGCCCGCAGCGGGTCGTGGAGGTTCGTCACCCATGCGGTGTCGTCGATGTCGCACACCACGCCGAGACGGGCATCGTCGGGAGCGACGTGCACGGTCGCCGTGTCGTACCGCTCACCGACGGTCAGCGTGGCGGTGGCCCGCCCCTCGGGCATTCGGACATCGAGGGTGGCGTCGACGATGCCACCCTCGTCGCTTCGCACCGTCCGTCGTGACCCACCCAGCTCCACGACGACATCCACCCCGGGCCGCTCGAGGGTCAACAACCGCTGCCAACCCGGAACCCCTCGTCGAGCCGCCGGATCGGTGGCTGTGGGTGCCAGCAGGACCCGCCCCAGCACCCGTGCACGGCCCTGCGTCCCGTATCCGGGGTAGGGCAGGACCGCTGCGGTCCAGCCTATTCGCAGGGCGACCCGGGACGCCGCCTCACGCAGTCCGGTCTCCAGCCGATACGCCGTCCTGACCAGCAATGTCGCCTTTGCGGGCGGTGGGTTCTGACCCGAATGCCTCTCCACACGCACGTCCTCTCGGCGCCTGCTTCCCGGCACCTGGGTTCCACTGTGCCAGATCGGGCCCGTGGCCACCGGGTCGAGAAGGCCCGACTGGACGTCCTCCGGGCGCTCGGCGGGAGCCCGACCGGGACGGTGACGTCATCGGGTGTGGTGTTCCGCGGCGACCGCGTGATCTTCGTGCAGCTGACAGGCGCTCCGCACCCGGGCCAGGCAGCGGTACTGGGTCTGGCATCCCTGGGTGGATGGCTGTCGCCGGGATCGGTGTCGTGCTCACCACGAGTCTGAGCCTCATGATCCGCTACGGAGACGGAACCGATTGGCACGACCGGTGCCGCAGATGACGGTCGGAACCGGCTCCTGCCTGTGGCTGGGTCCCTGCCCTCTCGTGGAAGGTCGCCAGCCCGTCGCGCTCAGCGCCGTAAGGACGTCGCAGGTCGAGGGCACCGTGGCCGCGGTCCGGACGTCATCGATACAACCCCTAGCCAGGACGAGACCGCCGTTTGTAGGGGGAAGCTGCCTCTCAATGACTCTGTCAATGGAGACCGGTCATCCACGTACAACGCAGCCGTGCTGGCCATCAACGGCGCCAGCTCAACGGGTACGCGACGCTCGCACGGACCGATGACCCCGATCTTGGTATCCGCGGCTTGACGGTTGCCGGAGGTCGGTTGATCACCTGTTCCGGAGCTTGCCGGCGCGGACGACGAGGGACTGAAGGAGTTCGCGCCGGGATCGACCGGCGCGCGCCACGACCGTCCACATGAGACACCGCGGCATCCACGACGGCGTCTGGTCGCAGCCGGTGGCATCCAATGGAGGCATCTTGGGCAGCGGCCGCATCTCGCTCACCTGCAGGGTAAGGCCGAACAGGCCGGACACCGCACGTTTGCAAGGCAGGGGTGAGGGGTTTGCCCCCCCACCTCCCTCTATCCGCGGCATCCTCGTCGAGGTCGGACGCCGAGGGATGGTCGGCGGCCAGGAAGACATGATCGTCGACATCGCCCTGGAGCTGGCCGGCCGGAAGTAGCGAAGCCGGCGCTGGTGAGCTCGCTGCGCGGAGTGCCGCGATGCCTTGATCGTCGGCTGCGTCGCCGGGGCCTCGCTCGAGAGCCGGCGGTCTGACACACGGCGGGATGGGGTTCGAACGGGGCTCCGCCACCGTACAAGTCGTGGTTGAGCCGTGGTCGGTCCGTGGTCGCGCGTGGTCGGCGGTCCGGTTCTCAGGTGATGTCGACGCCGTGGGCGCGGGCGAGTCCGGCGAGGCCGTCGGCCCAGCCCTGGCCGACGGAGCGGAGCTTCCAGACCGGTCGGGTGTCGTGGGTGTGGCGGTAGAGCTCGGCGAGGACCATGGCGCGGATCTGCGGGTCGGCCGGGGTGGGGATGGTCCAGGCGGTGCTGGGGCCGGTGATGGTCAGTGCGGCGTCGTGGAGGGCTCCGCAGGTCAGGCCGGTGTCGACGTCCATGTTGATGGAGATCGCGATGCGGCGGACGTCGTGGGGGAGTGCGGCCAGGCGCACCGAGGCGCGTTCGACGGTGTGCGTCCCCGCTGCTGTCTTGCCGAGGAGCCGGGCTGCGCCGCCTCCGGTGACGGGATGGTTGTAGAAGGCGAAGTCGGTGTCGCCGCGGACGCGCCCGTCCGTGGCGAGCAGGAGCAGGGTGAGGTCGGCGTCGGCTCCGGTGAAGCGGAAGTCGAGGGCCAGGTCGGTCTCGGCGTCGTCGGGGAGCACGAGGTTCTGGCCGGGTGTGAGGGGCTGAGCCTGCGTCGGGGCCGGAAGTGCTGGCGGGGGTTGAGCGGTCCAGTCGGCGAAGGGAACGATGGCGTAGGGGTCGACCTGTTCGGGTGCGGGCTCGGGGTGGTGGTCGTCGAGGCCGTCGTCGATCGCGGTGTCGACCAGTGCCTGCAGGCCCGGGTTCGTGGCGGTGTCGATAGCGGTGATGCGGGTGGTGGTGGTCCTCGCGGTGCAGGTGACGTCCTCGCCCAGGTCGAGGAACCGTAGGGCGTCCTCGGGTGTGCGCAGGGTGGCGGCGGCGAGGGCGTGGCGGGTCCAGCGGCCGTGGGCGACGACGCCGAGTCGCCCGGTGTCGGGGATGCGGCTCAGGACGGCCAGGTCGACGGCGTCGACGGCGGGTGCGGTGGCGAGGGCTTCGGCGACGGTGGCGAGGACGTTGGAGCCCAAGACGGTGAGCCACCACAGGGTGCGGTCGCGCTTGGTGAGGGTCTTGAGGGTGGGGCGGCCGGCGGAGGTCAGTGCGGGGGTCTGGTCGGGGAGGGTGTCGATGTCCTGCTGGCGCAGGACGACCGAGAGCACCGCGTCCTCGAGGCCGACCGCGCAGCCGGCGGCGGGGTTGTCGGCGAAGGCGGCGTTGACGGCGTCGCAGACGGTCTGCTCGTCGTTGGCGAGCACGGCCTGCCACCAGGTGGCGGCGTCGCGGTCGAGGTCGTGGTGGAGGCGGGTGAGGCGGGTCTGCTCGGCGGCGAGGTAGGTCGTGGCGTCCTGGGCCGCGGCGGCGCGTGCGGCGGCTCGGGCAGATCGGGAGAACCGGCCGATGCCGCGCAGGTGGAACGCCTCGGCCTCGGCGGTGGCCCATGCCGGGGTGAGTGCGGGGGGTGGCGGGATGTCGGGTGCGTGCGCGGTGGGGAACTGCTGCAGGTGCACGCTGGTGGAGCGGCGGCGCAGCTCGCGGAGCTCGGCGATGCGGGCGTGGCGCTCGGCCTCGGCCTGGGCGCGTTCGGCGGCGCGTCGGGCGCGGTCCAGCTGCGCGGGCGAGGGGCCGGTGGATCGGGCGCGGGGGGCGCTGCGGCGGGTGGTGGTCGTGCGGCGGCCGCTGCTCAGCGAGGTCGAGGCGAACAACGGGCCGAGGCCGCTCGAGACCCGGGTGCCACCGGACCCGACGCTGACGCGCGCGATCCGCGGCCCGGCCGAGGCCCGGACTCCGCGGGTCGACACGCGGATGCCCAGTCCGGGCACGCCGACCCGGAACCCGAAACCCATCGTCGCGCCCCCATCCACCGGGCTGCCGTCGGCGCGCCCGGAATCGGGTCGCGGTGCCGGGGCCTGGTCTCGCCCGGACATCGGGCCGGTTGACCGGCCTGTTACTCGTCGGCTGTACCGGTCGGTGGGACCAGGTGACCACGGGGCAGCGAGATATGTCAGAAGGGACCCTTCTGACGTGGTCCGACCGTGGTCGGTGCGGAACGGGGGCGTTCCGGTTAGCTCAGTCGACTGACACCCCGGCTGCGGCGGCGAGGGCCGCGAGGTCGTGATCGAGGACGGCCGCTGCCATCTGGAGGTGCCACTGGCCGTCGCTGCGCTGCAGAGCGGCGAGCTGGATCAGGCCGGTGGGGCCGGTGGCGGGAAGGGCGAGGTGGCCGAGAGGTTGACCGGTGTCGAGGTCGATCAGGTGCGCCGATCCGGGATCGCTGTGGTCGGCGGGGAGCTGAGCGACGACGAGGACCTCGGTGACGTCGGCGGGGATCTTGCGCGGGGTCAGGTGCAGCGTGGTCGCGGCACCGGTCTCGTCGGCGGCCAGGGTGACCGCGCCGCTGCCGTGGTCGGGCTGGCCGTAGAACACCATGTCGGCGTCGGTGCGGACCTCGCCGGCGTGGGTGAGCAGGAACGCGATCGGGTCGGCCTCGGTGTCGTCGTCGGTCCGCAGCACGAGCCGCAGGTGCGTCGTGGTCAGTGCGATCCGCTCGTCGGTGCGCAGGGCGGGGCCGTCGTGGTCCGCAGCGGGCGCGGGTGCTGCCGGGGGCTCGGGCGCGGTGGCCGGTGGCGGTGGTGTGGGCGTCGGCGGGGCGGGCGCGGCGGTCGTGGTCGCGCCGCTGGCGCGCCACTCCAGGGCGTCGACGGATTCCGTGTACTCGAGCAGATGGCTGCCGGCGGCGCGGGTGAGGAGGTCACGGACCTCGGCGGGGGTGGTGTGGAAGAACTCGCGGTGCTGGTTGACCTTGTTCAGGCGGCGCTCGGCGAGGTCGGCGTGCAGGCGCCCTTCGAGGCCGACGGCGTCGTCGCTGAAGACGAGGGCATGGACGTCGAAGCGGAACGGGACGGAGGCGTCGCCGAGCTCGCGGACGCGGTCCATGGGGTCCAGACGGCGGGTCATGCCGATCTTGACCACGTGGTCGCCGAACGAGCCGATGTTGCTGATGACGTAGACGTAGCCGGCCCGGGTGTTCGCCGCGCGAGCCTCGACCGCGGCGATGTCGGTGCCGAGCCGTTCGAGCTGGGCCCGCAGCTCGGTGACGGCGGCGGGGTCGGCCGAGGGCAGAGCGAGCAGGCGGTCGTAGGCGGTGCGGTAGTGGGCCTGCTCCTTGAGCAGCTTCTCGCGCTGCCGCTCGAACTCGCGGCGAGCGCGTTCCTCCTCGCGGGCGGCCTCCTTCTCGGCGCGGATGCGTTCGCGTTCGGCCTCGACCATGGCGAGGTGGTCGGCGGTCAGCTCGATCTCCGTGGTCCGCAGCGCGTGGTACCTGCGGCTGACCGCGATGGACATGGTGGCGCCGAGCTTGGCGATGGTGCGCTGGGTCTTGTCCAGGCGCTGGCAGACGCTGGCCAGGGTGTGCGGGCGGACGGTGCGCACGCAGTTGTCGGCCTCGGCGTTGTAGGCGCGCAGCATGAGGGTGGAGAAGTCCTTGACCATCTTCGCGCCCTGCTGGCGTGATCCGTTGACCTGCCAGTCGACGCTGCCGGTGACCGCGTGCCGGGCGGTGACCTCGGCCTTGATGTCGGCGCGGAGCCGCTGGAGGCGGTCCTTGTAGGCGACGGAGTTCTCCAGCGGGTGGGTGAACTCGTAGACCCCGGCGGACTGCAGCAGTTCTTGGTCGCGCGTCTCGATCAGCAGCGATCGGAGCTGACCCAGCTCCAGTTCGGCGTCGGTGACGCGGCGGCGGGCGGCGTGCTCCTCGGCGAGGACCTGGGCGAGCTGCTGCTCCGCGGCCTGGCGGCGGGCGGCTCGCTCGACGTGGTCCATGGCGCCGAGCTCGGCGAGCGTCGTGTGGGCACGGGCGAGCTCGACCTCCAGGTCCGCAGCGCGCCGTCGTCCCCCGAAGATCGCCATACCGTTCGTCCCCCTCGTACGACGGATCGTGACCGTCCGTCCCCCTGCCATCGCGCCCGTTGCTCAGGGCGTTTCACCTGTTGTGTCCGGAACCGGTGGGTGGTCGGGTCGTGGTCGCCCCGTGGTCCTCGTGTGGTCGACAGGTTCCCGGCCGGCGTCAGCCCTGTGGACCGAAATAGCCGGGTGCGCGTCGTGGCCTCGTCGGGCCGGAGGGGTGTCGCGCGTGCGCGGCCGGGGCACCGCTCGTCGGCCTCCGCGGGGGGAGCGCTCGGAACGCGGTGTCGATGATGTCGCGGGTGCGGGTGTCGCTCTGGGGGAGCAGGTGGGTGTAGGTGCGCAGGGTGAACCCGGGGTCGGCGTGGCCGAGGCGCTCGCTGACGGTCTTGATGGATTCGCCGCCGTCGAGCAGGACGCTGGCGTAGTAGTGGCGCAGGGAGTGGCAGCCGTTCTCGCGGGTGGGCGCGATGCCGGCGGCGGTGAGGGCGGGTTTCCAGATCTTGGCGTTGAAGTAGTGCCGGTTGACCGGCTTGCGCTCGCGGGTGGTGAGGATCAGCTCGGCGGTGGTGGGCTTGCCCTCGGTCCCGTCCCAGCCGAGGGTGACCGAGCGGGCGGGAAACCGTGCGAGGTGCTCGGCCAGTGCGTCGCGCATGGAGTCGGGCAGAGGGACGGTGCGGATCTTGCGGCCCTTGGGCAGGGCGAAGTAGGGCTGGTTGCCGGGGGTGAGCTTGATCTGGCGCCGGACCTGGAGGCTGCGCCGATCGAGGTCGATGTCGGCGGCGGACAGCGCGAGCATCTCGCCCTGGCGTAGGCCGGTGCCGGCGGCGAGCAGCGCGAGGATGGCGTAGCGGTCGGGCAGGGCTCGGTGGACCTCGGTGACCTGCCGGGCGGTCCACGGCACGATCTGCTGCGGGTCGGCGACGGGCTTGCGCACGGTGCGGTTGGCGCACGGGTTCTTGGCCAGGATGTCGTCGGCGACCGCGGCGGTGAAGATCTGGGAGACGTTCGCGAACAGGGTGCGCTGGTAACTGAGCGAGACGGTGAGGCCGCGCAGCCAGCTGCGGATGTGCGAGGGCGTGATCACCTGCAACGCCAGGTTCCCGAGCTTCGGGTAGACGTGCAGCTGCAGCCGGGCACGGACCTGGTAGGCGGTGTTGGGGTCGGCGAACTGGCCCAGGCGCCACTGCTCGGCGTAATCGCGGAAGGCGATCTCGCCGGCGCGGGGGTCGATGTAGGTGCGGCGGGCGAGCTCGGTGTCGAGGCGGGCCGCGGCCTGCTCGGCGTCGCTCTTCCTGTCGAAGAACTGCTTGCGGTCCTCGCCGGCGTGGTCGCGCCAGCGCACGATCCACCGCTTGCCCAACCCGTGCCGCGGTGTCTTATGGCGGCGGGTGGTGCCGTCGAGTTGGCGTCGCTCGACGTACCAGGCGTCGTTGACGTGGGCCATAGGTCAGGCGGCGCCGTCGGACTGCTCGGTGAACCAGCGCCGGACCTCGGCGGGGTCGTAACGGACGTAGCGCCCGACGCGGCGCCCGGGCGGGCCGTAGTGGTGGTGGCGCCACTGGTAGAGCGTGGCGACGGGGATCTGCAGGTACTGCGCCACCTCGGGGATGCCCCAGAGCGGCTCGGGCTGGTCGTCCACGGCAGGCCTCCGATCGAGGGATCGCGATGCCTGTCAACGCTGCGGCGGGCGATCGGTCGAGGCGTGGCTGCGTCGTGCTCGGTGTGGTCGGGGGCGTGGTCAGGTCGTGGTCGGGCCGTGCTGGTTGTGGAGGATCGACAAGTCGGTCGTGCACGCCCCGGTTGGCCATCGAAGACGCCGCTCTGACGATTCGTTCGTCGAACCGGACTTTCGAAGATCATCGGACCCTTTAGGGCGCACGGGCATGATCGAGCTCTATCGGCCCGCATTGCGCGCTGTCCTGAGCGTGCAGGTCACAGCGTTGCGAGATGCCGGAAGACGATCTTCGTTTGGGGCGCACCTGGGGCGCACGAGCACGAGAAACGGCGGTTGACGCCGGCAAACGTCGAGAGACGTCTTGCCTGGTCAACCGCCGTTTCGGGCCAGACCCGGAGGTCAGGAAAACGCCTCGATCAGACGTCGTAGTAGAGCGAGACGTAGTGCGCTGACCTGCATGAATGAACATCATCTCGAAGATCGTGGCACATCTGTGGCACATGGGCGCGACCCGGGACGCCGGGGGAGCGCCGGCAGCGCCGCTTCGATGATGTCCTTCGTTCGGCTCTCGCTGCTCGGAAGGAGGTGGGTGTAGGTACGCAGGGTGAAGGCCGGGTCGGCGTGGCCGAGGCGTTCGCTGACCGTCTTGATGGACTCGCCACCGTCGAGCAGGACGCTCGCGTAGTAGTGCCGAAGCGCGTGACAGCCGTTGTCCCGCGTCGGCGGGACTCCGGCCACCACGAGGGCCGGCTTCCAGATCTTCGCGTTGAAGTAGTGCCGGTTCACCGGCGTGGACTCCCGACTGGTGAGCATCAGCGAGACGGTGAGCGGGTCTCCGTCTGGACGGTCCCACGGCAACGTCAGCGTCTGGGCGGGTAGGTCGGTCAGGTGATCGAGGACGGCGTCGATCACCGATGGGGGAACGGGAACGGACCGGGTCTTCCGGCCCTTCGGTGGGGCGAGGTAGGGCTGGTTGCCGGCCGTGAGCTTGACCTGCCGTCGGACGTGGACTGTCCCCTGCCGGGTGTCGATGTCGTCGGGGGTGAGACCCAGGATCTCGCCTTGCCGCAAGCCTGCGCCTGCGGCGAGGGTGGCGAGGACGGCGTACCGGGCGGGAAGGGCATCGCGGACGCCGGCCACCCACTGGGCAGGCCACGGGGTGATCGGGCGCGGGTCGGGGACCGGTTTGCGGACGGTGCCGGACCGGCAGGGGTTCTTGGCGATGAGGTCGTCCGCAATGGCGGCGCCGAAGACCTGGGAGACGTTCGCGAAGATCGTGCGCTGGTAGCTGCGCGCCATCCGCAGGCCGCTCGTCCACTGGCGGATGACCGACGGGGTGATGGTGCGCAGCGGCAGATGCCCGAACGTCGGGTACACGTGGAGCCGGAACCTGATTCCGACCTGGTAGGTGGTCCCGGGATCGGAGAACTGCGACTGTCGCCACTGCTCCGCGTAGTCGCGGAAGCGGATCATGCCGGCGTCCGGGTCGAGGTAGGTCCCTCGTGCCAGTTCGGTCTCGATCTCGGCCGCGGCGCGTTCGGCGTCTGCCTTGCGAACGAAGGACTTCTTCCGTGGTGTGCCCGCGTCGTCGCGCCATCGGACCAGCCACCGGGACCCGACACCGTGGCGCGAGGTGGGGACCTTCTGCGTGGTCCCGTCCGGCCGCTTGATCTGCGTGTACCAGTTGTCGTCGACGGTGGCCATCGGCTACCCGAGGTGCGTCGGCTGGTGACCTCGCCGGCACCTGCCGCTTGACGCCGCGGCGGCGGAGATCATGTGACTGTCTCGCTCTGGTCGCTGAACCATCTGCGGACGTCGTCGGGGTCGTAGCGGATGTAGCGGCCGACACGGCGGCCCCGGGGTCCGTACGCGCGGTGCCGCCACTGGTAGAGGGTGGCGACGGGAACGCCGAGGTAGGTGGCGACCTCGTGAACGCCCCACAGCTGGTGCGGCTTACTCTCCATCGATGCCTCCGGATGTTGTGTCTCGATCCGGAGGATTCGCGGCCGTTGCTGTGGCTGCGTTGCTTCGCGTGGTCGGTGGCGGTGATTGTCGGGTTCGCGGCTCCTCCTGAAGCAGGGATCGCGCCTCTATCACACGCCGATCCGTGCGCCGCCTACATCTCGGTCGACCAAGACTGGATCGCGACACAACGAACGTGGTCGCAGCGTTGCCTATCCGTGGTCCTGGCGTTGCTGCCCAGCATGCCGCGGGCGTTCGATACCGATTGGGACTTGATCACGTCTGCCGCATCCTCCGCTCGGTCTCCACCACCGGGCTGGTCAGGCTTACCCGGCTGACGACCAGCCTGGTGGACGGCGTCGGCGTCACCGGCGACGTCGCCTCGGCGCGTGGCGACGTCGCCCTGGCACGTATCGCGCATCACCGCGGTGCCGCCAACGCGCCAGCCACCAGGCGAGGCGATCTTCCGAGCTCTGCGGGGGTACCAGCTGCACCACACGTGGCTTGACCCATCTGGGCGGGTATCGGGTCGATTCGCAAGATTGCAAGTCAGCAGGAAGCGTGGCGACCAGGTCGGCGTGGCTTCGGGAATGGATACGCCCGGGGGTATGTTGTCGGGTGTGGAGGTGTGACGTGGAGATGACTCCCGCGCTGGTGGGTGACGCGTTGGTGCGGTTGCGGCGTGCGCAGGGGCAGTTGGCCGGTGTGGTTCGGGCGATCGAGGGGGGTGGGGACTGCGCCGAGGTGCTGACCCAGCTCGCCGCGGTCTCCCGCGCCCTGGACCGGGCCGGTTTCAAGCTCGTCGCGAGTGGGATGCGCCATTGCCAGGCGGCCCGGGAGCGGGGTGAGCAGCCGCCGATGACCGAGGACGAGTTGGAGAAGCTGTTCCTCTCGCTGGCCTGATCAACGCCTCCGGGTCTCACTCCGGGTTGTTCTGAGGCTGTGACCGATGGCAGAGCTGTGTTTTGCGGATACCCCCCTGAGTATCCCTGATGAGGAGGTGATGCGTCGTGCAGATGCGCGAGGTTGATGTGGAGCTGTTCGCGACGGGACGTCGCAGCGATGTGGCCGTGGTGGATGTGCGCTCCGCCGAGGAGTTCGCGGCCGGTCACGTGCCCGGCGCGGTGAACGTGCCGCTAGAGCGGGTGATCACCGACCCGGGCCGCTACGCCGGACAGGAGCTGTACGTGATCTGCCAGTCCGGTGGCCGCAGTGCCAAGGCGGCCGAGGCGCTGACCGCGGCCGGGGCGCGACCGGTGTCGGTGGGCGGCGGGACCGCCGGCTGGATCAGCTCCGGGCGCCCGGTGGACACCGGCGCCCGATGAGCGCCCGACCGACCTGGCCGAACCGACGAGACGAAGGAGATCTGTTGTGATCGACGTCGAAGTGATCGAGACATCCTCGCTGGGTGACCGCAGCTATCTGGCCTCCGATGGTGAGGTGGCGGTGGTGGTCGACCCGCAGCGCGACGTGGACCGGGTCCTGGCATTGGCCGGGCGGCTCGGGGTGCGGATCACCCATGTCGTGGAGACCCATGTGCACAACGACTATGTCTCCGGTGGTCTGGAGCTCGCGCGTCTCACCGGAGCGGCATATGTGATGTCGGCGCAGGACGACCTGGCGTTCGAACGCACGAGCGTAGTCGACGGTGACGTGTTGGAGGCCTCGCCGCGGCTGCGGTTGCGGGTGCTGGGCACCCCGGGGCACACCTTCCACCACCTGTCCTACGTGTTGGAGGGCGCGGACGGACCGCAGGGGGTGTTCACCGGCGGGTCGCTGCTCTACGGCACTACCGGGCGCACCGACCTGCTCGGCGACGAGCACGCGCAGACCCTGGCCCGCGCCCAGCACGCTTCGGCCGCGTCGATGGCCGAGGAGCTACCTGACGGGGCGCAGGTGTGGCCGACCCACGGGTTCGGCAGCTTCTGTACCGCCAGCCCCGCGTCCGGGAACGACTCCACGGTCGGCAACGAGAGGGAGGTCAACCCGGTGTTGCGGCTGGCGCGCGACGAGTTCGTTCGCGAGACGCTGTCCGGGTTGGGTGCCTACCCCGCCTATTACGCGCACATGGGCGCGCTGAACAGCGCCGGCCCGGCTCCGGTGGACCTGCGCCCGCCGATGACGGCCGACCCGGCCGAGTTGGCGCGCCGGCTGGACGACGGGGAGTGGGTGGTCGACCTGCGCAACCGCAAGGCCTACCTCGACTCGCACCTCACCGGGACGGTGAGCCTGGGCCTGGACGGGCCGATGGCGACCTGGTTGGGTTGGATGGCGCCTCACGACGCACCGATCACCCTGCTCGGCGAGGACCGGGCGCAGGTCGCGCAGGCGCAGCGGGAGTTGGTCCGCATCGGCGTCGATCACGTCGTCGCGGCGGCCACAGGCGAGCCCGGGGAGCTGGCCGAAGACGCCGGGCGGCTGGCCGGGCTGCCGAGCGCGAGTTTCGCCGACCTGGCCGCGGAGCTGTCCGGGGGGCGGGTCGCGGATCTGCCGCCCGCGCAGGTGGTCCTCGACGTCCGGCTGGCTACCGAGTGGGACGCCTCGCACGTGCGCGGCGCGGTGCACGTCCCGTTGCCGGAGCTGGACGGCCGGCTCGCCGAGGTGCCTGACGGTGCGGTGTGGGTGCACTGCGGCAGTGGCTACCGCGCCACCGCGGCCGCATCGTTGCTCGCGCGCGCCGGGCGGACGGTGGTGGTTGTTGACGACATGTTCGGCGACGCTGCCGATGTTGGTGTCGCGCTGACCACCACCGCGTGACCGGGACCCGGCTCCGAAGCCCGAGGCAGGAGTCATGATCCTCGCTGGCGTGTTCGGGCTGGTCATCGGCGCCGCACTCGGGCTGCTCGGTGCCGGTGGGTCGATCCTGGCCGTCCCGGCCCTGGTCTACGGGGTCGGCCAGCCGGTGGAGGCCGCGCTGTTCGGGTCGCTGCTGGTGGTGGCCGTCTCGGCGGCGGGCGGGCTGGCGGTGCGGCTGCGGTCCGGGGTGATCCGGTGGCCGGTGGCGCTGGTGTTCGGCGCCGCCGGAGTTCCCACCGCCTTCGCGGGTACCGCCCTCGGCCGCCTGATCGCCGATCGATGGCTGCTGGTGGCGTTCTCGGCGCTGATGGTCATGGTCGCGGTCCGGATGCTGCGCGGGAACCCCGAGGAGGCGACCGGCGGCGCGTGCCGAATCCGCGACGGGCGGGTCGACTGGCGCAGCTGCTTACCCAAGGCGCTCGCCGCCGGCGCCGGGGTCGGGGTGCTGACCGGCCTGTTCGGCGTGGGTGGCGGGTTCATCATCGTGCCCGCCCTGACTGCTACTCGGGCTGACCGCCGCCGAGGCCATCGCCACCTCGCTGGCGATCGTCACGATCACCTCGCTGGCCGGGCTGTCCGCGCACGCCGCCGCCGCCGCGACCGTGGACTACGGCGTGATCGCCGTATTCGCCGGCACTGCCCTGCTCGCGTCCCTGGCCGCCGGGCGCGTGGCGAACCGGCTCCCGGCCGCAGCGCTGCGGCGCGGGTTCGCCTACCTCATCCTGGCCGTGGCGGTCGGCGTCGCCGCCGCCGCGCTTCTCGCACCGGCCGCACTGAGCAGCGGCTGAAGCACACGACCGACAACTCGACGAATGGAACATTTGCAATGGACTACGGAATGACGATCACCCTGGACCTGCCCTACGACAAGGCCGTCCCCGCGGTCAAGGCGGCCCTACTGGAGCAGGGTTTCGGGGTTCTCACCGAGATCGACGCCCGCGCCACCCTCAAGGAGAAGCTCGGCCACGACATGGAGCCCTACATCATTCTGGGCGCCTGCAACCCCCAGCTCGCCCACCGCGCCCTCGACGTCGACCGCCAGATCGGACTGCTACTGCCGTGCAACGTCGTGGTCCGCGCCGACGGTGACACCCGCAGCATCGTCTCGGCCCTGGACCCTCAGATCATGGTCACCATCCCCGAGCGTGAGGACCTGCGCGCCGTCGCGGACGAGGCCGGGGTGCGTATCCGCGCCGCGCTCGACGCACTCACCAGCGATTGATCTGCAGACCACAACTGGCACGACGAGACGAGGGAGTGGAACGACCATGATGGACGGCTCGATGATGGGTTGGTTCTGGGTCTGGCCGACCCTGGTAGTGATCGGCCTGGTGCTGCTGGGTTACCTCGCCTACCGGCTCACCCAGAACCGCAGACCCGGCGCGGACACCGCCCCGGTGGCGGGGCCGACCTCGGCCCGGCAGATCCTCGACGAGCGCTACGCCCGCGGCGAGATCAACGACGAGGAGTACCGCCAGCGCCGCGACACGCTGACATGACCCCGGCACCGATCAGCCGGCGCCGCGCGATCGTCCTGGGCGGGCTCGGCGCCGCTAGCCTCGCCATCGGCGCGACGGGCTGGGTTGCCACCGGCTCGGGCGTGAGGACGGGCGGCCGGCTGCAGCCCGCCGACACCGGAGCGGAGTTGCGCCAACCGCAGGTCCTCGACAGCGCGGACGGGCGGCTGCAGGTCGAGCTCACCGCCGCGGCGGGGGTGCGGCTGGCCGGACACGACACCCGCGCGCTGGGCTACAACGCCACCTCACCCGGGCCGACGCTACGGGTGCGCCCCGGAGACGAGCTCGCGGTGCGCCTGACCAACCGGCTCGACGAGCCGACCAACCTGCACACCCACGGGCTGCGGGTTACTCCGCAGGGCAACAGCGACAACCCGTTCTTGCGCGTCGACCCCGGCGCCTCGTTCGACTACCTCTACCGGATCCCACCTGATCACCCGGCCGGCACCTTCTGGTACCACCCGCACCACCACGGCATGGTGGCCGGTCAGATCTTCGGCGGGCTCGCCGGCGCACTGCTGGTCGCCCCACCCGGGCCCGACCCCGACCTGCCCGTCGTCGAGGACCGGGTGCTGCTGGTCACCGACACCACCCTCGACGACGCCGGCGGGCTCGCAGAGGTGGGCGCCATGGACCGGGCGATGGGCCGCCAGGGCGAGCTGGTCCTGGTCAACGGCCAGCACGAGCCCACCATCCCCGCCGTCCCCGGTGCGACGCAGCGTTGGCGGGTCATCAACGGTTGCGTGTCCCGGGTGCTGTCGATTCGGCTCGACGGGCACGAACTCGTCCACGTCGCCCAGGACGGCACTTTCCTGCCCGCCCCCGTCGCTGCGGACCGGGTGCTGCTCGCCCCGGGCAACCGGGCCGACGTGATCGTCCGCCCCACCGGCACCGGCACCGGCACCGGCACCGGCCGCTACCCGCTGATCGCCGAGGCCGTCGACCGCGGCGGCATGGACGAAATGATGGGCGGCGGCACCGCGAGCAGCGGGCCGGTCACCCTCGCCACCATGGTCACCGCCGGGGCCCCGGTCACCGCACCGCCGCTGCCGACCACCCTGCCCGCCGAGACGCCCGCCGCCGGACCCGTGACCACGCGGCGAGAGATCGCCTTCCAGATGGGCATGGGCATGGGCGGAATGGCCTTCACCATCGACGGCCGCACCTTCGACCCCGACCGCGACGACCAGAACGTCACTTTGGGCGCCACCGAGGAATGGACGATCACCAACCCCGGCCCGCTCGCACACCCGTTCCACCTGCACATATGGCCATTCACCGTAATCGAACTCAGCGACGCCACCCCACCGGCCGGCGTACCGCAGGACGTCGTCCTCGTCCCCGCCCGCGGCTGGGTCCGGCTCCACATCCCGTTCACCACCTACTCGGGGCGCAGCGTCTACCACTGCCACATCCTCGACCACGAAGACGCCGGGATGATGGCCACCGTCAACGTCCGCCCATGAGCCGGAATCAGCTCCGCCGTCCGCCGCCCGCGCCTGGCCGCGGCCGTCGGCTCGATCACCAGTCAGCGCAGAACCCCTACCGACAAGGACCCCCCTTGGCTCACACCAGCCCCCGCCATATCGACGCAAGGACTCTTCGCGCCTGGCTGGGAAAGCGCGGCACAGTGACCGTGATCGACGTCCGCAGCCCCGCGGAGTTCGAGACCGAGCACATCCGCGGTTCCTACAACGTGCCGCTGACCATGGTCGGCGACCACTCCGAGCTGCTCGCTGCGCGGCTCGACCGGAGGGTCGTCCTCGTCTGCCGGTCCGGCACGCGGGCCGCGCAGGCCCATCAGCGTCTCGCCGGAGTCGGAGCCGAAGGCGTCCACGTCCTCGACGGCGGCATCGCCGCGTACTCCGCAGTCGGTGGTGACGTCGTCCGTGGCCGGACCCGCTGGTCGTTGGAGCGCCAGATCCGCCTCGTCGCCGGAGCGCTGGTGCTCGCCGGGCTCGCCGCTGGGCTGCGGGTGCCGAAGGCGCGTCTTCTCACCGGTGGAATCGGCGCCGGGCTCACCGTCTCCGCGCTGACCGACACCTGCACGATGGGGCGGGTGCTGTCCGCGCTGCCGTACAACCGCGGGCCCCGCGACCGCACGCCAGCCGAGGTACTCGCGCAGCTTCCCGTCACCCGGAAGGTGGCGTGAACGTCAAGCGCACGCAACGCACAGTGCTGGATGCTCCCTGAGCGGGGCCTACGATGATCGCGGAGAGTTACGGTTGCCGAGCCGCCTCGGCGTCCGCGCTGCGCATCGCCGCCGCCTGTGCCGCCGACCGACGATGGCCCCGGTGGCAGAGGTGGTGAGCTCGTACTGGGGCGACCGCCGACGTGGTCGTACGCCGCGGCCGGGCGGCCCACAACACTGCACCGATCGTGGAACGCTGGAGCGATGTTTGAAAGGGTCCGGTCTAGGTAAATAGTTCTTTACCTAGTCGGTTGAGGTTCCGGTACCGGCCGGCACCGATCCCGGCAGCCGCTCGGCTTCGGCCGAGGCGACAGTGAGGGGATGCAGATGAGTTTCGTGGACAAGGCCAAGAACAAGGTCGAGGAGACCCTGGGCAAGGGCAAGGTGGCCGCCGGCGAGGCCACTGACGACAAGGACCTCAAGCGCGACGGTCAGGCCGACCAGGGCAAGGCCAACGTCAAGCAGGCCGGCGAGCACGTCAAGGACGCCGTCAGGAAGCCCTGAGTTCTCCTGACTCGCGGTGTCCTCGACCTCGGCGGTGCCGCCGCTTCGCGCGAGCCCCCGCGTTGGACCCGATCCGCGCGGGGGCTTGCCTTGTTCATCCGCTGCTCTTGGGAGGTATGGGCCTCCTACAACGAAGGAGTGACACGTGACCGTTACCGGCATTTTCACTGCGCTCGTCGTCGGCTTGATCATCGGCGCGCTGGCGCGTCTGGTCCTGCCAGGCAAGCAGCCCATCCCGATCTGGCTGACCATCGTCGTCGGTGCGCTGGGCGCGGTCCTGGGCACCTTGTTGGCCCAGAATCTCGGCGTCGCGGTCACCCCCGGCATCGACTGGATCGAGATCGTCCTGCAGATCGCCATCGCCGCCGTCGGGGTCGCCCTCGTCTCCGGCCTCTACGGACGCCGCCGCCGCGGCATCCGCCACTGACCCCGAAGAGAGCTGATCATGATTGCGTTCCTCGCTGTACTACTCGTCATCTGGCTGGTCGTGGCTGTCATCGGCGCGATCATCGAAGGGCTGTTCTGGCTCACCGTCCTCGGTGCTGTGCTGTTCTTGGCCACCGGCGGCTACCTCTACCTCAAGCGACGGTCCGGGCCGCGGTCAGTGCGCTGAGCGACCTCGACTTCACCCGTCTCGACGACCGGAAGGGAGTGGCCTCTCGTGGGCTTGCTCGACAAGATCTTCGGAACAGACCCCGCACGTCAGCGTGACGATGGCCGCGACGCCCACGGGCGCACCGCCGATCCGGGTGGGCACGTTTCCCCCGCGACGGGGCCGCGGGCGCCGGATCAGCGGGGCGCGGGCCTCGACCGGGATGAGGTCGCGGTGGAGCGATATCGCTACATGCTGCGCACCGCGCCCCCGGAGACCGTGGAACAGGCCCACGCCGAGGCCTTCGCCAAGCTGACTGACCCCCGAGCAGCGCCGCCAGGTGCTCACCGAGCTGAGCGCCTCGACCCCGGAGCCCGAGCGGGACACCGCCGATGATCCGCAGTCACTGGCCCGCACGGCCACCCGCGCGGAGATGCGCGAGCCCGGAACGATGGAACGCACCCTGGGCGCCAACCGGGGTGCGGGCATGGGCATGGGTGGGATGCTGGCGGGTTCCCTGCTGGCGAGTGTCGCCGGGGCGTTCATCGGCACCTCGATCGCCGGCGCGTTCCTCGACGACCCGAGCCAGGACGCCAGTGGTGACGGCGCGGGTGAGGGCGAGGACTCCGGTGGCGATATGGGAGGCGACGGCGAGATGACCGGCGGGGACGATCCGGCCGGTGCGGAATTCGGCGATGCGGGTATGGGGGATGGCGGGTTCGACGACGTCGGCGGGGATCTCGGTATCTGACGTGCTGTGCTCGCCGCGACGGGTGCCGGCTCGTCGACCGAGACCTGCGTGCGCCGCTGGTTTCTGTCCCGTTGACCAGGAGGTCTGGTGGAACTGCTGAGCAACCCCGAGCTGTGGATCGCGTTCGCCAGCCTGCTGTTGCTGGAGATCGTGCTCGGGATCGACAACGTCGTGTTCATCTCGATCCTGGCCGGCAAGCTCCCCGCCCATCAGCAGAAGCGGGCCCGGACCATTGGGCTACTGCTCGCGCTGGTCACCCGGATCCTGCTGCTGTTCTCGCTGTCGTGGCTGATCGGGCTGACCGCGCCCCTGTTCACCATTCTGGGCCAGGAGATCTCCGGCCGGGACCTGATCCTGATCCTGGGCGGGCTGTTCCTGCTCGGCAAGAGCACGTACGAGATCCATGACCGGCTCGAAGGCTCTGACGGGCATGGTCCCGGGGCCGGGCAGGCATCGTTCGCCGCGGTCCTGGGTCAGATCGTGGTGCTCGACGTGGTGTTCTCGCTGGACTCGGTGATCACCGCGGTCGGGATGGTCGACGAGCTGTACATCATGGTCGCCGCGGTGATGATCGCCATCGGGATCATGCTGGTATCGGCCGGGTTCATCAGCGACTTCGTCAACCGCCACCCCACGGTGAAGATGCTGGCGCTGGCGTTCCTGCTGCTGATCGGGGCCAGCCTGGTCGCCGAAGGCTTCGACGCCGGCCTGCCCAAGGGCTACGTCTACGGCCCGATCGCGTTCGCGATCCTGGTCGAGGTCCTCAACCTGCGCTACCAGACCGTGGCTGCCCGACGCCGAGCCCGCCGGACCGAGACCTCGGCGGAGCCGGTCGAGCCGGTCCACCTGCGCCCGGCCTACGTCAAGAGCGGGCCGCAAACCACCCCCGCTCCCGCCCCGGACCGTGATCCGCAGGGCCACCATCCACCCACATGACGACACCCCGCCAGCCGCCGAGCGGACCTGACAGGAAGGAATCCTGCCGCACCCGCTACGACCGAGCTTGCGCCTCCACGGGGAGCGGCACCGGTGACGGAGTGGGTGCTCGGCCTGTTCGACACCCTGGGCGCCGCCGGGGTCGGCCTCCTGATCTTCCTGGACAACTTCTTCCCACCGATCCCGTCGGAGGTGGTGCTCCCGCTGGCCGGGTTCCGGGCCCGGACCGGGGCGATCGATCCGGTGTTGGTCTGGCCCGCCGCGACCGCGGGCGCGGTGGCCGGTTCGCTGGTCGTGTACTACCTCGGGGTGTGGTTGGGCTACGACCGGCTCCACGACCTCGCCGGGCGGCGCTGGTTCGTCATCGCGAGCCGGCGCGATCTCGAACGCGGCCGGGACCTGTTCGACCGGCACGGCGGGAAGATGGTGCTGCTGGGCCGCTGTATCCCGTTCGTCCGCAGCGTCATCTCCGTCCCGGCCGGTGTCGCCGGTATGCCGGTGTGCCGGTTCTTGCTGCTGACCACCATCGGCAGCGGCATTTGGAACGCCCTACTCATCGGTCTGGGCTGGTACCTGGGCGAGAACTGGACCGTCCTGGAGGAATGGACCGGCGTGGCCAGCAGCGTCGTCGTCGGGCTCGTCCTCGTCGCGGTGGGTGTACTCGTCCTACGACGCGCTTCCTCGCGCCGAGCTACCGGGACCTCGACGACGGCTCACAGGGACGCGAATTGATGCACTCACAGCAAGCGAAAGTCCCTGATGTCCGATTCCATGAGTCCGTGGACCATCTCGAACCGCTGCGAGGCCGACCGTGTTGATCGAGTGGGTGCTGCTGGCCGTCGCGGTCGCGCTGGTGGCCGCCAACGCGCTGTTCGTCGCCGCGGAGTTCAGCCTGGTGACCGTCGACCGGTCCACCGTGGAACGTGCCGCCAAGGACGGAGACCGCGGTGCGGAGGGTGTGCTGGCCGCGCTGCGGTCGCTGTCCACCCAGCTCTCGGGTGCGCAGCTGGGCATCACCGTGACCAGCCTGATCGTCGGGTTCCTCGCCGAGCCATCGGTCGCCGCCCTGCTCGGCCCGGTTCTGACCGCATGGGGTCTGCCCGAGGCCACCTCGGCCGCCCTCGCGATCGGGCTGGCGTTGGTGCTGGCGACGTTCGTGCAGATGGTGTTCGGGGAGCTGGTGCCCAAGAACCTGGCGATCGCGAGGCCGCTGCCGGTGGCGAAGGCCGTGGCCGGGGCCCAGCGCGGCTTCTCCCGGGCCGCCGGTCCACTGCTGCGGTTGCTCAACGGTGCCGCCAACCGGGTCGTGCGGCTGCTGGGCATCGAGCCGCAGGAGGAGCTGCGCTCGGCCCGCTCCCCGCAGGAGCTGGGGTCGCTGGTGCGCCGCTCCGCGCAGCAGGGGGTGCTGGCCGGGCCGACCGCGGAGCTGGTCACCCGCTCGCTCGCCTTCGGTGACCGCACCGCCGCCGACGTGATGTCGCCGCGGTTCCAGGTGACGTTCCTGTCCACCACCGACTCCGCTGACGCCGTGCTCGACGCGGTGGACCGCACCGGCTACTCGCGGTTCCCGGTGCTGCGCGGCGGGGTCGACAGCGTGGTCGGGATCGTGCACGTCAAGCACGCCCTGGGCGTGCCCGAGCCGGAGCGGGACCGCCGCACCGTAGGGGAGCTGATGGTGGACCCGCTGCCGGTACCAGGCAGCCAGGAGCTCGATCCGCTGCTGCGGCAGCTGCGCGGCCAGGGCCTGCAGATGGCGGTGGTCGTCGACGAGTACGGCGGCACCGCGGGGGTGGTGACGCTGGAGGACCTGATCGAGGAGATCGTCGGGGACATCGCCGACGAGCACGACCCCGGCGGGGACCGGGCCCGCCGTACCGACGGTGGTTGGTCCCTGTCGGGCCTGCTACGGCCCGACGAGGTCGCCGAGGTTACCGGTGTTGGACTGCCCGATGGTGAGGACTTCGACAGCCTCGGCGGGCTGGTCGTCGACCGGCTCGGGCGGGTTCCGCGGGCAGGGGACGCGGTGACCGAGGAGGTCGACCACCAGCGGGTGCACCTGCGCGTCGAGCAGATGGACGGCTGGCGGGTCGACCGCGTCGAGATGCGCGTCGAGGAACGGGAGCCGACCGATGGGTGACTGGGGCGGAGTTCTGCTGGGGCTGCTGCTGCTCGCCGGCAACGCGTTCTTCGTCGGCGCGGAGTTCGCGCTGATCTCCGCGCGGCGCACGCAGATCGAGCCGCGCGCCGAGCAGGGCTCGCGTGCTGCGCGGACCACGCTGCGGGCGATGGAGAACGTGTCGCTGAACATGGCGTGCGCCCAGCTGGGCATCACCGCGTGCTCGCTGGGGTTGGGTGCGGTGGGTGAGCCGGCCGTCGCGCACTTGTTGGAGGTGCCGTTCGCCGCGGTCGGGCTGCCGGAGCCGCTGGTCTACCCGGTCTCGTTCGCGATCGCGCTGGCGATCGTGGTGTTCCTGCACATGGTGCTGGGCGAGATGGTGCCCAAGAACATCGCGATCGCCGGTCCGGAGCGGGCCGCGCTCGTCCTGGCACCACCCCTGGCGCTGGTCACGATGATCCTCAAGCCGGTGATCTTCTCGTTGAACGCGGTGTCGAACGGGGTGTTGCGGCTGATGAAGGTGACCCCCCGAGACGAGGTCGCCACCACCTTCACCTCCGACGAGGTAGGCGGGCTGATCGCCGAGTCGCGGCAGGAGGGCCTGCTCGACGACGACGAGCAGGAGCTGCTCACCGGGGCGCTGGCGTTCGACGAGCTGACCGTGGACTCCGTGCTGCTGCCCCGCGACGAGCTCGTAGTGATCGACTCCGCAGCCACCGGGGAGCAGGTCCAGCATGCCACCGCGCGCAGTGGATTCTCCCGGTTCCCGGTGGTCAACGCGAACGGCGACCCGGTGGGCTACCTGCACGTCAAGGACGCCCTGGCACACCGGCACGGCGACACCCGCACGGCCGGGGAGCTCGCGCGCCCGTGGCCGACGCTCGCCCCGGACGACTCCCTGCGCGACGCACTGGCCGCTATGCGCGATACCGGTGCGCACCTGGCCGCCGTTCCGGCGCCGAAGGGCGGGCTCGCCGGGGTGGTCGCACTGGAGGATGTGCTGGAACGGCTGGTCGGGAACATCAGCGACGGGGCCGCCACACCTGTCGCGTCCCAGCGCAGCACGTGAACGAGCGACGGCGATGATGGTCGTCATGGACGACGCAGGCCGAGGGACCCACGTTCGCTGCTGTGCTGGTCGGGTGGGCTGAGTGGCCCTGCCGCGTCGCCGGCCCCCGTTGCGGGAAGTCGGTCATGACCCGGACTACCGGTTCTCGCTGGCCAACGAGCGCACGTTCCTGGCCTGGATCCGCACCGCGCTGGCACTGATCGCGGGCGGGGTGGCGCTGGCCAGCCTGGTGCCGGACCTGACTCCCGCGCTGCTGCGCGACGGCCTGGCGGTGCTGCTGGTGGTGCTGGCCGTGGTGGTCGCGGTCCGGAGCTACGCGCGATGGGACCGCGCGGAGCGCGCCATCCGCCAGGACCTCCCGATCGCGGTCGGCGGCACCACGGTGCGGTTGCTCGCCGGCGGGATTGTCGTGGTGGGCGCCGGGGTGCTCGTGCTGTTGCTGATCGGTCGCTGACGTGGTGGTGGCGGCAGCCGCGGGGGAGCGCACCGCGCTCGCCTGGCAGCGCACCGGATGGACCGCGCTCGGCGCAGGGGCGCTGGTCCTGCACGCTGCGCCGGGTGGGCCGGGCGCGGTGGCCGGGGTGATGCTGCTGGTGAGTGGGGTGCTGTGTTCCGCGGTGGTGGCACCGTCGCGGATGCGCAGGCTCCGTGCGGCGTCCATGACCGGCCGTGCGGTAGCGGTGCCGGCCGTGGTGGCGACGGTGACCGCGGTCGTCGTGCTCGTCGGGGTACTGGCGGTGACGACGATGCTTCTCCCGGCCGCTCGGTGAGGGGATCGCCCGCGGCCGTAGATGAGGAATCGTTCATCCAGCGGGCCTCGGGACCCGTCGCACGGGCAGGATGCAGGGACTGTGGTCTACGAGGAGCGAGTGCGGGCCGGTCGGCCGGTTGAGGTCGACCCGCCGGCTCCGACGCATGTCTCCACTCGTGACCTGCGGTCCGCAGGCGAGATTCCCCGCCGCGCCGCAACCGGGCGCCGCAGGCTGGTCGTCCCGGCTCGTCTACGGATCATGGCGTGGCTGGTGCTGTTGCTGCTGGTCGCGCTGGTGACCGTCGTCGTCGTCACCCGTAATCTGCTTGTCGCCGAGGCGGAGAGCGACGCCACTGACGCGTTGAACCAGGAGGCCGAGGAGTTCAAGCAGTTCGCCGCGGCCGGGGTGGACCAGGAGACCGGTGCGCGTTACGAGAACGGCACCGAGCTGCTGGAGCGGCACATCTCCCGGCAGTTCCTCGACGACGACGAGATCGTGCTGGGCATCACCGCCGAGGGCGCGATCGTGCCGCAGCGGGGCCGGGAGGCGATCGCGTTGGCCGAGCGTGCCAGCCGGTGGCAGCAGATCGTGGCCAACCCCGCGTCGACCGACATCCTGCCCACCCGGGACGGCCGGCTGCGCTGGGTCAAGGTGCCGGTCGTCGACGACGTGGGCAACGCCGACGGCACCTTCGTCGTCGCGTATGCGATCGACCGCGAGATCCGCGAGATCGACGAGACGATCCGCACGCTGGTGCTGGTCAGCGCGATCGGGCTGGTGGTGGCGGCCATCGCGTCGTGGGTGGTGTCCGGGCAGATCCTGGAGCCGGTGAACCTGGTGCGCCGCGCCGCGGCCCGAATCAGCCACGACGACCTCACCGAGCGGATCGCTGTGGAGGGCCGCGACGACATCGCGGCCCTGTCCGAGCAGTTCAACGGCATGCTGGACCGGTTGGAGCATGCATTCGGCGCGCAGCGTCAGTTCCTCGACGACGCCAGCCACGAGCTGCGCACCCCGATCACGATCATCCGCGGGAACCTGGAGTTCGTCGGGGACGACGACCCGGCCGAGCGCGCCGAGGTGGTGCGGCTGTGCACCGACGAGCTCGACCGGATGGGCCGGATCGTCGAGGACCTGCTGCTGCTGGCGAAGGCTGAACGTCCCGACTTCGTCGTCGCCGGGGAGGTGGGCCTGGTCGACCTGACCAGCGACATCTACGCCAAGCTGGGCGCGCTCGGGGACCGGCGCTGGGAGCTGGAGTCGATCGCCGAGGGCGAGGGTCTCCTCGACGGGCAACGGGTGACCCAGGCGGTCATCCAGCTCGCGCACAACGCCGTCGGCCACACCCGGGCCGGGGACGTCATCCGCTTCGGGTCGGCGGTGACGGCGGCGGAGGCGTCGTTCTGGGTCGCCGACACCGGCGACGGGGTACGCCCCGAGGACGCCGAGGCCATCTTCCAACGCTTCTCGCGCGGCTCCGCCGGCGGGGCCCGGGCGAACCACACCGGCGCCGGGCTCGGCCTCACGATCGTCACAGCCATCGCCGAGGGGCACGGCGGGCACGTCGAGCTGCAGACGACGTATCGCCACGGTGCGCGGTTCTCCCTGCACCTGCCCCAGCCCGCGGGTCACCACGAACGCATCGAGCACAGAGAGGACGACACGGCGTGAACCGCATCCTGATCGCCGAGGACGAGGATCGCATCGCGCGGTTCGTCGACAAGGGCCTGCGCGCCAACGGCTTCCTCACCAGCGTGGTCGCCGACGGCCACGCCGCGCTCGACCACGCGATGTCCGGGCAGTACCAGCTGATGGTCCTCGACATCGGACTGCCCGGCCGCGACGGATACGCGGTACTGCGTGAGCTGCGCGAGGCCCGGATCGCGATGCCGGTGGTGATCCTCACCGCACGCGACGGGGTGCGCGACACCGTGGCCGGTCTGGAGGGCGGCGCCGACGACTACATGACCAAGCCGTTCCGCTTCGAGGAGCTGTTGGCCCGGGTCCGGCTGCGGCTGCGAAGCGCGCCCGGTAGCGTCGCCGAGCCCACGCTGCTCAGCGTCGACGGGCTCTCCCTCGACCTGCGGACCCGCCGGGCCCAGACCGACGACCGCCGCACGGTCGACCTGAGCGCGCGGGAGTTCGCCCTGCTGGAGTTGCTGCTACGCCACCCCGGACAAGTGCTGTCGCGGGAGCAGATGCTCGACCACGTGTGGGGCTTCGACTTCGACCCGGGCTCCAACGTCGTCGACGTCTACATCCGCCAGCTGCGCCGCAAGATCGGCGCCGAGAAGATCACGACGGTCCGCAGGATGGGGTACCGGTGCGGATGAGCGACCATGAAGGAACCTTCATCAGGTTCTCACGTGCGCTTGCGGGTGGGCGGTCACCATGGAGGTCGTGGAACCGGTGAAGAGCACGATCAGACGACAACGCGGTGTCCTGGCGACCGTCCTGGCTCTCCCGCTCGTTGCAGGCGCGGCGACCTGGGGCCTTGCCGACGGCTGGTTCGACGCCGGGGCCGCCGTGGTCCAGCCGGCCGACGACACCGCCACGATCGGCGGCGGCGGAACGGTCCTGGAGCTGGCTGAGCTGCTCACCGGTGTGCCGGCGGCGGTGGGCGCGGTAGCGCCCGCGGAGCTGACCTTCACCCCGGGCATGTCTCCGTTCACGGCCCCGTCGCCCGGGTCGGAGGCGGCGGGTGGGTCGGGAGCCGAACCCGCCGCCGGAGCCGGTGGTGGTGATCCGGTGGTGCCGGGTGCTGCGGGCGAGGAGGACGGCGCGACCGAGGACGTCGGTGCAGGCGGGCCCGGCGCCTTCGAGGAGGACCCGGGTTCCGGTGCAGACACCGGCACCGATGCGGACCCGGGGGAGGGTGCGGACTCGGATGGGGGCACGAGCTCTGACGGGTCCGAAGGTGATGCCGGCGGGTCTGAGGGCGAAGGTGGATTCGAGGGTGATGCAGCCGCCGAGAGTGATGGCGGTGAGTCCGACGGTGATGCCGGTGATTCTGGTGAGGGCGCGGGTGAGGGCGCTGCCGCTGAGACCAGAGGCGAGGGCGACTCCGAGGGCAGCGAGCAGCCGCAGAGCGATGCAGCCTCGGACGGCGGTTCGGAGGGTGACGGTGAGGACGGCGCGGAGTCCGAACAGGACTGACGAGCAGACGTGAAGCGACGCCCGGCCGGGGACACCGGCCGGGCGTCGCCGTGTTCGGGCTCGGGCGAGCGTCGCCTCCTGCCCCATGGCCCATCATGAGGAGGCCTTCATCGAAGCCGGGGCTCCGCTTCATGTGTGGCCCGCAAGCTCGTCGTTGTGAACCGAATCGCCCGCACCCCCGCTGCCATCCAGGTCCTGCTTGCCGTCGGTGCTCTGCTGGTGCTGGGGCTCAGCGTCCTGCTCACCCCGGACCGTGAGTCGACATCAGGCGCAGGTGCGACGATCGGCGAGCAGGAGCTGGTCCGCATCACCGGCCCGAACGGGCGCACCGTCGAAGCGGTCGCCCGCATCGACACCGGGGCGTCCGCGTCGTCGATCGACACCGGCATCGCCGAGGACCTCGGCTTCGACCTCGAGGACGCTGAGACGATCACCGTGGCGTCGTCGCTGGGCCGCGAGGAGCGGCCGATCGTGGACGGCGCTCTGCAGATCGCCGGGCAGCCCAAGAGCGTCCGGTTCTCGGTGACCGACCGCAGCGAGCGGTCCAATCCGGTCCTGCTGGGCCGCTCCGAGCTCACCGGCCTGCAGGTGCAGGTGGGTCAGCAGTTGCTGACCACCCCCGGCGCCGACCGGGCCCCCTCGACGCTGGCCACCCTGCTCTCGCAGACCCCCGCGCTGGGCCCGCTGCAGCTGCTCGCGCTGCTACCGCTCGCGGTTCTCGTGGTGGTTTTGCTGCGGGTGTTCGTCGGCGTGCAGACCCTCGGCACATTCTCACCGGTGTTGCTCGCGATCGGCTACACCCAGGCCGGCCTCGTCGCCGGGGTGGGCCTGACGGTGGTCATCGTCGCCGCCGGGTTCGTCGTGCAGCCCCTGCTGCGACGGTTCCGGCTGCCCCGGGTGGCCCGGCTCGCGGTGCTCGTCGGGGTCGTGTCGGTGGTGCTCGTCGCCATCACCCAGTTCGCCGGCGGCGGCACCGGAGCGATCTGGGGCACCGCGCTTCCCGTCGTCGTCACGGCCGTGATGGTCGAGCGGCTCTGGGAGACCTGGGACCTCGACGGGTGGCGCGACGCGGCCCGCGACGCCGCCGCCACCACCGTGGTCGCGCTGCTCGTGACCGCACTCATGCTCGCCCCGGTCGTGCGGGACCTCGCGACCGTCGCCCCGCTCACCCTCGCGATCGCCTGCGCGGTGTGGGCCGGGCTCGCCGGCACCTACCGAGGCCTGCGGCTCAGCGAGCTGCTCCGGTTCGGCCGGGGTCAGTCCGACGAGATCCCGGGGGGGACCGGCGACGCCACCGTGCGGCTGGCCACCCCCACCCGCAACGACCTGCCCACCGGCCCGCCGGACATCCCCACGGCCGGCGGCCCCGCCACGACCCGAGAGATGACGAAGCGATGAGCATCCTGACCCCCCTGCGCAGCACCCCGTCCCTGCCCGGCCGCGCGGCTCGCCCGCAGCGTGTACGCCGTTGGGATCGCATCATGGGCCTCAACGCCCGCAACCAGCTGATCGCCCGTGCGAACCCACCCCAGGCCGTCCGCCTGGTGAACGACAAGGTGGCCACCAAGCGGGTCCTGACCGCGCACGACGTGCCGGTCGCCGACACCCTGCTGGTCATCGACTCCCGGTGCATGCTCGCCCGCACGGACTGGGCCGCACTGCCGGACTCGTTCGCTCTCAAACCGAGCCAGAGCCTGGGAGGTTCGGGGATCCTGCTGGCCGCCCGGCGCAACCCGGCCGGTGACGGGTGGGAATCCGCCTCGGGCCGCCCGATCACCGTCGGCGACGTGCGCGAGCACGTCCGCTGCATCCTCGACGGCGAGTACTCGCCCCGCGGTGACGACGTCGCTTTCGTCGAACCGCTGATCCGCGCGCACCCCGTGCTGGACGACATGTCGTTCCGCGGGCTGCCCGACATCCGGGTCATCTGCGTGGACGACCAACCTCTCACCGCGATGCTGCGGCTGCCCACCTCGGCCAGCGGCGGGCGCGCGAACCTGCACCAGAAGGCCATCGGCGCGTCCGTGGACCTGGCGACCGGGACCGTCGAGCGAGCCTGGATGGGCGGGGACTCGATCGACACCCACCCCGACACCGGCAACCGGCTGACCGGGCGCCGGGTCCCGCACTGGGAGACGGTGATCGACGCGGCCCGCCGCTGCTCCGCCGCGACCGGCCTGCGCTACCTCGGCGCCGACGTCGTCGTCGACGCCGACCGCGGACCGATGTTGCTGGAGGTCAACGCCCGGCCCGGCCTGCAGATCCAGAACGTGACCGGGCGCGGGCTGCTCGACATCCTCCCGCCGGACGTGGCGGCATGACCTGGCAACCGGAGAACGGGTGGCCGTGGCTGATCGGGCGCTGGGCCGTCGCGACCGGCGCCGGCGCGGTCCTCGGAGGTGCGCTCTGGTTCGGTGAACCCGGATCCGACCGGACGCTCGAGCTGGAACCGACCGCCACCCGCGAGGTGGTGCTCGACCCGCAGGAACAAGCCGAGCTGAGCAGCCTCGTCCCGGACGTCGGGGTCCCGGACGACCCCACCACAGACGTCGACGAGGACGAGCGGTCCCTCGCGGACGACGCCGACCGGTCCGTGTCCGACAAGCCGCCTCCCGACGACGCGACCGACCGACGCGACACCCTCGGTGACTCCGATGACGGTGACTCCGGCGGCGGTGACCCCGACCGTGGCGAGTCCAGCGACGGCGGCACCGGCGAGTCCGACGACGGCCGATCGAGCGGCGCCGACTCCGAAGGGGCGCGGGAGTCCGACAGCGCCGACGCCGACGACACCGACCAGGAACCGGCGGATTCCGACACGGACCGGGACTCCGACACCGACCGGGACGGCGAAGACGAGTCCCGTGACGACGAGGAGGGCGACTGATTCCGTGGACCCCCGACCCCTACCCGCCACTCGAATCACCCATGGAGGAACAATGTTCACCCGTACACTGCGCACCGCAGCCGTCACCGCGATCGCCCTGCCCCTCGCCGTCGGTCTCGCTCCCGCAGCCCATGCCGCCGACCTGGAGTGCCGCGGCACGCTCGGCGCGGTCACCGTCGCCGGCAACCTGCTGGTCCCCGACGACTCCACCTGCACCCTCGACGGGACCACGGTGCTCGGGTCGATCGTCGTCAAGTCCCGGGCCACCCTCGTGGCCACCGGCATCGAGACCAATGGCAGCATCCAGGGGGAGAGCCCGGCCCGCGTCGACGTGCGCGACTCGCAGCTGGGTAACAGCATCCAGCTCCGCAAGGGCGGGCCGGTGTTCATCTCTGCGACCACGATCACCGGCGACGTCGCGCTGGAGGAAAACCTCGGCCAGGTCGAGCTGACCGGCAACGACATCGTCGGCAGCGTGCAGGCCAACAAGAACACCGGCGGCCTGGTGATCACCGGCAACGTCGTCGGCAACGGCCTGCAGTGTCAGGACAACTTTCCGCCGCCCGCCGGCGGCGGCAACGTCGCGAAGCAGAAGCAGGGGCAATGCCTGAACCTGTGACCGCACCGCGCTCCGGCCGGGGTCGCCGAGCATCTGGCGCAGCCGGGCCAAGCATCGAGCCTGGTCGGCCTGATACTGCCCACCGGGCGGTCGAAGCGGCTCGTGACCACGGCGCTGTGATTCGTCGAAGTACAGGCCGAGCAGCAGCTCGCGGCGAGTTGCCCGATGGCGAGCAACTCGTCGGTGAGCTGCAGCAGGCGTTCGAGGTCGGCCGGGTGCCGTGCCGCGGCCACCGTGTTGACGGCACCGCCCGAGGCCGCGACCGAGGGGATCTCGTCCGCCGCTTCCGGGGACGGGAGGCCGATCAGGACTGCATCGTGGTCCGGGCCATGCTCATCCGGGACAGTGACCGCGATCCCGAACTGGTCGGGTCCGGGCCGCCGCCGCACTGGTACGGCGCACCCGGCTCCTGGTGTGCGACGCGGCAGGCATCGGCAGCGCCTGCGTCCTGACCCGCCGAGCCGGCCGGCGCATCCCGATGCTCGGCTCTGTGATTGCGCTGCCCGCCGTGGCCGCCGCGCTGCCCTCGCTCGCGCAGGAGGAGGGCGACGACCGCGACCCGCTGCTCGGAGAGTGCGAGGTGGTCCTCGAGCTCAACCCCTGCGCCCGTGTCTCGGTCGAGAAGATCGACGCCGAGTCGTGGTATCCGCACGCGCTGGACACACTGGGTCGGGGGTGCGTGCAGCAGGTGCTGCGGGACACCGCGACGCTCGTCGCGGACGGACTTGGCCGCGCCGATCTGACCGTGCGGTCGTCGCCGCCGGTACGAGAGGCGAGGGGGAGGACGGTGAGAGCGACTGACAGCCAACCTGTGTGCAGCGGCCCCGCCCAGGGATCCGGACGGGGCCGCGCGGGCTGGGCGCCCGGATCGGCGCTCGGGGGTCAGGGCTGGGCGCAGGCGCCGTCGCCGGCGCAGCCGAGCTGCACGGTCTGATCCGACAGGGGTGTGACTGCTGGCGGACCGGCGGCCAGCAGCGCACCGCCCAGGGCCGTCGCGACGGGCACGGCCAGCACGGCCAGGGGCAGGGCCAGCCGGGACCGCAGCGTCCGGCGCACGGGCGGGTGGGACGTCGTCGGACGTGGGTACCGGTTCATGGTGTCCACCGTGGTCTCCGTTGATGAAATGACGGTGCGCACAAGATGAAGCCTCGATCATCTGCGTCCCCGTACGGGTGAAGGGTCGTTCATCGGAACCGCATCCCGCCCTCATGAGACGTGCCTAACGTCGGCGCCGTGCTGATGTCGACCCCCCGCCCCAGGAACTTTCGTCCCCTGCCCGCCGCGGTCACCGCGGTGCTGGCCGTGGCCGCTCTCGCGGCAACCGTGTTGATCATCTTGCTGCTCCCGGGCGGCCTCGACACCGCGGGTCACCGGGCCGAGATCGGGGAGGAGGAGATCGTGCGGGTCACCGGCCCGGACGGGTCCGCGACGGTAGTGCTCGCGCAGATCAGCACCGGGGTGGCCGGATCGTCGATCGACACCGTGCTGGCCGACGAACTCGGCCTGCCGCGCACCGAATCCGACCGGGTCACCGTGACCTCGGCCTACGGGGTACAGATCCGCGACCGCGTGCCAGCCACGGTGCAGCTCGCCGGCCAGCCGCAGAGCACCCGCCTGGTCGCCGTCGACCGGGAGCCGGACGAGCCTGCGCTGATGATCGGCCGATCCGAGTTGGGCGGCCTTCTCGTCCGCCCGGGGATGCGGTTGCTGACCACTCCCGGAGCCGAGCGTGACGCACCCGCACTGGGAGCGCTGCTCACCTCCAGCACCGCCCTCGACGCCGTGCAGGTGCTGGCGCTGATCCCGGTCGCGGCACTGCTCGTGGTGCTGCTGCGCGCCGTGGTCGGGCTGCGCACACTGGGCACGTTCTCCCCGGGTGACGCCCCGTGCACGCTCGGGAAGACCGCGGCGGTATTCCGCGGCGCCGCGGTCTCGGTCCTCGGCCTGCTCGGCGCCGGCACCGCCCAGGCATCCCACGACGGCGGCTACGGCAGGGGATACGGCAGCGACGACTTCCGCACGGTCTCCTACATCAACCCCGACATCGGTGCGGCCACCGGCGTCGGCCACATCAGCGCCTGCCCGGACCCCGACGGCGCCGGCCCGCAGTTCGCCCGCCTGTCCCAGGACCTCGGCATTGTCGGAGTGGGAGATCGACCCGGCGACGTCGAGTACCACGCACGCGTGTACGACAACACCGCCACCGCCGCCGGGCAGCAGGACGTCCGCTGGGGTCTGGACGGCGACCTCGACGGCCTCGACCGTCGCGGCATAGACGGCACCATCACCGTCAATCGGTCGGCCGACGGCACCGACGGCGGAGCCCGCGACTATTCCTACAGCGGCCGCTGACCGATATCAGCCACCAGGCGGGAGCGGAAACAGGCCACGGCGGCGACGAGCTACGGCTATTGCGATGTGACGTCACCGCCCCGCGCTTATGCCCAGGTGTAGATGATCTTGATGTACCTGATCGGTGAAGAATGCGGGACCCGGAATTGCGATAGGTCCACCGACCTCGGTTGCTCCGGTGCGGGCGGCTACGGCCATCACCTCCGCCAGCACCGGATCGTCCCGTGGAATGTCGACCACCGGTCTACCGTCGATGGCGCGGATGTCGACGGCGCGGCCGACCGCGTGGTTGGAGACACGGCTGCGTGGAAAGACGGTTCCGGGGTGTCCGGTCACCGCCACCTGGATCTCCAATTCATAGGAGTCGGCCAGTGCGGCGACCACGGTGAGGATCCCGTCGGAGACCCGTCGTTCCTCGATGTCCCTCCGCGCCGGGCCGTGCAGCTCGACACCCGGGGTGTCGAGCACGGCCTGTCCGACGGGCGTCGGCCCGTCCGGCCGGGCGGGCACGACATCGGGACGTGCAGGATCGATCGATCCGGACACCCGCCATCCGGCGTCGTCGCGGACGGCGCGAATGTCGACGGTGACCTCGCGGGTCGTCGTCCCCAGCTGTTGTCGCGCGGCCACGATCACGCTCGCTGACCGTTCGGTGAGACCGCCCAGCTGCGGATAGCGCACGGTCGTCACCGCGGCGGGCGTGTCCACGTCCAGTAGCGGACCTGCGAGTACGGCAAGATCGGCTGGGTAGCCCGCCGCGACCACGCGCGCTGCCGGATCCCGTGACTCCCCGGCGCTCCAGCTGCCCACCCGCTCGACGAACCCGCTGGCGACCTGTTTGATCTCCGCCTGCTCCTCCTGTCCGGACGGACGCCAGCCCGTGTCGGGGGTCGCCGGGGCTGTGGTCGCCGGCGGTGCGGACGGTGCAGCGGCCGTTGTCGGGGCCTGCCCGCTCCCGCGCACGCCGACAACGAACGCGAGCAGGCAACCGGCGATGAGCAGCACCGCCAGCAACCCGCGGCCCATTCCCGTGGACGGCACCTGGATCACGTTCTCGCCTCCACGGGGAGCGTCGTGCCGAAGCGTCGTACCCATCGGCCGTCACGGGTCCGCACGTCCTCGAGCGGCGACCAGCCGAGGCCCCGGTAGAAGGATTCGGCAGGTCCTCCGATCTCGGTGACGAGCTCGGCGGTCCGGACCCCGGTCACGGCGCACCGCGCGAGGAATCCGCGGACGAGTGCGGCTCCCGCGCCCTGGTCGCGGGCGGACAGGTCGACCGCGATCGCACTCAGATCGGCGACGCGACCTTCCGGCCCGCCGACGGCCGCCGGGGTGCGGAGTCGGCGCGTGTACCGCCTGAGCCGGGTGCGGGCGAAGAGCAGCAGCGTCCTGGGGCGACCGGCCAACGCGAGCGCAGCGCACCCGACCAGGGCGGTCCGGTCACGTGTCAGCAGGTCTCGCACCAGTGCGGTCCGGTGGGTGGCGCCAAGGAGGAAGCCCACGACGGTGGTCCCGTCGCGGTCGATGCGCTCGCAGACCAGCACCACTCCGTGCTGACTCCGCACCACGCCCTGGTGCCAGCGTCGGACAAAGCGCGGTCCCAGGCGGGGGAACAACCCCACCGGCAACTCGGTCACGTGCAGCAGCGCCGTCCGTTCCAGGTCCGCGACCGTCGCATCTCGCACGCGTACCGCCCGGTTCACTGCGGCCCCCGCGCCGTGATCGCCGCCAGCGTCGTCTCGGGCCGGATGCGGTGCTCGACGAAGATGCCGTGCCAGATGAGGAAGACCAGCAGGGTCCACAGGCGGCGGCTGTGGTCGACGGTTCCACCCCTGTGCTCGTCCAGCATCCGTTGGACAGCGGGCAGGTCGACGAGGTGTCCCGCGCCGGACGTGCGCAGGATGTCGCGTGCCCACGGGTACATCTCCCCGCGCAGCCAGAGCCGGGCGGGGACGGGGAAGCCGAGCTTGCGGCGGTGCAGGACGTGCGGCGGGACGATGTCGCGCAGGGCCCGGCGCAGCCCGTGCTTCGTCACATCGCCGACGATCTTCTCGCTGGTCGGCAGACCGCGGGCCACCTCGAAGACGTCGCGGTCCAGGAACGGGACCCGCAGCTCCAGCGAATGCGCCATGGTCATCTTGTCGGCCTTGACCAGGATGTCGCCGCGCAGCCAGGTGAACAGGTCCAGGTGCTGCATGCGGGCAACCGGGTCCCACCCGGCCGAGTGCCGGTAGTGCTCCGCGGTGACGTCGGTGTGGTCGCGTGTGGGATCGTGCCCCCGCCACACCGCCGCCAGCTGATGGGGCTGGAACGTGCGGGCGTTGCCGTAGTAGCGCTGTTCCATTGGCAACGCTCCGCGGCGCAGCAGGTCCTTGCCCCGCAGGCCGTCGGGCAACAGTCTCGAGACCCGGCCCAGCGCCGCCCGAACCGACCCCGGCAGGTACTCGAAGCCCTTCAGGGAATTCGGTTCGCGATAGACGCGGTAGCCGCCGAACAACTCGTCGGCCCCCTCACCGGACAGCACGACGGTCACCTCGCGACGGGCCTCCCGCGCGATGAACCACAGCGGTACCAGCGCGGGGTCGGCGACCGGGTCGTCGAGGTACCAGACGATCGACGGCAGCGCGTCCATCACCTCCGCGGCCGAGACCGTCCGCACCACGTGTCGCACACCGAGCAGGTCGGCGGTCTCCGCGGCGACGTCGACCTCCGAGTAGCCCGGTTGCTCGAACCCTGCGGTGAAGGCGGTGATACCGGGGTGGTGCTCCCGCGCGAGCGCGACGATCGCCGTGGAGTCGATCCCGCCGGAGAGGAACGCCCCGACCGGGACGTCAGAGCGCATGTGTATCGCGACGGAGTCGCGCAGGGCGTCGGCGATCCGACGGTGTATCGCCGGGCCTGCCCCACCCCGGTTGTGGAGGACGGGGGTGAACCAGCGGTCGTGGCTGGGCGTCCCGCCGGGGTGCACGGTCAGCAGCGAGCCGGACTCGATCCGCCGGACCACCCGGTGCAACGAGGCGGGTTCGGGCGCGTACTGCAGGACCAGGTAGTCCTGCGTGGCGGCCGGGTCCAGCGCGAGATCGTCGCCGGTGAGACCGAGGGTGGGAGCCAGCGCGAGCAGAGACTTCTTCTCGCTGGCCAGAGCGATGCCGCCGGGCCCGGCCGCCCAGTACAGCGGCTTGATGCCGAAGGCGTCGCGGGCGGCGGTGAGCGTCCGCTCGTGCCGGTCCCACATCGCGAAGGCGAACATCCCCCGCAACCGTGGAAGCGCTTCCCGTCCCCAGTGGTGCAGGGCCGTGACGAGCACCTCGGTGTCGCCGTCGGTGACGAAGACGGCCCCGTGCTCGGTCGCCAGCGTGTCGCGCAGCTCGATGTAGTTGTAGATCTCGCCGTTGAAGACGATCGAGTACCGGTCGGGATCGTCGGGCGGCCCCCAGAGCATCGGCTGGTGCGACCCGGTCACGTCGATCACGGCGAGGCGGTGGAATCCGGACACGACGTCGTCGTCGTGCCAGGTGCCGTTCTCATCGGGACCGCGGTGGGCCATGCACGGCAAAGCCTCCCGAACGGCTTCGAGTCGGTCGGCCGCACCACCGGCGGGCGCGAGGAAGGTCAGCAGTCCGCACATGCTGCGCTCACCTCTCCGTCGAGGTCTCGGGGTGATGCGGCGAAGGGGCAGCGGAGCGATGGTGGGCGCACAGGGATCTCCTGGAATGCTGCACGGGACGGTCGTCGCCGGATCGATCGCGGACGTCATGGGCCGGAGGCCGGTCGACGGCGCTCGGATGCGGCGATGGACGACCGCCGACGGCAGTCGGCTGATCGGGTGGTGTGCGCGTCGACAACGTCCGGAAGGACGGCGACGCCGATAGCGGCTCTATGCCGCCGCGAGGCGTGAGGGCGGGCCGCGCGTCGGTACCACTCCGGGCCGGTACTGGCTGCTCAGCTGTCCGGATCGCGGCGCGCGGCGCACGCGGGACCGGTTCGGCGTCCGGTGCGGGGAGTAGCCCAGCACTCGTGACCACCCACGGCCGAAGGCCGCTATGAGGACCGCGACGATCTGCTCGGCGAACGAGACCACGGCGACGATGGCGATGGCGAGGACGATCTGGATCAGGGTGACTGCGACGTCGATGTACCCGATCCCGCCCGCAACGGCGTGCTCCAGTGGTCCGTGGGGAATGAGTTTGGCCGCAGCGTGCACAGCGGGCTGGGCGACGATGCAGGCGCTGACGAGGGGCAGCAGGCCACGATCGCGTCCTGCCATCCACACCCGGACCACTGCGACGATCAGCGCGATGAGTCCGAGTGTCGCGACGTGCCACGCCGATTCGCCTGCCGCCGCGTCGGTCGCCATCGTGGCCGCGACCGTGAACCCGGCGGCGGCCGGCAGGTGCCGGCGCGGAGCCGAGACGATCCGACGGCGCGAGCTCACGCACGTGACGATACGGACACCCGCACCGGGTCGCAGTGCCGCCCTCACCTCAGCTCGGCACCGGCAGGAGGACGATCGACAGCTCGAGGGCCGGCAAAGCAGAGACGTGGAGCTGACCGCGCGGTGGGGTCCGATGATCACTGCCGTCAACCGAAGGTCGTGGGTGCAAATGGCACCAGGTCGGCTTCACGCCCGCGACTGTGAGGTGTCGCGGCCGGGTGCTCGTGCCTCGGTGATCCGGCGGAGGAGCCGCAGGGTGGTGGCAGGGCCGAGATCGGGGAGGTAGGCCCGCGCGATCGCCGAGCCGACGGCCGGTAGCGCTGCCGCGTCGGGGTAGAGCATGTGCAGCGGGCGGTACTCGGGTTGGAACTTCGCCTTGAACGCCAGCAGTGATCGGAACCCGTACACCGGCTCGAGCGCTCGGCCGGACGTGTCGAGCAGCCGCTGCAACGCATCCGGCTGCTCGCCCCGGTCGAGGCGGGCCAGCGGCGCGCCGGACAGGCTGAGGAAGGCATACCCCTCGGCCTGGAACTGCTGGGCGGCGGAGGCGATGAGGAACTCCATGACTCCGCGGAAGCCGGTCTCGCGGCGACGCATGAAGTCCAGCGTCCAGCCGACGACGACACCGGCGTCGTGCACCGGGAGCCAGCTGGTGATGCCGTGGACCGTGCGATCCGCGTCGACGGCGACGAGGCAGCGGACTGCGTCGTCGGCCAGCTCGTCGATCCCGCCGAGGGTGAACCCCATCTCGGGCAGGCCCTTGTCGCCCACCCACTCCTCGGAGATCGCACGGACCTGGTCGACGATCGCGAGTGGTGCCTGGCCGAAGATCAGCTGTTCGGCGGTGATCCCGGCCTTGGTCGCCTTGTTCAGCGCGGAGCGTACGTCCTGCCATTTCTTGCCGGTGAAGGCGAGGCCGGGCAGCGGGACGACGGTCTCCTCGGCGACCTGAACGGCCTGCCATCCCAGCGACTGGGCGCGGGCCCGGACGTCGTCGTCGACGCTGTAGAGGCACGGCGTCCAGGCGTGCTCGGCGCAGAAGGCGGTGAATGGCTCGATCGCGTCCAGGCGCCGCTCGGCGTCGCCGAACGGCCCGCCGGTGGTGAGCGCGACCCGCCCGATCACTCGGTAGCCGAATCCGGCCCGGCGGTCGGCGGTGAACCAGTAGCTGTTCCCGGTCCAGGTGACCAGCCAGGACAGGGTCGACCCGCCGCCGCTGGTCAGCAGGTCGCGGGCGGCCTGGGCGTCACCGGAGACGATGCGGGTTCGAGTGACGAGCCAGAGCGATCCGGCGAGGGCGACGGACCAGAACACCACGCCGGTCCACTCGTAGAGCACGGTGGCGGCCACGCCGACCGGCAAGAACGCGATCTCCAGCTCCCCGAGGTAACCCGAGGGCAGGAACCGGGTCGGGAGGTCGACCACGAGGTCGGCGAAGCCGGGGACGGGTGAGAACTGGTCCCGCAACAAGTACCCGATCACCACGTAGGAGACCGACACCGCGACGAGGGTGACGGTCACCGCGCGGCTCCACCCACGGTAGGCCCGGGCCGGGGCGGTCACGCGGAACCGCGCTCGGGTCGCGGCGAGCAGGGCCACGACGGCGAGTGGTTGCAGGACGGTCGTCGCGACGCCGGTGTAGAACTGGGCATCGGTCGCGCCCCCGAACGCGACCAGCCGCTCGGTCGGTGTGCTGGCCGTGAGCACGGCGAGGGTCACCCCCAGCAGCGCGAACAGGATGTTGATCCCGACCGCGCCCCACCAGGCGAAACGGCGGCCGCGGCGCAGCCCGTCGGCGAGCACGACGAGCACCAGGACCGGCAGGACCGACATCACCGCCGGGCCGACGCCGCCCAGGCGCAGCCGGAACTGCAGGCCCAGGCAGTCGTCGACGGTCAGCGGGTCGGCGCAGATCGCCTCGACCGTCGCCGGGTCGGGGGGTGGGGGCAGGACCAGGAAACGCAGCACCGACAGCGGGCCGATGGCCGTTCCGGACAGGGCCGCGAGCAGCGGTCCCACCGCGGAGGCGGCCACGACGAGCGCGACGAGCGTGCGGATCTCCGGGCCGGTCGCGGTCAGCGCGAGGCGGCCGCGGGGACGCCCGAGCAGCAGCGGTCCGGCGGCGAGGCCGACCAACCCCCCGGCCAGCCGGAGCACGTCCTGCAGGGAGCCGGAATAGAGGGCGAGCATGACGAGCACGACGAGCAGCAGGATGCGCAGCCGGCGTCGCCACAGCGCGCCGAGGCGCGCGCTCGCGGCGAGCGCGGCACCGACGGCGGCGGTGGAGGGGCCCAGCGCGAGGTCGGTGGCCAGCCGGTCCGCCCAGGGGTCCGCGGCCAGCGTCCCGAGTGCGACGAGTCCGGTGCCGGCCAGCGCGCCGGCGACCTGCGTGACGGCGAGCAGCGCGGCCGTGCGCGCGGAGCCGACCCGATGTTCCAGGGGCGCGACGAGGAGCAGCAACAACAGCGTGGTGGCCAGGTACCCGACCAGTCCGGAGCACCAGAAGCCGCTGGACAGCGGGGTCCACCAGCGGCCGGCGCCCAGGCTGGGAACTCCGGCCCCGACCAGGTCGCGCAGTCCCGTGGCGGGTCCGCCGAGCAGGCTTCCCGTGAGCGCGCCGACTAGCCACACGACGGCGACCAGTCCGAGCGTGACGGGGGCCTGGCGCAGGATGCGCAGCAGCCGGCGTGCGGGAACCCCGGTGAAGCGGCGCCGCAACCGCCCGGGACGCGGCGCCCGCACCAGGGGCGGCTCGGTGGTGGGCATCGGCTGGTTCTCCTCGGGGTCGGGTGCGCCCGTCACGGGGTCAGACCCGTGCGGGTCGCGAGCCAGGGCAGGGACGTCTCCAGGCCGGGCGCCCACACCCGCCAGTCGTGCCCACCGGGCAGCTCCCGATACTCGATCTGCATCCCGGCCCGGCGCGCGGCGTCGGCGACCTGCTGGGCCTGGGGACGGAAGAGGCTGTCGCCGCTGCCCACCACGACCGTGCCGGCGCTGCCGGGATAGCTGCGGGCCGCCAGCAGCTCCAGCGGGTTCACCGAGGCGAAAGCCGCGGCGTCACCGCCGAACGCGGCGGCCACCGTCCGGGCCCGGTCACCCAGCGTGGGTTCAGACTGACCGGACACGTCGACGAAGGTGGGGAAGGTCTGTGGGGCGTTCACCGCCAGCTGCAGGGCGCAGGTACCGCCCGCGGACAGCCCGCCCACGGCCCAGGACGCCGGGTCGGGATCGACCTGCAGGGTCGCGCGGACCCAGGCCGGCACGTCGACGGTCAGGTAGGTCTGCACCGCGCCGAGCCGGGAGTCCAGACACAGCGTGTTGGTGAACGGGGCCCCGAGCCAGTCGGGCATGACGACGACTGGGGCGAGCCCGCCGTGCGAGGCGGCGAAGCGGTCCATCATCGCGGACAGCCCACCCCCGTCGAGCCAGTCGCGCGGGGAGCCTGGCTGGCCGCTGAGCAGGACCAGTACCGGGAGCTGCGCACGTGGCACGGTCAGGTGCGCGGGAGGCAGGTAGACCCACGCCGGTCGCGCCGCGAAACCCGACACCGGCGCCGGGATCGCCACTTCCGACACCGTGCCGGCGGAGGGCATCCCGGGCGGCGGCTGCCACACCTGCGACAGCGGGCGCCCCGGTTGACGGGCGACGACGTCCGCGGCGCCGGTCGAGACCTGGGCGAAGTCGACCTGGTTGGCGGGCGGCAACCCCAGGGCGGCGCCGACGGTGGGGAACTGGCCGAAGTGGGTGTTCACGGCGTTACCCGCGGCGGCGAGCACCAGCACCGCGGCCACAGCTGCGCCGGTCCGGCGCGTCCAGCCGGGGCGCCGGGCCGCCGCCGCGGCGAGACCGACCGCGAGCAGCACGGCCCCGAGGGACCACCAGACCACGATCGGCAGGGGATCGGGGAACGGTTGCAGCACGGACACCGCGACCCATCCGATCGCGACGAGGCCCGCGGTGCCGGCCACCACCAGTGGCAGGACCCGGGTGAACCAGCCCCGGTCCCCGCCCAGCAGCAGCAACGCCAGCAGGGCGGCCGCACCGGCCAGCGACAGCGCGACCGGTAGTGCGCCGTCCACGAGCGACCAGTCCACGGCCCTCCCCCCAGCGCGTCGTCCCGGTGCGCATCCTGCCCTGCTGCCTCCCGGATGGCTGCCCCGGAGCGTCCGCGGAGGATCCCGTGGTGGGACCCTCCGCCGCAACGCTCGGGTCGTCGTACCGGACGCGGTCCCGCGCTCAGCCTTCCCAGGTCGAGATCAGCACCGCGAACGGCGCGTCGCACTCGTAGTCGATCTCGACCTGGTAGGCGCCCTCCTGGATCTCCCAGGCGTGGTCCTCGCCCGCGTCGAGCTTGCCGGGTTCGTACTCGGCGTGGCTCGTCCCGTGACAGGCCAGCCGCAGGACGGTGACCGGCTCGGCGTGCACGGCGATCCGCACCCAGGCCGCGCTGTCGCGGGGAAGCAGTGCGGAGGCGCCGACCGGGTCCAGGGGAAGCGCGATCGATCCCCGGCCGTTGGGTCCCGGACCGGGTTGGATGATCCACGGGATGAATGCCATGTCGCTTCTCCTTCGCAGACGGCGGACGGTCGTGGGTGATCGCCCGATTGCGTGTCCCACCGTCGTGCGCGCCCGCTGTGCGGACGCTGAACCCCTCCCGGGGGCGTCGCCGCCGCGCCGCTCAGCGCCTCCACAGCGACCGTCCGGAGGATCGGGTCGTGTCGATGCGCGAATCGAGGGGGAGCAATGGCCTGGTGGGTTGTGGCACTGCTGGTGTGGCCGGTCGCCGCGGTCGCCGTCGCGCTGATCCTGGGGCGGATCCTGCGGCCGTTCGAGCCCGGCCCCGGCGGGCCGTCGCCGCGGCGGCGGTCTCCCGGCTGCGGCGGTCGAGGCAATTCTGAGTCGGCGTTCTCAGCGTCCGCACAGCGTCGGGTCGAGAAGGTGATCCGGTCGGTCCGAGTCGGGCCGGCCACCCACCCAGGAAGGACGTCATCTCGATGACAGCGCGAACGACAACGAGGGCCCGAATCGTCCGGACGGCCGTGGTGACGGCGGCGGGAGCGGCCCTGCTCGGCGGGGGCACCGCCGTGGCGCTCGCCCAGACCGGTGAGCCCACGCCGCCCGCCACGTCGTCCGAGGGCTCCGAGGAGAACGGCGGCAAGGACGACGAAGGACCATCGGTCGCGGGCAGCATCACCGTGCCCGAGCAGGCGGGCGAGCAGGACGAGGCCGCCGAGCAGCAGGCGCTCGCCGGGCTGGCGACGGTGACCCCGGAGGAGGCGGTGCGGGCGGCCACCACCGCCGAGCCCGGCACCGCAGGCCCGGCCGAGTTGGGCGACGAGAACGGCTCACTCATCTACGAGGTCACCGTGACCCGGGCCGACGGGTCCGTCGTGGAAGTCAAGATCGACGCGGGCAACGCCGCGGTGCTGGCGACCGAGCCGGAGGACGGCGGCGCCGAGTCCGACGAGGCCGCCGAGAGCGGGGAGCAGCAGCCGGAGACCGACAGCGCAGGTGCGGTGGCACCGCCCCGCTGAGCTTCGAGCGACTGTTCCCGTCGCAGGCCCGCCGACGCCGCAACCCCTCCGTGGCGTCGGCGGGCCCTGGCCTACGTGTGCCCGGATGCCAGTATGCACCGCGTCGGTAGGAGGCACCCGTGGTGAACGTGCTCAAGCGCTGGGTCGTCGGACCGCCGGTCAGTTCTGGACGGCTCGGCGAGTCCCGGTTGTCCAAGCGCATCGCGCTGCCGGTGTTCTGCAGCGACCCGATCTCGTCGGTGGCCTACGCCACCGAGCAGATCGTGCTGGTGCTGGCCGCGGGCGGGCTGGCCTACCTGTCGCTGTCCGCGCCGGTCGCCGCCGCGGTGGCGGTGCTGCTCGGCCCGACACCCTGGAGGCGGTCAGCGCTGCCGCCGAGCCCGCGGAAGGCGAACGGTTGCGCGCGGAGTGGCAGCGCCGCGACCTGCGGACCCCGCTGCGTCTGCTCGACGCTCCCTATCGGGACGTCGGCGACCGGTTGCTACACCACATCGCCGGACTGGGCGGCGGATCCGAGCGGGCGGTCATCACGGTCTTTGTCCCCGAGTACGTCGTGGCGCGGTGGTGGCAGAACGTGCTGCACAACCAGACCGCCCTACGGCTCAAGGCGCGCTTGCTGCAGCAGCCCGGCGTGGTCGTGGTGAACGTCCCGTTCCACCTCGGCCGCCGCGAGCGGGGCTGGCTGGCGGGCGACCCCGAGGTCGCGGCCCCGGGCCCACCCGCATGACCCGACCCATCCGGTGGGCCGCCGCCGCGATGGTCGTGGCGGTCGGGCTGGCCGCAGTGATCGTCGGCGCCCGGTCGGTCGACCAGGCGGACCGGTTCGGCGGCCAGCAGCTGGCGTGGGGTAGCTGTGCCGCGTTCACCGCCGCGGCCGTCGACGTCCGCCCGCCGGCCGGCCCCGACGCGCAGTGCGCCTACCTGCGGGTCCCGCTCGACCACGCCGCCCCGGACGGTCCCGAGGCGCGGATCGGGGTTCTCCGGGTGCCCGCCTCCGACCCCGGGTCCCGGATCGGGTCACTGGTGCTCAACCCGGGTGGGCCGGGCCTGCCCGGGATCGCGGCCGCGGCGGACCTCGCCGTCGCGGCCCCGGCCTCCGAGCTCGCGCGCCGCTTCGACATCGTCGGTTTCGACCCGAGGGGCATCGGGTCGAGCCGACCGGCGGTGCGCTGCCAGCCCGACCGGGTGCGCGACGCGGAGCGGGCCGCCGACCGGGCCGCCGATACCTCCCCGGCGGGCGTCGCCCGGTTCGAGGCGCAGCAACGCGCCGACAACGCCGCCTGTGTGGCCTCGACCGGCACCGACGTACTGGCCCACATCGGCAGCCGCGACGTGGCCCGCGACCTCGACATCCTCCGCTCGGCACTGGGCGACGAGAAGCTGACCTACCTCGGCGACTCCTACGGCACCCGGCTCGGCACCGCCTACGCCGAGCAGTTCCCCGACCGGGTCCGGGCGATGATCCTCGACGGAGCGATCGACCCCGGCCAGAGCGCCGCTGACCGGGCCGTCGCCCAAGCCGCCCAGATCCAGGCCGGATTCGACGCCTACGCCGCCGACTGCGCGCCACGGCCCGGTTGCCCCGTGGGCAGGGACCCGGTCCTGGCGGTGCCGGTGTTCCAGGCCCTGCTCCGGCCCTTGCTGGACCACCCGCTTCCGACCGCCGATAGCCGCGCGCTGACCTTCGGTGACGCGGCCACCGGCGTCGGGGACGCCGTCGTGGACCCGGCCCGCTGGCCGGACCTCACCGACGGTCTGCGCGAGATCGCGTCCGGGACGGGGGATCTGCTGATGCAGCAGGCGGACGTCGTCGCCGGCCGTGCCCCGGACGGCACCTACGATCCCGACGTCGATGCCGGGCAGGCGGTCCTGTGCGTCGACGACCCGCCGACGACCGACCCGGCGGCGGCGCGGGCGCTCGACGCCCGGATCCGGGCCGCGGCGCCGATCCTCGACAACGGCCGCGGCCCGTCGCCGGCGCGCGACCGGTGCGGGCTGTGGCCGGTGCCGCCGACCGGAGGACCGCACCGCCCGGTCGTCCCCGGCCTGCCCAGGGTGCTGGTCGTCTCGACCGTCGGCGACCCGATCACGCCCTACCCGGCCGGCGTGGCCCTGGCGGGGGCGCTGGACGCCCGACTCCTCACCTACGAGGGCGCCCAGCACACCGTGTCCCTGCAGGGCGTCGACTGCGTGGACCGGATCGGCACCGCCTACCTGATCTCGCTCGGGCTGCCCGCGGACGGAATCGCCTGCCCGGCCTGAACCCGTGGCAGGCTGGCCTCCGTGCAGGTACTGCTGGTGGAGGACGAGACCGCGCTCGCCGAGACGATCCGGGAGGGGCTGGCCGAGGAGGGGCACAGCGTGCGGGTGGCCCACGACGGCCCGTCCGGTCTGGCCGCCGCGCTCGGAGCCGACCACGACGTGATCATCCTGGACATCATGCTGCCCGGGCTGTCGGGTTACCGCGTGCTGCAGGCGCTGCGCGCGCGCCGGGTGTGGACCCCGGTGCTGATGCTGACGGCCAAGGACGGCGAGTACGACGAGGCCGACGCGTTCGATCTCGGCGCCGACGACTACCTGACCAAGCCGTTCTCGTTCGTCGTGCTGCTGGCCCGGCTCCGGGCGTTGCTGCGCCGTGGCGCGGCACCGCGGCCCGCGGTGCTGGTGGTGGGGGAGCTGACGTTGGACCCGTCCGAACACCGGGTGGAACGGGCGGGGGAGCGGGTTGTGCTGACCCCGCGGGAGTTCGGGGTGCTGGAGTTCCTGATGCGCAACGTGGGCCGTGCGGTCACCAAGACCGAGGTCCTGCGCGCGGTGTGGGACCCGCACTACGAGGGTGACGTCAATGTCGTCGAGGTATATGTCGGCTACCTGCGCCGCAAGCTCGACATCCCGTTCGGTGCCGACAGCATCGAGACCCTGCGCGGGGTCGGTTACCGGATGCGCACCGGCGACGATGTCACGTCCGGTGGGAAGAGCCCGTCCTGAGCCGACGGCCGGTGCCCGAGCGACACCGGCTCGGGCACCGAGGGCCGAATCCGGTCCTCGACGAAGATCCCGTGCCAGAGCAGGAACACCAGCACCGCCCAGAGACGGCGGCTGTGGTCGAGCGGGCCCGCCCGGTGGGTGTCGAGCATCCGGGTCACGGCGGTCAGGTCGATCAGGTGTCCGGCCCCCGAGTCGCCTACGACGCCCATCGCCCACTCGTACATCTCCGCGCGCAGCCAGTGCCGGATCGGCACCGGGAACCCGAGCTTGCGGCGATGCAGCACGTGTCGCGGAACGATCCCCTGGAGCGCGCGGCGCAGCGCGTACTTGGTGGTACCACCGGCGAGCTTCTCCGAGGTCGGCAGGCCGCAGGCGACCGCGAACACCTCCGGGTCGAGGAACGGCACCCGCAGCTCCAGGGAGTTCGCCATCGTCATCTTGTCGGCCTTGACAAGGATGTCGCCGCGCAGCCAGGTGAACAGGTCGACGTGCTGCATCCGGGCGACCGGATCCCAGCCGGCCGAGGCGCGGTAGTGCGGGCCAGTGACGTCGGTGTGCTGGCTGGCCGGATCGTGGTGGCGCAGGATCTCGGCGAGCTGGTCGGGCCGGAACACCCGTGCGTTGCCGTAGTAGCGCTGTTCCAGCGGTAGCGCGCCGCGGCGCAGCAGGTCCTTGCCGCGCATCCCGCCGGGCAGCCGCGCCGAGGCCCGCCCGAGCGCCGCTCGCACCGCGCCGGGCAGCCGTTCGAACGGCGCCAGCGACCGGGGTTCACCGTAGATCGTGTAGCCGCCGAACAGCTCGTCGGCCCCCTCACCGGACAGCACGACCTTCACGTGCCGGCTCGCCTCGCGGGAGACGAACCACAGTGGCACCAGCGCCGGGTCGGCCACCGGGTCGTCGAGGTACCACACGATCAGCGGCAGCGCCTCCATCATGTCCTGCGGTGTCACCGTCGTGACGACGTGGCGCACCCCGAGCGCGGCCGCGGTCTCCGCGGCCACGTCCACCTCGGAGTAGCCCGCCCGCTCGAACCCCGCGGTGAAGGTGATCAGATCCGGGTTGTGCGCGCGGGCCATCGCCACGATCGCCGTCGAGTCGATCCCGCCGGAAAGGAACGCCCCCACCGGGACGTCCGCGCGCAGGTGCGCGGCCACCGAGTCGCGCAGCACGTCGGCGAGCCGCCGGTGCACGGCCTGGCCCGAGCCGGTGCGGTCGTGGAACGCCGGACGGAAGTAGCGCTCCGGAACCGGTTCGCCACCCGGGCGCACGGTGAACCGGGTTCCCGACTCGATCCGGTGGATCGCGCGGTGCAGGGTCGCGGGCTCGGGCACGTACTGCAGGACGAGGTAGTGCTGCAGGGCCGTGGTGTCGAGCCCGGCCGCGTCGAGACCGAGCTCCGGAGCGAGCGCCAGCAGGCTCTTCTTCTCGCTGGCGAACGCGACGCCCGCCGGGCCCGCGGCCCAGAAGAGCGGCTTGATCCCGAACGGGTCCCGGGCCCCGAACAGCACCCGGTCCCGGCTGTCCCAAACGAGGAACGCGAACATGCCCCGCAACCGGTCCACCACCGCCGCACCCCAGTGGTGGTATGCCGCGACGATCACCTCGGTGTCACCGGCCGTCGCGAACACCACCCCCTGCTCGACCAGCTCGGCGCGCAGCAGCGCGTAGTTGTAGATCTCGCCGTTGAACACGATCGAGTAGCGCTCCGGATCGTCGGGTGGGCCCCAGTGCAGCGGCTGGTGCGAGCCCTCCAGGTCGATGATCGAGAGCCGGCGGAAGGCCAGCACCACGTCGGGGTCGTGCCAGGTCCCGCCGTCGTCGGGCCCGCGGTGCGCGGCGCACTCCAGGGCGGAGGACGCCGCATCGGCCCGGTCCGGGGCGTCCCGGTCGGAGGTCAGCAGGCTCAGCAGCCCGCACATTGCGAACTCACTCCGACCAGGTCGGCCGCAGCGACGACCGCCGACGTGGAAGACGGGCTTGCCGGTGGCTGTCGCGGCGACGGCTGGGGCGTGCGTTCGTGGACCTGGCTCACGTTGCCTCCGTCGGGTTCGGCGTCCGCCCACCGTCTCTCCAGGTGGCTGTGCGGATGCTGAGCGCCGACCTCTGGCGCGGACCGTCGGCACCGCCGACACGAGAACGGGTTGCGTGATCCTGTATCTGATCGGGGCGCGTCGGCGAGCTGCCCGCCGAACGCAGCGCCCCCCTCGCGATCTACTGCGTGATCGGGGTGCGCATCATCGCGGCCCGGACCGCCGGCTGATCCGCCGTCGGCGCGACGACAACCTCACGTCGGTATCACGAACGGGAAGCGGTGGGCGGCAACGCCTCCGACGGCACGACGACGCCGTCAACGGGCTGGCGCGGCAGCCGGACCCGCATCAGAGCGCCACCGCCGTCCGCGGCTCGGGCCTCCACGGACCCGCCGTGCGCGGCAAGCACCTCCGCGACGATCGCCAAACCCAGCCCGACGCCGCCCGCGTCCCGGGCCCGGCCCTCGTCGAGCCGGACGAAACGGTCGAACACCCGGGTACGGTCGGTCGGTGGGATGCCAGGCCCGTCGTCGGCGACCTCCAGCACCGCCTCGGTGCCGTCGGAGCGCAGCCGGATCGTCACCTGGCTGCTCGCGTGCCGGGCGGCGTTGTCGACCAGGTTGCGCAGCACCCGCGCGAGCTGGGCCCGGTCTCCGGTCACCCGCACCGGAACCGTCGCGGCGCGAACGGTCAGGGCGCCCGTCGCGCGCAGCCGGGCGGCCTCGTCGTCGGCCAGCTCGTCGAGGTCGACGTCGTCGCGGCGGGGGGCGAGGCCACGCTCGTCGGCGCGGGCCAGCAGCAGCAGATCCTCGATGAGCCGCGCCATCCGGTGCGCCTCGGGCACCATCGCCGCGACATCGCCCGCGGTCGGGCCGCGACGCCCGGCCAGCTCGAGCCGGGCGGTGATCGTGGCCAGTGGGCTGCGCAGCTCGTGGCTCGCGTCGCCCACGAAGCGTCGCTGCGCCACCTGGGCCGCATCGAGCCGGGCCAGCATGTCGTTCATCGTCCGGGCGAGGCGGCCGACCTCGTCGCGAGCGACCGGTTCCGGGACCCGCCGAGCGAGGTCCTGACCGGTGATCGCCGCCACCCGGGACCGGATGGCCTCGACCGGGCGCAGGGCCAGCCCGGCGAACAGGTACGTGGCCGCGCCCGCGACGAGCGCGAGCAGGGGCACCCCGACCACCGCGAGCTGGGTGACGGTCTCGGTGCTCCGCTCGGCCGCGGCCAGCGAGCCGGCCGCGAGGACCGCCAGGGACCCGGCGGCCGGTTCCCGGACGACCAGCAGCGGGTCGTCGCCGACGGACGCCGTCACCGTCGAGTCCGGATCGGCCGCGGTGGCACCGCCGTCCACCGGCTCGGTGGTGGAGAGCTGCGGGCTCGCGGCGAGCACGGTCCCGTCGGCGTCGAGCACCTGGAGCAGGACGAAACCGGTCGCGATCTCGGTGACCGTCTCCTCCGGGCTCTCCCCGTCGTCGAGTCGCGCGACCGCGTTGAGGGCCTGAGCCCGGGCCTGGTCCTCGACCGAGGACCGGACGGACCGTTCCTGCAGCAGCACCAGCGCGATCCCGGCGAGCACCAGCGCGACCGCCACGACCGCGGCCGCCGCGGCGGCGGCGGCCACGCGGACGCCCCAGCGTTCCCGCAGCCAGACCGGCACCCACATCCGCACCGGTGCGACGCTACCCGGATCGGTTCCTGCGCCGGGATCGTCGCACTCAGCGAGCGCACAGCGCACGGTGGCCAACCTCGGTGGCACGCGGGCTCACCAGGAGCCCCCGGGACGAGGAGACGGTCCCCATGAGCACCTCCACCCTGACCGCCGGGCCCATCCGGCCGGGCAACGCGGCCGGTCCCACGCCGCGGATCGAGCTGGACCTGCCGGTCGCGCTGAACGCTATCCACACCGCCGGGCTGCAGGTCGTCCCGGATGCCCGCGGGGGGACCCTGGTCGACGCCGGACACCCGGCGGTGGTGCCGCTGCGTCCCTACCTGCCCGGCACCGGCACCTGGGCGTGGCTGACCGACCCGGCGGCCACCGGTGCGGTGCGCCGGAGCATGCGCCCGGCGGGCACCGTCGTGGCCGACGCCCGTCGGGGCCCGGGCGGTGGCGCGGACCTCGTCGTGATGACCGTCGAGCAGCTGGGGACCGCCCCCGATACGCACCGGCCGCACGCGATGCTGATCGACCTCAAGACACTGTCTCCGGATCAGCCGATCCCGCCGTGGATGCTCAGCCGCCCGACCGACGTCGAGGGGTTCCATCTCGACCTCACCGGGCTGGCACCGGTCCGGTTGCCCGAGCGGGTCGACGCGGTCGGCGAAGCGCTGCGGTCCTGGCAGCTCGCGGGCCGCACCGAGCGGGCCGTGCTGGTGCTGCGGGGCGCGCGGACCGTGCTGGCCCGGCACGTGGTCGGCGGGGTGCTGCGGCTGTGCCGGGCCGAGGGGTTCGCGGCGCCGGTGCAGCGAGTCGACGTCACCCTCGCGGTGCTCGACGTCGCCACCCGCACCGTCGTGCGCGTCCTGGGTGTGCACACCCGGCGGGGCGCCACGGTCGTCGAGGTCGACGCCGTGCCCCGGACCCTCGGCGCGCCGCTGCTGCTGCTCGGTGCGCAAACCGAGCCCGCCCCGCCCGCCGACGTGATGTTGCTGCACCGCGGCAGGCTGGTGTCGGCCCGGATCAGCGGGGGCCTGGTCCGCACCGGCATGGAGCTGGCCGCCCGGGGCTGGACCCCGGGCGGGCGGCCGCTGGTCGTGCGCGGCTATCCCGCGCACCGCACCGGCTGACCCCTCGATCCCGACCCCGACTGGAGCACCGATGGAGACCACACCACCCGCCACCGACACCGTCGACGGACCCCCGACGGCGGACGTGCGCGCCTCGCACGCCGACCGGGAGCGCGTCGCCGCCGTACTGCACGCCGCAGCCGGGCACGGGCAGCTCACCCTCGACGAGGTCGACGAGCGACTGGCCGCCGCGTACGCCGCGCGCTACCGCGGGGAGCTCGAGATACTGACCGCCGACCTGCCCGCCGGTCCGGCAGCCGACCGGGACCCGCCCGGCTGGCCCGCGGTCCGGTCGGCCGCTGTGATGCAACTGCACCGCTCGCTCGCCGTGGCCGCCGATCGGCACCGCAGTGTCCGCGCCGTGCTCGCCCACCCCTGGATCGCCGCGGTCATCGCCGTGGTCGTGCTGCTGGCGATGGTCCTGCTGGCCGCGCGCCTGGGGTTCGACCTTGACTGATCGGTCCGTGTGGTCGGATGACCGGATGCACAGCAGAGATCGCGCGTGAACCCGGTCCAGGCGGTGGTGCTGGGCGTCGTCGAAGGCATCACCGAGTTCCTCCCGGTGTCCAGCACCGGCCACCTGACCATCGCCGAGCAGTTGCTCGGCCTGCCCGTGGACGATCCCGGGATCACGGCGTTCACCGCGATCGTGCAGGTGGGCGCGATCGCCGCGGTGCTCGTCTACTTCCGGCGCGACATCGGCTCGCTGGCCGCGTCCTGGTTCCGCGGCCTGGTCGATCCCGTGGCGCGCGGGGGACCGGAGTACCGGCAGGCCTGGTACGTCATCGCAGGATCGGTCCCGATCGCCCTGGTCGGGCTGCTGACCAAGGATCTCGTGGCCGGGCCGCTGCGCAGCCTGTGGGTGGTCGCGGTCGCGCTGATCGCCTGGAGCGGGGTCATCTACCTAGCCGAGCGGGTCGCCACCCAGGCCCGTGGCGAGGGCTCGCTGCGGATGCCGGACGCACTTGTGGTCGGGATCGTGCAGTGCGTGGCGCTGGTCCCCGGGGTGTCGCGCTCGGGCGCCACGATCAGCGCCGGGCTGTGGCGCGGGCTGGACCGAGTGACCGCGACCCGGTTGTCGTTCTTCCTGTCCATCCCCGCACTCGTCGCCGCGGGCGCCTACGAGGCGCTCAGCGAGGGGGCGGCGGTCTCGGCGTCGGTGGGGTGGGTGTCCACCGGGCTCGCGACGCTCGTCGCCTTCGCCGTGGCCTACGCGTCGATCGCGTGGCTGCTGCGGCTGGTCGCCCGGCACTCGATCACGGTGTTCGTCGGCTACCGCGTCGCGCTGGGGGTCGTGCTGCTGATCGGCCTGTCCACCGGCGTGCTGACCGCCACCTGAGGGGCGGGTCGGTTCGATGAGACCCGTCGGGCCCCGCCCGTTGCTGGGGGCGTGGCGGTTCGTGCTGGTGTTCGGCACGGTGAGCCTGCTCGCCGACGTCGTCTACGAGGGCGCCCGGTCGATCAACCGGACCGCTGCTGGCCTCGTTCGGCGCCTCGGCGGTGGTGGTCGGGGTGGTCACCGGAGCGGGCGAGGCCGCGGCGCTGGTGCTACGGCTGGTGTCGGGTCCGCTGGCCGACCGGACCCGGCGGTTCTGGGCGTGGACGATCGCCGGTTACGCGATGACCGTCGTCACGGTACCGTTGCTGGGGTTGGCTGGCACGCTGTGGGTGGCCTGCGGGTTGGTGATCGCCGAACGGGTCGGCAAGGCGGTCCGCAGCCCGGCCAAGGACACCCTGCTCTCGTACGCCACCGCGGTGACCGGGCGCGGCCGCGGGTTCGCCGTGCACGAGGCCCTCGACCAGATCGGGGCGGTGCTCGGGCCGCTGACCGTTGCCGCGGTGCTGGTGGTGTCCGGTGGTGACTACACCCCGGCGCTGCTGTTCCTGGCCGTGCCCGGGGTCGCGGCGCTCGCTCTGCTGGCGTGGCTGTGCGCCCGGGTCCCCGACCCGGGCGTCTACGAACCGGTGACCCGGGTCCCGGCGTCGCCGGTGCCGGCGCCCCGCGAGGCCCGCCGGTTGCCCCGCGAGTTCTGGGTCTACGCCGGGTTCACCGCGGCCACCACGCTGGGTTTCACCACGTTCGGAGTGCTGTCGTTCCACCTGGTCGAGCGCGGCCTGCTCCCGGCCGCCGGGGTGCCGGTGCTCTACGCCGCCGCGATGGCCGTCGACGCCGTCGCCGCCCTGGGTACCGGGTGGCTGTTCGACCGGTTCGGGCCGGTCGCGGTCGCGGTACTGCCGCTGCTCGCCGCTGCCGTGCCCGCGCTGGCGTTCACCGACTCCCTGCCGGCAGCGGTGCTCGGGATCCTGACCTGGGGTGCCGCGATCGGGGTGCAGGAGTCGACGCTGCGCGCCACCGTCGCCGAGCTCGTCGCCCCGTCGCGGCGGGCCACCGCCTACGGCGTCTACGCGGCGGTGATAGGCGCCGCGACCCTGGCCGGCGGGGCCCTTACCGGGCTGCTTTACGAGTACTCGATTCCGCTCCTGGTCGGCGTCGTGATCGCCGTACAGGTCGCGGCGCTGGCGGTGCTGGCCGCCGTCCGCCTGCGCGGCGCACCGGGCTAACGCCAGAGCCGGTTCCCCGACGAGCCCGGCCTCGCCGCGTGAGTGGGTCGGCTCGGCGTTGTGCATCCCGCCGGGCTCAGGCCGCGCCGGCGCCGAAAGTGATAGGCACGTCGCGGGTCCCGGCGGGGCCGGTCACCGCGAGCGTGGACGCCGTGCCTGGGGCCCGGGAGTTGATGGTGGCGGCGAGCGCGTCGGCGGTGCCCACCGGCCGGTCGTCGATCGCGGTGACGACGTCCCCGACCTGGAGACCGGCCTGGTCGGCAGCGCCGCCCGCTTGGACCCGGGTGAGCTCCGCCCCGGTGGGGGTGGCGTCGCGCAGGGCCACCCCGAGCACGGCCCGGGTGGCCTGACCGGTCCGGGCGAGCTGATCGGCGATGCGGGCGGCCTGGTCGATCGGGATCGCGAAGCCCAGACCGATCGAGCCGGACCGCCCGGATCCGGACCCGCCGACCGTGGCGATCGCGGAGTTGATGCCCACGACCCGGCCCGCCATGTCGACGAGCGGGCCGCCGGAGTTGCCCGGGTTGATCGCGGCGTCGGTCTGGATGGCCTCCAGCGATGCGGCCTGGTTGCCGGCGGCGACGGGCCGGTCGAGCGCGCTGACGATCCCGGTGGTGACGGTGCCGGCCAGCCCGAGCGGGGAGCCCACGGCCACCACCTGCTGGCCGACCTGGAGTCCGGAGGAGCTGCCGATCTCGATCGGGGTCAGGCCGGAGACGCCCTGGGCGCGGACCACGGCCAGGTCGGCGCTCGGGTCGGTCCCGACGACCTGTACCGGCGCCCGGGAGCCGTCGGAGAAGATCGCGGTCAGCCCGCTGCCGGCCCCGGTGACGACGTGATTGTTGGTCAGCAGCAGCCCGTCGGCCGACAGCACGATCCCCGATCCCTCACCGCGGGCACCGGTCAGCTGCACGACGCTGGGCAGGACCCTGCCGGCCACCTGGGCGACGGTCCCGTCACCCGCGGGCGACGCCATGCCTAGTGCGCTCGCCGTCGCCGGGGAGCCCACCTCGTAACCGACGAACCCGCCCACCCCACCACCGAGGGCCGCGGCGGCGATCGCCACTGCGACGAGTCCCGCCATCCCGCGCCGCGCCGGCCGGACCGGTTCGGGGTGGGCGGCGGGCGGACCCGGCGGCATCGGGGGCGGGGGTCCAGGGGTTGCCCACCACGGGGGTGGGCCGGAGGGGTCGGCGCGATGGCGCGGGACGGTCGTAGCCGCAGGTGTGGTCATGGTTTCCACCGTTCGCGGCTGCGCTGTGCGGACGCTGAGCGCCGGCGCGGTGGCGTTCAGCCGGTTAACCGTCCGCTGGCCGTCGGCGTACCGACCGCTGTCCCCGCCGCTCCTAGCGTCGCGCAGGTCAGTGACTACCCACCTGGAGGACACCGTGAAGACGCTTCGGCGCACCACCGCGGCGGCGCTCGGCGCCGCCGCCCTCGTCGTCGGGATCTCCGCCTGCGGCGGCCCGCCGACACCCCCGGCTGCCGGGGCCGCCGCGGGCGGGGGTGGCACCGCGTCGTCGTCGACGGTCGACCCGAACGCGCCCGAGGTCAACGCGGCCGGTGACATCCCGGACAACCAGGTGTTCGTTCCCTACACCGCACCGGACGGCACCTACCAGGTGTCGGTACCCGAGGGGTGGGCGCGCAGCGTCGACGGTGCAGCGGTCGTGTTCACCGACAAGTTCAACTCGGTCCGGATCGAGACCACGCCCCGCGCGAGCGCACCCGATGTCGCGTCGGCCACCGCCGACGAGGTGCCCACAGTGGCGGCGGCGACTCCCGGTTACCAGCCGGGCCAGGTGAGCGCGGTGACCCGCAAGGGCGGACCGGCCGTGCTCGTCACCTACACCGCCACCTCGCCCCCCGACCAGGTCACCGGCAAGTCCGTGACCAGCGCCGTGGAGCGCTACGAGTTCTGGCGCTCGGGGCAGGAGTTGGTCGTCACGCTGTCCGGGCCGCAGGGCGCGGACAACGTCGACCCCTGGAAGATCGTGAGCGACTCGGTGGCCTGGCTGTGATGACCGCGCCGGAACTCGACCCGGCCGACGCCGCGTCCACTTGTCCCGCGCCGGACGGCATCGCGCCGGCGCTGGCCGCCCAGTCGCTGTACCGGTTCTTCCGCGTCGGCGAGGAGGAGACGCTCGCGCTGCAGGGCGTGAGCCTCACCGTTGCGCCCGGCGAGGTCGTGGCGGTCGTCGGGCCGTCGGGATCGGGGAAGTCGACGCTGCTGGCCTGCCTGGCTGGGCTCGACGAACCCGACGGCGGCACGGTGTCGGTCGGCGGGCAGCGCATCAGCCACCGTCCCGAGCAGGAGCGGGCGCAGCTGCGGGCCCGCACGGTCGGGGTGCTGTTCCAGAGCGACAACCTGATCGAGCACCTCACGCTCGCGGCCAACGTCACGCTGGTCCAGCAGTTGGCCGGTCGGGCCCCTCGACGTGCACCCGCCGAGCTGCTGGCGGCCGTCGGACTCGCCGGCCGGGCACAGGCCCGCCCGGGGACGCTGTCCGGCGGGGAAGCGGCCCGGGCCGGGCTGGCGGTCGCGCTGGCCAACGACCCGGCCGTCCTGCTGGCCGACGAACCCACCGGCGAGCTGGACACCGCCACCGAGGCGGTCGTGCTCGACCTCATGGCCGACGCCGCTCGGCGCGGCACCGCGGTGATCGTGGCCAGCCACAGCCCGGCCGTGGCCGCCGCCGCGCACCGGGTCATCACCCTCGCCGACGGACGGATCTCCTGATGCCCGTACTCGACACCCGCGGGCCGCGGCCTACCGCCGAGTTGCTGGTGGAGTGCGTCGCCGCTGCCCGTGTGCACGGCCGCGGCCCGGCTGCGGTGCACGCGGTGCATGGCGCGCACTGCGCGGTGCGCCGCGGTGACCGGATCGCGTTGACCGGGCCGTCCGGCTCAGGCAAGTCGACGCTGCTGCACCTGATGTCGGGCCTGGACCGGCCGACCGGAGGGATCGTTGCCTGGCCGACCTGGACCGGATCACCGCTGGGCCGCCCGGGCCTGGTCGGGGTGGTCTTCCAGGGGCAGAGCCTGCTCCCCGACCTGGACGTGCTGGAGAACGTGGCGCTGCCGCTGTTGCTCGGCGGGGCCCCCGACGCCGCCGCGTGCCTGCAGGCCGGATCTGCGCTGGCCACGCTGGGGATCGGTGAGCTGGCGTCCAAGCTGCCCGGCGAGATCTCCGGCGGGCAGGCCCAGCGCGTCGCGGTCGCGCGCGTCCTGGCCTCCGGTCCGGCCTTGATCCTCGCCGACGAACCGACCGGCCGGCTCGACCGGGCGGCCGCCGATCGGGTCGTCGACGTGCTCGTCGAGGCGGCCGACGCGCTCGACGCGGGGCTCGTCATCGGCACCCACGACGAGGCGGTCGCGGACCGGATGGCGGTGCGCTGGCAGATGGTCGACGGGCACGTGTGCACCGGCCGCCCGGCCGCGGTCCCCGACCGTGGCCCGTCCGAACAGGCCCCGTCCCAACAGGCCCCGTCCGAACAGGTCCGGTCCGACCGCGGGAGCCGGTCGTGATCGGGCTGTGGTGGCGGGGCCTGGTCACCCGCCGCGCCACCCGCCTGGTCGCCTGCGCCGCCGGGATCGCCGTGGCCGTCGCGCTGCTGGCGTCGCTCGGCGCGTTCCTCACCGGCGCGCAGGCCTCGATGACCGACCGCGCCGCGCGCACGGTGTCGGTAGACTGGCAGGTCGAGGTCGCGCCGGGCGCCGACCCGGCCGCCGTGCTCGACGCGGTGCGCGCCGACCCGGGCACCGCCGAAGCGCTGCCGGTCGGGTACGGGCGCGCGGACGGGCTGACCGCCACCACCGGCACCACCACCCAGACCACGGGCGGCGCGGTCGTGCTCGGGCTGCCCGACCTCTACCGGACCGCGTTCCCCGGTGAGCTGCGCACCCTGGCGGGCGCCGACCGCGGGGTGCTGATCGCGCAGCAGACCGCAGCCAACCTGGGTGTCGCCCCGGGAGACATGGTCACGGTGAACCTGCTCGGCGGCCCGGCCACGACCGTCCGGATCGACGGGGTGGTCGAGCTTCCAGCGGCCGACTCGCTGTTCCAGAAGGTCGGCGCCCCGCCGGGCAGCCAGCCCACCGCGCCGCCGGACAACGCGCTGCTGCTGCCGCAGAACCAGTGGCAGGACCTGTTCGCCCCGCTGGCCGGGTCACGACCGGATCTGGTGAGCACCCAGGTCCACGCCCTGCGCAGCCACGCCCTGCCCGCCGATCCGGCGAGCGCCTACGTATCCGAGACCGGGGCGGCGCGCAACCTGGAAGCCGGCGCCGCCGGGTCCGCGCTGGTCGGCGACAACCTCGGTGCCGCGCTCGGCGCCGCCCGCAGCGACGCCGCCTACGCCCAGGTGCTGTTCCTGTTCCTCGGCGTGCCCGGCGCCGTGCTGGCCGGACTGCTCACAGCGGCGGTCACCGGGGCGGGTGCCCCGCGCCGCCGCCGCGAGCAGGCCCTGCTGCGCACCCGCGGCGCGTCGGCCCGCCAGGTACTGGCGCTGGCCGTGGTCGAGGCGGCCACGGTCGGCGTCGCAGGCGCGGTCGCCGGGCTCGGGATCGCCGCACTGGTCGGGCAGCTCGCGTTCGGCTCCGCCGCGTTCGGGGCCACCCCGGCCGCCGCGGCGCTCTGGGTCGGCGCGGCGGCCGCGTTCGGGCTCGCTGTCGCCGCCGCCACCGTCGCGTTCCCGGCCTGGCGCGACCAGCGTGGCGCGACCGTCGCCGCCGGGCGCAGCACCGCCGAGCGTCCCCGGGCGCCCTGGTGGGCCCGATACGGCCTCGACGTCGTGCTGCTCACCGCCTCCGGGCTGGTCTTCTGGGCCACCAGCGGCACCAATTACGCGCTGGTGCTCGCCCCCGAGGGGGTGCCGACGATCTCGGTGTCCTACTGGGCCTTCGCTGGGCCCGCGCTGCTGTGGGTCGGCCTCGGGCTGCTCGGCTGGCGGGTGGCCGACCTGGTGCTGGGCCGCGGGCGGCGCCTCGTCGGCACCGCGCTGCGCCCGCTGGCCGGCGGGCTCTCGCAGACCGTCGCCTCCACCCTGGCCCGGCAACGCCGCCCGCTCGGGCGCTCGATCGTGCTCCTCGCGCTCGCGCTGTCGTTCGCGGCGTCGACGGCCACGTTCAACGCCACCTACCGCCAGCAGGCCGAGGTCGACGCCCTGCTCACCAACGGCGCCGACGTCACCGTCACCGAGTCACCGGGCGTGACCGTCGGCCCCGACGCCGGCCGGTCCCTCGCGGCGCTGCCCGGGGTCCGCGGTGTCGAACCGGTCCAGCACCGCTTCGGCTACGTCGGCGCCGACCTGCAGGACGTCTACGGCGTGAACCCGGCCACGATCACCGGGGCCACCGCGCTGCAGGACGCCTACTTCCAGGGCGGCACCGCCCGGCAGCTGATGGATACCCTGGCCGCGCGCCCGGACTCGATCCTGGTCAGCGCGGAGACGGTGAAGGACTTCCAGCTCCAGCCCGGTGACCTGCTCAACCTGCGGATCAAGGACGGCCGCACCGGGCAGCTCACCCAGGTTCCGTTCCACTACGTCGGGGTCGTCACCGAGTTCCCCACCGCGCCCAAGGACAGCTTCTTCGTCGCCAACGCCGCGTACCTCGCCCAGGCCACCGGAACCGACGCCGTCGGCGCGTTCCTCGTCGACACCGGTGGCGTGGACACCGCGGGCGTGGCCGACGCGATCCGGGCCCAGCTCGGCCCCTCGGCCACGGTGACCGACATCGGCAACGCCCGGAGTCGAATCGGGTCCAGCCTCACCTCGGTGGACCTGGCCGGCCTCACCACGGTGGAGCTCGGGTTCGCCGTCGTGCTGGCCACCGCGTCCGGCGGGCTGGTGCTCGCCCTCGGGCTGGCCGAGCGCCGCCGCTCGTTCGCCATCTCCCGGGCGCTCGGCGCGAACCCGGCCCAGCTGCGCGGGTTCGTCTCCGGTGAGGCCGCCGTGCTCGCCGTCGGGGGACTGGCGATCGGGGCGGTCGGCGGGTGGCTGCTCTCGGAGATGCTCGTGACGGTCCTGACCGGGGTGTTCGACCCGCCGCCGTCGACGCTGGCCGTCCCGTGGGCCTACCTCGCCGGCATCGTCGTCCTGACCGTCGCCGCGCTGGCGGCCGCGGCCGCCGCGGCCGCGCGGCTGGCCGCCCGCCCGGCCCTCGACATGGTGCGCCGCCTGTGACGTGACCCCGCGGCTGAAGAACCCATCGGAAAAGGAGATCACCAAGTGGACATCACCACGTACGTCCAGGGACTGACCGGTCCCGCCGTCTACGCCGCGATCGGCGGGTTCGCGTTCGCGGAATCGGCCGCGTTCCTCGGCCTGCTCGTTCCCGGCGAGACCGCGATGCTGCTGGGCGGAGCCCTCGCCGGCCTGGGCCAGGTGAGCCTCCCGGTCATGATCCTCGCGGCGATCACCGGTGCGGTGCTCGGCGACCTGGCGGGCTACGGCGTGGGGTGGCGCTTCGGTCCGGCCCTGCGCCACAGCAGGATGGGACGCCGGGTCGGCGACCCGGCATGGACCCGGGCCGAGGACCTCGTCCGACGACGGGGACCGCTGGCGGTCTTCCTCGGGCGGTGGGTCGGAATGCTGCGCGCACTGGTGCCCGCGGCCGCGGGGGTGACACGGATGCCGCTCGGGCGGTTCCTGACCTGGAACGTCCTCGGCGGCGCGAGCTGGGCGACGACCGTCCTGGTCCTGGGCTACCTCGCGGGCAGCTCCTGGAGCACCGCGCAGGGCTGGCTGGGGACCTGGGCGGTCGTGACGGGCACGTTCACCACGCTCACCGTGGTTGCCGTCGTGCTGCGGGTCCGGCGGCGCCGGACGCGCGGTCCGGACCCGCTCGACGTCACCGGTCAGCCGAGGCTCGTCACGTCGGGTGTCGTCTCGTGAACACCCGGGTGCAGCTGGTCGGGAGCGGCGGGTCGGCCGTCACCGATCTGGCGGGTTCGCTGGCCGCGACGTTGCACGACAGGGGTTTCCAGGTCGAGCTCTGCGCCGGCTACCCGCAGGCACGCCGATGGCTCGACGAGACGTGCGAGGGCCCGGCCGCGGTGGTCGTGGCACTGGACCGGCCGGACCGCAGCAGCCTGGCCCTGTGCCGCGAGCTGCGCCGGGTGGCTCCGTGGCTGGTGATCATCGCGATCAGTTCCGCGGTAGAGAGCCGCGATGTCGTGGCGGCGCTGGAGGCCGGGGCCGACGACTGCGTGCCGCGCCCGTTCCACCCTCTGGAGGTGGCGGCCCGGCTGCGCGCACACCTGCGTCGCCGGACCGTGGACGGCGGGGCGCCGTGTCGCCGACCGGTCCCGGCTGACCGGCTCGACCCGGCGGGCGGACCCGGTCGACCCCGGACGACCGACCACCGGTAGGAGTAGCCCATGACCGTCGTCGATGCCCACACCCGCACCGAGCATCCCGTGGTGACCCGGATGCGCGATCACCGCACCGCGGACCGCCAGCTCCGGGTTGCGGACATGATCACGAGGTTCGCCGGGTCGATGACGTTCGTGTACCTGCACGTCGTCCTGTTCGCGGTGTGGATGGTGTTCCTGGAACCGAGCCCCTGGCCGACCCTCACGCTCGTCGTCTCGCTCGAGGCGATCTTCCTGTCGACGTTCGTCATGATCGGACAGAACCGGGTCGCGGCGTTCCAGCAGGCCAAGGCCGACCATGACTTCGTCGAGCAGGAGACCGAGCTGAGGACCAACACCGAGCTGACCCGGGAGATCCACGCCCTCACGACCGAGCTGCTGCGCCGCGCCTAGCCTGGCCGCGACCGCGCAGTGGATCGGGAAGGATGTTCACGATGCAGGACGGTGGGACAGACCCCGGTGATGCCGGGGTGACGCACGCGGGCGAGTCCCACGCGGGGGGTCTGGGTGCCCGGTTGAACTGGTTGCGCGCGGGGGTGCTGGGCGCCAACGACGGCATCGTGTCGGTGGCCGGGCTCGTCGTCGGCGTCGCCGGGGCGACCTCGGCGACCGGGCCGATCTTCACCGCGGGTATCGCCGGGCTGACCGCGGGAGCCGTGTCGATGGCCTTGGGCGAGTACGTGTCGGTGAGCAGCCAGCGCGACGCCGAACTGGGTCAGCTCGCCCAGGAACGCCGGGAACTGCGGGAGAGCCCGGACGAGGAGCTGGCCGAGCTGGCCGCGCTGTACGAGGCGAAGGGACTGAGCCGGGCAACGGCGCGTATCGTCGCCGCCGAACTGACCGCGCACGATCCGCTCGCCGCCCACCTCGACGCCGAGTTGGGGCTCGACCCCGAGGAGCTGACCAGTCCACTGCAGGCCGCAGGAGCCTCGGCGCTGTCGTTCGTGGTCGGGGCGGTGCTGCCGCTGGTCGCGATCCTGCTCCCGCCCGCGGCCTGGCGGGTCCCGGTCACCGTCGCGGTGGTGCTGCTCGCGCTCGGGTTGGCCGGCTGGGTCGGGGCCCGGATCGGTGGCGCTCGCCCCCACCGTGCCGTGCTGCGCGTCGTCGTGGGTGGCGGTGCCGGGCTGGCGCTCACCTACGGCATCGGCTATCTGTTCGGTGCCGCCGTCGCCTGAGTCAGCCGGTGCAACGCGGCTAGCGTGAGATCGCGCCGGGCTCCAGTGCGGTGGGGTGATGGGCGAGCTGGGCGTGGTGATCACGGCCGGTGATGTCACGGGGGCTGACGTGCACGGTCGCGCCCACCAGCTTCGGCACGTCGTGGAGCAGGGCGTGTTTGGCTGCGGTGGCGATGTCATGGGCTGCCACGATTCCCAGGGCGGGGTCGACGGTGATGCCGGTCTCGGCGCGTACCCGGTGTCCGATCCAGCGAAGCCGCAGTTCCTCCACCGTGATCACTCCGTGGACGGCGCGCAGGCTGGCCTCGGCGGTGTCGACGAGCGCGGGGTCGACGGCGTCCATCAACCGTCGGTAGATGTCACGGGCGGCATTGCGGAGCACGAACAGGATCGCCACGGTGATGAGCAACCCGACGATCGGGTCGGCCAGCGGGAACCCGGCCCACACGCCCAGTGCGCCGGCGACCACCGCGAGGGAGGTGAACCCGTCGGTGCGGGCGTGCAGCCCGTCGGCGACCAACGCCGCGGAACCGATCTTGCGACCGACCCGGATCCGGTAGAGTGCGACTAGTTCGTTGCCGGCGAACCCGATCAACCCGGCGGCGATCAGGATCCCGATATTGGTGATCGGTTGCGGGTCCAGCAGCCGCCGGATCGACTCGTACCCGGCCACCACGGCCGACAGCGCGATCATGAACACGATGAACACCCCGGCGAGGTCCTCGGCGCGGCCGTACCCGTAGGTGTAGCGCCGCGTCGCGGTCCGGCGGCCGAGCACGAACGCGATCCACAGCGGTACTGCGGTCAGGGCGTCGGAGAAGTTGTGGATCGTGTCGGCCAGCAGCGCCACCGACCCGGTCAGTACCACCACCACTGCTTGGGCGAGGGCGGTGACCAGCAGCGCGATCAGGCTGATCTTCAGTGCGCGGATGCCCTCTGCGCTGGCCTCCAGCGCCGAGTCCACCGAGTCCGCGGCGTCGTGGCTGTGCGGGGTGAAGATCGACCCGAGCCGGCCCCGGAAGCCACCGGCGTGGCCGTGCCCGTGCCCGTGCTCGCCGGGCTCGCTGTGACCGTGACCGTTCCCGTCGTGCCGGGCGTGCTCGTGTTCGGGGGCCTGCTCGCCCGGGTCGCCCGCCGCGGCACCGCGGCCGGGGTCTGCTGCTCGTGTGTCGCTCACAGTTGCCAGGATGGCCTGCTCGGGACCATTATGCAAATATGCGCGCACACAACGACATGGCTGGTGCGAGTCCTGGGCGACAGCCGGAAGCAAGTGATCTGCTCGGGTTGGCTGCCGAGGTACTGGGGCATCTGGCGGATCCCACCCGGCTGCACCTGCTGCGCCTGCTCGCCGGCGGCGAGCAGGACGTGAGCACGCTCACCACCCAGGTCGACGCGTCGCGGTCCTCGGTGTCGCAACACCTCGCGCGGCTGCGCCTGGCCGGCCTGGTTCACGCCCGCCGCGACGGGCGCCGGATGCTCTATCGCATCGCCAGCGACCACCTGCATGATCTGGTCGACGAGGCCTACCAGTTCGCCGGGCACCTCGTGCACAACATCCCGCATCACCACCGAACCGGTCTGTGACCACCGATCGTGCAACCCGAGAACGTCGGACCACCGATTTGGGGCCGCCAGATCGAGCTCTGCCGCCCTGCAACGTCGTGGTCCACGCCGACGCCGACCGTCCGCGGGTGGCGCCTCGTCGCCGACGTCGGGCGTTCGGTCAGCTGCTTGCCCACGGCTAACCGAAGCGTTGCCATCACCCCGCTAGCGTCGGCCTGGAGAGGCACAGGAGGAGGCCACGACCGTGAAAGCCGGCCGACCCGCGAGAAGTAGGTGACGCGTCCTGCCACCCAGAGGCCCGTTGACCTCGATCGTGCCGCCGGCACATGGACTGGTTCGGCGGCTACTGCCGGAGATCGGAGCGATCGGGATGATCAAGGAGTTGGCGTATGCGCTGCTTCGGCGCGTCACCCCGGTGGGGTCGCAGCGGTGGTACCTGATGCAGAGCCTGGTGGCCGTCCTGCCGCGGACGCGAGGTGGGCCGTGTCTGCAGTCGCGCTTCTACGAGGCGACGCTGCCCGCCTGCGGGAGCGGCCTGCAGCTGTTCGGATCGGTATACCTGCATCGTCCCGAGAAGATCCGGATCGGGTCCCGGGTCATTCTTGCGCAGGGCGTGCACATCACCGGGCACGACTGGGTGACGGTCGGCGACGACGTCGCGATCGGGCCCTACACCGTCATGAACAGCGGTGACCACCGCCATGCGGACCCGCGCCGCCTCATCGGCTCCCAAGGCCACGTCGTCGCGCCGATCGCCATCGCGGACAACGTCTGGATCGCCGCGCACTGCGTGATCCTGCGCGGGGTCCGCATCGGGTCGGGCGTGGTCGTCGCCGCGATGTCCGTGGTCCGCGAGGACGTGCCGGACAACGTGGTCGTGGCGGGCGTACCTGCCGAGGTGAAGCGGAGCCGAGTTCCCGCGGCCGGCTCGGCGTCCTGATCGCCGTGCGGCAGGGCGCCGGACGGGGATCACGGGCCCGAGGGCGACCGCGTCACCGGCCCTGCCGGACACGGGAAGGAAGGCGACCCCCGGTCCCGGATGCCACCCGGGTACGTCACGGCCCGTGGTCAGCGGGTGATCGTGGTGGCGTCGACTAATCGTCCCTGCTGGTCCACCGCGCGCAGTTCCAGCCGGTCGGAGTAGACGAGCAGGTCGACGAAGTGGCGGGTCGAGGCGCTCACCGCCGTGAAGGGCTGGGAACCGGTGGGGCGCAGCTTCGCCGCGGCACCGGAGACGACGTACGTGACGCCGTCCTGCGGCAGCGAGCGCTGGTAGTCGTGGTCGTGCCCGGCCAGTACCAGCGGGACCCGGTAGCGGGCGAACAACGGTGCCCACCGGTCGCGCACGTCCAGCACGTCGGCGTCGGCCCCGTGGTAGCCCGCGGAGAAGGCGGGGTGGTGCATCGCGACGACCGTCCAGTCCGTCGGCGAGACCGGGGTGGCGAGGACCTGCTCGAGCCACGCGGTCTGGGCCGGGTCCTCGATACGGGTCGAGTCAAGGACGACCAACCGCAGCGGGCCGATCCGCTGCTCGTACCAGGATGTCGGGCGGCCGAGTGCGGCGAGGATCTGCTGCTGGGCGCCCTGTTTGATGTCGTGGTTGCCCAGCAACGGCACGAGCTGCGTCCCCGCGTCGAGGACGCCTGCGAACGGGCCGGTCACGGCCGGGCCGATCAGCGCCGGGTCCCCGGTCTCGTAGATCAGGTCACCGAGCAGTAGCAGGGCATCGTACTCGCGGGCGGCCTCCTGACCGTCGATCACCATGGCGGTCCGCTGCTCGGCCGCGTCGGCGGTACCGGTGTCCCCGGCGACCGCCACCCTGATCGATGGTGCACCCGGGAGCGCCGACGGGGCGGCTCCCGCCACCGGTGACGCGAGCGGCGAGCCGTGCGGGGCGGCGGCCCCGATCCGGGTGGCCACTGCCACTGCGAGCGTGACCAACACGAGGGCCACCACGATCACTCCGGCGCAGGTTCTCATGTGCCACCGGCCCCTGCTCCCTGCACTCGGCCGCATTGGCGCCAATCTGGGGGAGAAGCGCTGTGAGGACGCTGAGTACCCGCTCACGCTCGTCGCTGGATCGGCGACGCGGGGGAGGTCGGCAGGAGCAGTTCGAAGGTGGTGGGGTCGGGTTCCTGCAGCCGCAGACGGGCCCCTTCGGCATCAGCCAGTGTCCGGGCCAGCGCCAGCCCGATCCCGGTGCCGCCCGCGCCGGGCTGTCGGCGGTGGAACATCTGATCTGCCGAGCGTGCGACGGAGCCGGTGTCGGCGACGGTGACGACGACCCCCTGCGCCACGCGTCGCGCGGCGAGCGCGACGCTGCCGGCGCCGTGGTGCAGGGCGTTGTCGAGCAGGACGTCGAGGACGTGAGCGAGCGCGGTGGCGGAGGCATGCACGTCGACGCCGGCGCCGTCGTCGACGTGCAGGCGGCGCCCGGCCCGGTGGAAGGCGCTCGCCCAACGCTGCTCGGCGTCGGTCAGCAGCCGGTCGACCGGGATCGGTGCGCGCGCGGAGTGGTCGTCGCGGGCGAGGGTGAGCAGCTGCGTGACCGTTGCGGTCATCCGGTCGAGTGCCTCGAGCGTCTCGTGCAGGACGGCGGTGCGATCGGCACGGGGGACCATCAGCTCGGTCTCGACCACGACCTTGGCGGCGGCGAGCGGGGTCTTGAGCTGGTGTGAGGCGTCAGCGGAGAAGGCCCGTTCGCGTTCGACGAGGCGCCCGATCCGCTCGGCGGCCGAGTCGACGGCAGCGGCGACCTGGTCGAGCTCGGGCAGGCCGCTACGCGGTGCGGTGACAGTGAAGTCACCGTCGCCGAGGCGGCCCGCCGCGCTGCGCAACCGGTCGAGCGGAAGCAACAGTCGCCGGAACAGCCACGATCCGGCCACGGCGGCGATTGCGATGGCGGCCAGGGCGAGACCGAGGATCCCGGCGATCGCGTCGCGGGTCCGGGCGAAGCTCTCGGCCAGCGGTTCGGTGACCCGGACGGCGCCGGTGACCTCGCCACCGCCCGGGCCCAGCGCAACGGCACCGATGATCTCGTCGCCGATCACACCGGCCGCGGCGGTCTGGGTGAGCGCGGCGGCGACCACCGGATCGGCGGTGGCCGGGCCGTCCCCGGCCACCCGTCGGCCGGCACGGTCGTAGACGGCATAGAAGTGCTCGGACTCCCCGTCCCCGAGCTGGGGCATCTCGATGACGCCGAACGCCGGATCGGGGATCCGGTGGGCCGCGACGGCGGCCATCCGCTGGAGCTCGAGGAGGTCCTCGGCGCGACTCTGGTCGCGGACCAGGAGCGAGAACGGCACGAACAGAACCGCGATCCCGAGGGCGCAGACCGCGACGGCGGTGAGCAGGATCCGCCGCCTCATATCCGGATCATGGGGGTCTCCAGCCGGTAGCCGACGCCGCGCAGGGCGGTGATCCGGCTGGGCATGCCCGGCTCCTCACCCAGGCGTCGGCGCAGGCTGGCCACGTGCACGTCGAGGGTCTTCGTCGAGCCGTTCCAGTGCTCGTCCCAGACGTCGGACATGAGTTGCTCGCGCGTGACGACCTCCCCGGCCGAGCGGACCAACCGTGCCAGCAGGTCGAACTCCCTGGCGCGCAGCTCGACCTCACCGCCCGCGGTCCAGGCCCGCCGGGCGGCGACGTCGACCCGCAGGTCCCCGACCCCGATGACCCGGCCCTGTTCGTCGTGTTCCCGGGCGGCGCGCAGGTGTGCGTGGACCCGCGCGAGCAGCTCGGCGAGCCGGAACGGCTTGGTGACGTAGTCCACCGCCCCGGCGTGCAGGCCGGTGACGACGTCCGCCTCCTCGGCCCGGGCGGTCAACATGACGATCGGCAACCCTGGCCTGCTGGTGAGCATCGCCCGGGCCAGGTCGATCCCGTCGGTGTCGGGCAGGCCGAGATCGAGCAGCACGAGGTCGACGGCACCGTCGCGGACCCGGGGCAGCGCGGTGGCGCCGTCGCCCACGCGCTCGGCGATGTAGCCACTGGCCTCGAGCGCCCGCTGCAGGCTGGGACCGATCAGGTCGTCGTCCTCCACGATCAACACCCGGGGGCTCACCAGAGCTACCCTAGTCCCAAAGCCGTTCAGTTAGTCCGGTGGCTGGGCTGTCAAGATCGGTTCTATCTCGATGGTGATCAGCGCGGGGCGGCTGGGGCCGCGGTGGCGGCCTTTGGCGGTGCTGGCGACGTACTTGGAGATCGCGCGTTTGACCACGCGCGGGTTGGTTCGGACTCGGCGGGCGGGCAGGAGCTGGTCCAGGACGTGGCGGCCGATCGTGCCGACGAGGTCGAGCACGGTGTCGGCGATGATGCCGGCGGCGGCGATGAGCTGGTCACGGGCGGCGTGGCGGGCGACGGTGAAGCTACCGCGGTCGGGATCGACGTCGGCTCGGTGCAGAGTGGTGTCGCTGATCGCGATCCGCAGCACCTGGTAGGTGATCAGCAGGGCGTAGATCTCCTGGGCGACCCCGGTCGGGGTGCGTGAGCGCAGGACCCGCCCGCCCAGGCTGGTGGACTTGAGCTCGGCGAAGCAGGTCTCGATCTCCCAGCGTTCGTGGTAGAGCCCGACGATCTCGACCGCGGGCACGTCGGGGTCGAGCACGGTGGTGACCAGCCGGTAGGTCTCGGTCCGGGCGCTGTCGCTGGTGGTGATCGTGACCTTGGCGGTGACCACTCGGACCTCGACCCGGCCGATCCGGGACACCGACGACCCGTCGGCCAGCGTGCGGCAGATCGGGAGTCGGCGGTGGTTCTTGACCCGGACCAGCACGTCCGCGCCGGTCGCGGCCAGTGCGGTGATCCAGTCGGCGGCGGCGAAGTTGCGGTCGGCGAGCACGATCATCCCGGCCCGGGTCGATGCGAGCAGCTGTGGGGCGTAGCCGAGTTCACCGACCCGGTCGGTGCCGAACACCGCGTCGATGATCGTGCGGGTGCCGCACGCCACCAGCGCCAGAACCCGCACCATCGGATAGCCGGTGGTGGTGCCGTGCGAGCTGCCGCCCTTGCTGAACTCGGTCAGGTTCGCCGGGGTGTCCGGGCAGCACAGGATGGTGCCGTCCACCGCGGTGACCAACCGGCCCCGCCAGAACACTCCCGGGCGGGCGGCGCGGGCGGCGCCGATCTGCACACAGCCGGTCTCGGCGCCGCGCAGCAGGTCGAACAGCACCCGCAACGGCGCCACCCCCACCCGGGCTCGGGCGGCGGCCAACGCGCTCGCGCTCGGGGTGGCCACCCCCAGCCCGTCCAGGCCCGTGCACAGCCGCGCCCAGACCTGTGACCAGCCGATCTCGGTGAACAACCCGGCCGCGAGCAGGAGGTAGACCACCACCCGCGAGGGCAACAACCGCAGCCGCCGCTGCACGCTGTGGGTCTCGACCAACGCGGCATCGACCATCTCGAAGGGCACAATCCGGGTCAACTCGCCCAGATGACCAGGAGCGAAACACCCACCGGCCACGGTGACGACCCGGGTGATGACAGAATTCGCGCTCAGCGGAGCTCCCGGTGGTGTCGAGGCTGTCTTGGAGGACGCCCTCTCCTACCGGAGCTCCGCTCCCATCTCCGGCAACGACACGCCGCAACAAGATCCTTGACCAGCAGCCGCGACCGCTAACTGAACGGCTTTGACCCTAGTCCGGGCCCGGGCGGGCGGTCAGAACCGCCTGGCGCCGACCGGTCGCGTCGCCGTCACCGTGCGGTAGGCGAAGAGCCCCAGGAACGCCAACTCGACCACCAGCGCCGGGATTCCCTCGGTGACGTCAGGAGAGAGGTACCCGAGCAGGCCGGCGGTGCGGCTGACCAGGAAGCCCACGATCATGCCGGCCGAGAGCACACCGCCCACCGCCCACGCCGCGGAGTCGTCACGGCCCCACAGGCGGTAGGCCGCCCAGCCGGTGCCGGCCGCGGCGACCAGGAACGACACGCCCAGCCACGGCAGCTCGGCCAGGTACTCGGGGACCAGCACCAGGTGCAGGATCCCGGCCAGGGCCACCGCCACCGCGGCGGCACGACGGATCGTTCGGGTCTTCGCGGGCATCACGGACTCCTGGGGTTCGTCGGGGTCACCCGCCGGGCAGCGGTGGGACCGGTGACGACGGTGCCGCATCGTCGGCCAAGCACCGCGCCGCGCACGGTGAGGCCGCGGTTCGGACTTCTCACACCGGCTGCACACCGTCGCTGGGGCGTGCGCTAGCCCAGCACTGCCTAGCGTCGGAGTGGCTGGCGGGAGCGTCCGCGCCGGCCGAGGAGGTCTCATGTCGAGCGTGCTCGATGCACCCGTGCATGCACGGGCGGAGTTCCGCCATCGCCGCGAGCACCGGAACGGGACCGCGAGCCTGCTGCTCGCGCTGGGTGGAGTGAACGTCGGCATCGTGCTGGCCCTCGGGGTCTCCCGCCTGGGTATCGATGCGGCCGCACCAGGCGGGCTGGCCCTGTGGGGCGGCCGGATGACCGGGTTGCTGGCCGAGGTGTTCGTGCTGGCGCAGGTGCTGCTCGCGGCCCGGGTGCCGTGGCTGGAGGCGGCCGTCGGCCAGGACCGGCTGCTGCGCTGGCATCGCGCGCTGGGCCCGGCGACCCTGGCCGCGGTGCTCGCCCACCCGGTGCTGATCGCGGTGGCCTACAGCGCCCGGGACGGCAGCGGATGGTGGTCGCAGCTGTGGACGCTGGGCGGCGACTACCTCGACGCGACGGTCGCCGTCGGGCTGCTGCTGGTGGCCGCGGTGGTATCAGTCGGGGCGGTGCGCCGGTTCCTGCCCTACGAGGGCTGGCACCTGCTGCACCTGGGCACCTACGCCGCGGTGCTGCTGGCGTTCGGTCACCAGCTCGACGCCGGCACCGTGGTGCTGGACGGCCCGGTGCTGCGGGCCTGGTGGGCCGCGCAACTCGTCATCGTGCTCGCCGCGGTGCTGATCTACCGGGTCGTGCTGCCGATGTGGCGCACGGCGCGTCACCGGGTCCGGGTCGACGCCGTGGTGGCTGAGGCCCCGGGCGTGGTGTCGGTGCATCTGCGCGGGCGTGACCTCGACCGGCTCGCCATCCGCGGCGGGCAGTTCCTGCGCTGGCGGTTCCTGACCGCGGACGGCTGGTGGCGCAGCCACCCGTTCAGCGTGTCCGCAGTACCCGGCGGGGACGGGATGCGGCTGACGGCGCGTCTGGTCGGCGAGGGCACCGCGGCGCTGGCCCGGCTGCGGCCGGGAACCCGCGTGGCCTTCGAGGGCCCCTACGGCGTGCTGACCCGCGACGCCCGCACCCGCCCCCGGGTCCTGCTGGTGGGGGCCGGCTCCGGGATCGCACCGATCCGGGCGCTGCTGGAAGACCTGCCGCGCGACGTCGACGCAGTGGTGGTGCAGCGCGCGTCCACCGTCGCCGACGCCGTCCTGCACGGCGAGCTGCGGCGGATCGCAGCCGCCCGCCCGGCGGTGCGGGTGCACCTGGTCACCGGGCCGCGCGGACCGGCGACCTCGCCCGGCCGGTCACTGGGACCGGCGCAGCTCCTCGCGATGGTCCCGGACATCGGGCAGCGCGAGGCCTACCTATGCGGGCCGCCCGGCCTGACCGCCGACCTCGTCGCGACGCTGCGCGGCCTGGGCGTCGCGCCCGCACACCTGCACTCCGAGACGTTCCACCTGTGATCCACTGCTCCAGCCTGGAGGCACCGATGCATCCCGTCCGCACCACCGTGGTCGGCGTCGCCGCCGGCCTGGCGATCGCACTCCCGATCCTGACGACCTACGGGGCGCTCACCGGTGCCGCGGACCCGGTGGCGCGGGTGGTGGTGAGCGCCCCGGCGGTGCCCGGTGCGCCGACCACCTCGGCGTCCCCGGCCCCGGCTGTCGTGGTGGCGACGGGGCCGGTCGTGCGCAACGACTACGGCCCGGTCCAGGTCGAGGTGACCCTCACCGGTGACCGGATCACCGCTGTGCGGGCCGTGGCGCTGCCGACCGGTGGGACGTCCGGGGAGATCAGCCGCTACGCCGAGCCCCGGCTGGCGCAGCAGGCCCTCGACCGGCAGGGCTCCGGGATCGACACCGTGTCCGGGGCCACCTACACCAGCGCCGGGTACCGGAGCAGCCTGCAGGCCGCGCTCGACGCGGCCCGCGCCCCCGCGACCACTGCCGGGGGTGGAGCGTGACGGGTGTGGTGCACGTCGAGCACGTCATGGGCACGGTCGTCACCGTCGATCTGCGCGGTCCGGCCGATCTGCGCGGTGCGGCCGGCTCGGCAGCCGCGGTCGCCGCCGCGATGAACGTCCTGCACGAGACCGACCGCATCCTGAGCCCGTGGAAGCCCGGCAGCGACGTGAGCCGGCTCCGGGCCGGGCTGTTCGCCCGGGGAGAGGGCCATCCCTGGACGGGGGAGGTCGACGAGCAGTGCCGGCGGGCCCGGGACCTGACCCGGGGATGGTTCGATCCGTGGCGCATGCCCGGTGGCTACGACCCGACCGGGTTGGTGAAGGGCTGGGCCGCGCAGCGCGCCGCCGCGGAACTCACCGCCCGCGGGTGCACCGACCATGCGGTCAACGCCGGCGGTGATGTCTGCGTGCGCGGCACCGCGGACCCGGCCGGCGCGCCGGGATGGCGGATCGGGGTCGTCGACCCGCACGACCGGACCCGCATCCTCGACACCGTCACGGTGTGTGGCGGGGCCGTGGCCACCTCCGGCGGGTACGAGCGCGGCTCGCTCGCCGTCGATCCCCGCAGCGGCGGAGTGGTCACCAGGCTGGCCTCGGCCACTGTCGTCGGTCCCGACCTCGGCCTCGCCGACGCCCTCGCCACCGCCGCGTCCGCGGCCGGCCCGGCCGCCCTCGACTGGCTCGACACCGTCGCCGACTACGACGCGCTTCTCGTCACCATCGACGGGGACACGCTGGTCACGCCCGGATGGGCCCGGCGGGCCGCCCCGATCGGTCCGGGTTCCCGGTCGTACTCAGCGTCCTGACAGGAAGGCGCCGACACCCTCGGGGTCGTCCGGTGACCCGCACCGGCACATCGAGGAGGACATGTGGACATCAAGCGCAATCTGGTGGTCGGCACCCTGGCCGTTCTGACGCTCGGCGGGATCGGGGCCGGCACCGCGCTGGCCTCGACCCCGGCGCCCACCGTCCCGACGACCGCGGCCACCCAGGTCGCGGCCGTCCAGACGGGCCCCACCGGCCAGTCCGGCAACCAGGTCGGCCCGGGCACCGACACCCCCGAGCCCGGCGACACCGCCGACCAGCCCGGCCAGCAGGGCACCGACGCCCCGGAGCCCGGCGACACCGCCGACACCCCGCAGAGCGAGGCGGCGGAGGGCCCCGAGGCGCCCGATGCCGGGGAGGCCGCAGCCGGGCCGGACACCGACGACGCCCAGCACGAGGCCACCGGCGACGAGGGCAACCACGCCGACGAGCCCGCAGGCTCCGCCACCGGGAAGTGAGGAGGTAACCGCCGATCCGGCGGCACCGTGGCCCGTCACCCGTCCGCATCGGGTGGCGGGCCACGCCGTATCCCGTCAGCCGATCACAGGGTCAGCACGAGCTGACGTAGCAGGACCACCGCGAGGAACACGACGGGGAAGGCCAGGTCCAGGCCGACCGACCCGATCCGGACCGGGCGCAGCACACGGCGCACCGGCGCGAGCACCGGCTCGGTGACGGCGTGGGTGGCGCGGCGGGCCCCGCGCCGCCACCCGGGCTCCGGCCCGCCGGCCAGCACGCCGGCCCAGTCGACGACGAGCCGGGCGAACAGGGCGACCTGGAAGATCAGCAACAGCGTACCCAGCAGGACTCCGATGACGGTCATGTTGCACTCCTTGTAGTGGGTCGTTGCCCTGCTCCCAGCGTCACCGCTGCCGATTGAGAGGACGCTGAGTAGGCCGCGGAGCGCTTTCCCGTCCGCTAACCCTGAGCTGGGCGTCGGCGAATGCGTTCGCTCCTAGCGTCGCGACCATGACCATCACCGCTCCGCCACGGCCGACCACCCCACCCCCACCGCCGCCGCGGCACCGACGGTCCCCGAGGCGGGCCCGCTGGATCGTCGCCGCGCTCGTCGCGCTGATGATCTGGCCGTCGGTGTCCTACACCCAGGCGTTGGCCTACCCCGGCAACGCGAGCTTCACCGTGCGCACCGTCGAGTGGGTGCGCGACAACGGCGGGGGTGGGCTGGTCGACCTGATCGAGAACTACTGGTACGCGCAAGGGCCGTCGGCCCGAACACCTGACCCCGCGGGGCTGCCGGCAGCCGGCGCGGCCACGGCGCCGGTCGGGCCCGCCGCACCCCCCGCCGCCCTGGCGGCGCTGCCCGGAGCGGCGCCGGTCCGCGGCGAGGGCGTGTGGGTGGCGGGCGCCCCGTCGAGCACCGGCGCACCGGCGGTGTACACGACGTTCGTCCGGCCCGATGCGCAGCACCCGAGCGTGGTCGCCGGGGTCGCGCGCATCGACCAGAACCTCGTCCGCACCCAGGTCATCGCCGGGACCCGTCAACCCACCGGATCCGCCGGCCCGGAGGGAGCCCAGGTACCGCCGTCGATGCGACCGGCCCTGGTCGCGACGTTCAACTCCGGGTTCAAGATGAAGGACGCCCACGGCGGCTACTTCGCCGACGGCCGCACCTCGGTCTCACTGCGTGACGGCGCCGCGTCGCTGGTGATTCACCGCGACGGCACGGCGACCATCGGCCAGTGGGGCCGCGACGTCACCGCCGGGCCCGACGTGGTCGCGGTCCGCCAGAACCTCGACCTCATCATCGACAACGGAGCACCCGTCGCCGGACTGGACACCAACGCCGGCGGAACCTGGGGAAGTGCGCGCAACCAGCTGCAATACACCTGGCGCTCCGGTCTCGGCGTCGACACCGCCGGCAACCTGATCTACGTCGGCGGCCAGGACCTGACCCTCGCCACCCTCGCCGACGCACTGAGCAAGGCCGGCGCCGTCACCGCGATGGAACTCGACATCCACGACCAGATGGTCGACATGTTCACCTACACCCACGCCGCCGGCGGCGCGCTGACCCCGACGAAGCTGCTGCCCAGCATGCCCGGCCCGAACGACCGGTACCTGACGCCCGACCAGCGCGACTTCGTCGCCGTCACCCTGCGCTGACCCGGCCCGGCCCCCGGAAGGACCACGATGTCCCTCGCCCTCCTCGACCCCGCCACCCTGATCGCGACGTTCGGCGCCATCGGGATCTTCGTGATCCTGTTCGCCGAGACCGGCCTGCTGGTCGGCTTCTTCCTCCCCGGCGACTCCCTGCTGTTCACCGCGGGCCTGCTCAGCTCCTCGGCCGCCGCAGGCGCGGCCTTGTCCCTACCGTGGGTACTGCTTGCCGCCGCCGGTGGCGCCCTGGTCGGGGCCCAGACCGGCTACCTCATCGGTCGCAGGGCGGGCACGGCGCTGCGCGAAGGCTCCCCCCGCCCGGGCCTGCTCGCCGCCATGGACCGCTCCCGGCGGCTCCTCGACCGCTACGGCCACCGCCGCGCCATCGTGCTCGCCCGCTTCATCCCCGTTGTCCGCACCGTCCTCAACCCGATGGCCGGAGCGCTCGGCACACCGGCCCGGGTGTTCGTGCGCTGGCAGGTGATCGGCGGGCTGCTGTGGACCGTCGGGCTGGTTCTCGCCGGATACGCCCTGGGCAACACCGTCCCGGGCGTCGACCGGTACCTGCTCCCCGTGGTCGCGCTGATCGTCACGGTGTCCCTGCTGCCGCTCGCCGTCGAGATCGTGAAGCGTCGGCGCGGGACACCGGAGGCCGGCCGATGACGCCACGTCCCGACATCCTGGCCCCGGCCGGATCGGCCACCGTGCTCGTCCTCGCTGCAGCCTCGGTGACCGACGATGTCGTGGAAAGGAACGGGATCACCGGCATCGACCAGCCGGTGCTGGACTGGTTCGTCATGCATCGGGGTCCCGTCGAATCGGTGGCGGCCACGGTGATCACCAACCTGGGCGGCACCCTCGCCATGACTGTGCTGGCCGCGGTGGTGGCGCTGTGGGCGGTGTCCCGCCGGCATTGGGGCCGGCTAGCGTTTCTCCTCGCTGCGACCGGTACGGCGGGTGCGCTCGTCATGGCGATCAAGGCGCTGGTCGGCCGCGTCCGGCCACCCCAGTCGGTCCAACTCGTCGCGGAGACGACCGCGTCCTTCCCATCCGGACACACCCTCGGATCGGCGGTGGTCATCCTTACCGTGGCCGGCGTGCTGCTGAAGGGAACCCGCAGCGCAGGCGTACGGGCCACGACGGTCGTCGCGGCGGTGTCAGCGGTGTTGATGATCGGGCTGAGCCGGCTCTACCTCGGTGTGCACTGGGCCACCGACGTCCTGGCGGGATGGTTGCTGGGCGGTGCGGTGGTGGCCGGGCTCGTCGCGGTGGCAGCGCTGCACCGCACGTACCGGGTTGCCGGTCCGAGAAGGCCCTGGTCCGGCCCAGCGCCATTCCCTCCCACGGCGGTCGACGGAGCCGTTGCGTGAACTGACAACATGGTCATGACGGATCCACAGGCCGGGGCTCGGTGCTCGGGCGTCATCCTGTTCACCGGCTCTGCGGCGCTGCTCGCCGCCACCATCCACATTCCGACGTGCTGAACGCCGTGCCGCAGTGGATCGCGTTCGCGCTGAACGCTCGCGCCATCGCCGCATCGACCGTGGGTGCCTCTGGCGTCGTAGGCAGTGAGAGTGAGAAGCCCATCTGGCCGACTGTGATGGTCTGATCTGGCCCCACCCCGACTCGTCCGGAGCGGCTGTGGGACGTGTCCGTTGGGGCCCTGCTCCCGGGTGAGGTCGGCGAGGCCGCCATCTGGCCTTCCTGTTCTCCGTCAGCGAGGGGTTGGAGGCTTACTCGCTGGCCCGCACCCGCTGCGGGCTGCGGGGCGCTGCTGTCGGTGCCCGATCAGGCCACCGTGCTGCGCGACGGCGCGGAGGTCGTCGCCGCTCCGGCCGCGATCCGGGTCGGGGACCTCATGCTGGTCCTGCCGGGGGAGCGCCTCGCCACCGACGGCCGGATCACAGGCCGCCCCGCGCTGGACCTCTCGGCGATCACCGGGGAGTCCGTACCGGTCGAGGCCGGGCCCGTTCGCCGGTGCGGTCAACGGCTCGGGGCGCAGGAGGTGCGGGTCACCAGTACCGCCGAGGACAACTCGTTGACCGGGATCGTCGAGGTTCCTCGGAGACGTCCCGACGTGTTCGATGACGAGGCGATTCAGGTCGGGGTCGGTGGCCTCGAACTCGCCCGTTGAGCCGGCTGGCCGGATCAGCGGACCGACCGGCACGCCGTCGGCTGCCAGCCGTCGGCGTACGGCCCGGACGTCGCACGTGGGCAGCCGGGCCACAGGCGTAGTCGGTAGGCGCTCGTGCGTCAGCACCCGGATGTGCACAAGCACCAGCTCGACCTGTCCGCAACGGAGCAGCGCCCACCCGTCGGCGGCTTCGCGCACGTCACAGCTCAGGTCCAGGTAGAAGCCGAGGGACCGGGAGATGTCCGTGACGTGGACGTGCGGCGGGCCGGGGCCGGGCACGCCGCTCGGTCCAATTCGCCGGGCTGGTGTCGACACAGGCCCTGTCACCTCTCGGTCGGATCGACGGATCCCTGCCGAGGGTGTTCGAACGAGACACAGAAGCGGATCGTGCGGGAGAGAGGTGGCGCCGCGTCGACGGACCGGCGCCGCGGGGTCGGCCGACGAACCGATCTGACTGTATTGACCGCCCGATTCGCCCTGTCGGGACCGGTCGACGTCGGTCAGGACCCGCGCCGGCAGCCCGGCTTGATCATGCGCTGACCCGCCCCGGTCGGGACGGGGATGCCACGATCGGCCGCCCAGAACATCGTGTCCACCGCGAGGCGCCCCCAATCGGTCGTGATCGTCTTCGCGCTGGGCGGCGTGCGCGTCGTCGGGCGAAGGACCTCCATGTGCCATATCTGCTCGGGATCTGCGCCGAGCTGTACCCGGCGGCGGGACGGTCGGCGCATGGAGCGCAGGTTGATCGCGGCGCGAACGAGCCCGCGTGCGATCGCTCGCGGCAGGTGTGTGTCTCCGTCGGGCAGCAGATCGGCGACGCGAAACGGCCGGTAGCCCTGGTAGGCGAGGCAGGTCGCGGTGTCCCAGGCGCCCCCGGTGTAGGGCAGGAGCCGGAGCAGGGCCGCATCGGCCCGCAGGATGCTGCTGCGCACCCCGAACGTGCTCGTGGTCGCATAGGCGCGGAACCAGGTGGTGGCACCGACCGCCTGCGCCTGTGAATCGGCCTCCGCGCCGGGTCTGTCGCGGAGGGTCGGTCGTCTCCCTCCGGTCGTCGGGTCCAGGGCGTCGGATCCGTAGAGGGAGAAGTAGTCGACGTGCGGGAAGGTCGCGGCCGCGGACATCAGGGTCGTGAAGGCGCCGGGAGCGTAGAGGTAGTCGTCCTCGGCGAACCAGACGATGTCGTCGGAGGAGGTCGCCAAAGCCGCCTCCCGCGCGATCGCCGCGCGAAAGGTCTTCCGGTTGCTGCCGCCGTCGAGCGCACGCACCGTTCCGTGGGCCTGCATGAGGGCCAGCCGCTCCGGGGGTATGCCGCCGTCGTTGAGGAACACGAACTCCGGCCGCACCGGGAGGGACTCCGCCGCCCGCAGGACCGACGCGAGCGCGAGCGTCTTGCTGTAGTAGCTCGGGCGGGGTTTGTCGTTCTCCGATTCCGAGGACCGATAGACGATGCGCAACCGAGGCGCGACCTGAGTGCTCACCCGGGCGACGCTAGCGAGCGGAGGGCAAGTGACCGGTGCGCTCCGGGTTAGCGAAAAGCAAATGCCGACGTCAACTGAGTATGACGGTCCGGCACCCGACTACGATCCAAGGCCTGGCCCGGTGCCGACCGGGGGCGCGGGAGGTGTTGGGTGCGGAGCCGGATCGTCACGATCGCGGTGATCGCTGCCACCGTGGCCCTCGTTCTGTTCGGCCTGCCGCTCGCGGTGGCGGTCGCCCAGTACGCCGAGGCGTACAAGTCCCTCGATCTCGAACGCCAGGCCGACCGCGCCGCGATGCGGGTCGCCGCCACACTTTCGGACGACGGGGTCCCTGCGGCCGACGAACTGGAGGACGACGCGACGCTGACGTTCCTGTCCGTCTATGACCACGACGGGATCTACATCCGCGGCCGTGGTCCGGACCGCCCCGACGCGTACGTGCGCGCAGCGGCGCAGGGCACCCCGAGCACCGGGTCCGCAGGCGGCGAGCTGATCGTTGCGGTACCGGTCACCCACGATGGTGATGTGGTCGGTGTCGTGCGGGTGTCGGGCTCCCGGGACGCCTTGCTGTGGCCGGTCGGGCTCGCGTGGTTCGGGATGCTCGGCCTCGCACTCGTGGCGATCGGCGTCGTGTGGCTGCTGGCGCGCAGGCAGGCCGCGCGGCTGGCCCGCCCCCTCGACGATCTGTCGACCGCAGCCCGGCGCCTGGGCAACGGGGACTTCAGCGTGCGGGTGCCCACGGTCGAGTACGTCGAGATCGACGCGGTGGGCAGCGCGCTGAACCGGACTGCCGTCCGGCTCGACGACCTGCTGGCGCGCGAACGGGCCTTCTCCGCCGATGCGTCCCACCAGCTGCGAACGCCGTTGACGACGCTGCGGCTCGGGCTCGAAGCGGCGCTGGTTCGGCCCGGGCACGATCTCCGCTCTGCCATCCACAAGGGGCTGGACTCGGCCGGACGGATCGAGCGCACCGTCGACGAACTCTTGACGCTCGCTCGCGATACCCACGGGCCGGTCGATGTGCTGGACATCTCGCTCTTCCTGCGCGAGGCCACCGAGCCGTGGGTGACGCGGCTGGGAGACGAGGGGCGGGCGCTGCGCGTCAGCGTCGACCCGCAGACGCCGCCTGCCGTGGCGTCGGCCGCGGCAGTACGGCAGGTGCTGGCGGTGCTGCTGGACAACGCGTTGACCCACGGCGCCGGGCCGGTGGAGGTGTCGGCGAGGGATGCCGGCGACGCGGTGGGGATCGAGGTCGCCGACGGCGGGCCGGGGATCACTGCCGACGCGGCGAACCAGCTGTTCTTCCGGCGCTCCGCCGCGGCCAACGGTCACGGGGTCGGCCTCGCCCTGGCCCGGCGGCTTGCCGAGGCGGAGGGCGGTCACCTGCGTCTGGCGAGCCCTGCGCCACCGGTGTTCACCCTGCTGCTGCCGGCCGAACGCGCACGATGAGTGCTACGCCCGGTCCACCTCGATCCGGTAGCCGTGTCCACGCACAGTCACGATCTGCGGCACGGCCAGCTCGCCTCGGTGTCCCGCGAGCTTGCTCCGAAGCGCGGCCACGTGCACGTCCAACGTCTTGGTCGAGCCGAACCAGTGCTCGTCCCACACCTCGGCCATCAGCGTCTCCCGGCGACGGCCGTGCCCGGCTCGGCGGCCAGGCGGGCCAGCAGATCGAACTCCCGGGGCCGCAACGCGATGTCGTGTCCCGCGACGCTGGCTCTTCGGCCGCCGACGTCGACGGTGAGATCACCCATCCGCATCCATGGGGGCATCGTCATCGGGTCGAAGTGGCGCGCAGCACGAATCGCCCCGCCAGGCCTTGCGTCCCTCCTGAACGGCAAGTATCAATGCGGGCCGGCTCGACGCATCAGTTCACGAGATGGGAGCTGAGTACCCACGTGGCGCGGGTGGCCTGCGGTACCAAGTGATCGTCGCTCAGGCCCGGTATGTGACGGTGCGCATCATTCCGTCCTCCATATGATAATGGTTGTGACAGTGGAACATCCAGGCGCCCGGATTGTCCGCGCGCCAGTCGAACGTCAGCTCGCCGCCTCGCGCCGGAACCGCGGCGGTGTCCTTGATCGGCCCGTTCCCGCCGGCGGTGGACACCCGGAAATGGTGACCATGCAGGTGCATGGGGTGCCACTTCATGCTCTCGTTGCGCAGGGTGAAGCGCACCCACTCGCCGGAGTCGACGAGGAACGGTTCGGTGGGGTCGAGGCCGTCGGCGAGGATGTCGGTTCCGGACAGGGTCAAGGCGAACGTCCGGTCCGGGGAACCGGCTGCAGGGGTCTCCTGCTTGCCCGTGTTGACAAGGTCCTCGTAGGTGAGCAGTCGCCCGTCGAGCTCGGTGGGGTGCAGGTCGGGTGGCGGTGCGGTGGATCCGGCGGCGTCGAGGTAGCGCAGGATCGCTCGGCCGTATCCGGTTCGTCCCTCCGGCATGACTCCCACCTGCCACGCCCCCGGGGCGTCGGCGTCGATGAGCACGTCGTAGCGCTCGCCCATGCCGATACGGATGGCGTCGACGGTCACATGCTGTACCGGCATGCCGTCGGCGTGGGTCACGGTCAACCGGTGGCCGCCGATGGCGAAGCGGAAGCCTGTGTCGGCAGCAGTGTTGATCACGCGTAGGCGGATTCGCTCGCCGAGGCGCACGTCCAGCGTGCACGGGTCGGCCGGGGGTCGGGTGTTGACGAGGGTCAGCGGGTAGTAGCGGCCGCCGAAGGAGACGCGCTCGCGGGGATCGGCGGGGAGAGCGGGGCTGTTCGTCGGGTCGTGGTCGCCGTGGCCGGTGGGGTTCTCGGGTCGGTTGTCGAGCCCGTCGCGCCAGTCGTCCAACAGCAGCGTGTACTCCCGGTCGTAGGACAGCTCCTCGTGGCGCGGCTCCACGATCAGGGCACCGTAGAGGCCCCGATCGAGCTGGTGCCCGACATGGGCGTGGTACCAGTGTGTGCCGGCCTCGGGTACCACGAACTCGTAGTCGAAACCGGCGCCCGGCTCGACCGGCGCCTGCGTGAGGAACGGGGCCCCGTCCATCGCGTTGACCAGCGATATGCCGTGCCAGTGGACCGTCGTCGGGTCGGGGAGCCCGTTGCGCAGCGGGACACGGAGGGTCTCTCCCTCTCGGAGCCGGATCTCCGGTCCCGGGACGGTGCCGTTGTAGCCCCAGGTCTGGACGGATCTGCCTTCGAGGTCGAGCTGGACCTGCCCGGCGTCCAACCCGAGCGTCGTGACCGGCCCGAGCTGGGACGTCCCGGCGAGGGTGATGCCGGAGCAGGCGCCCAGCGCGAGAACTCCCGCGCCGGCGCCGGCCATCGTCAGGAGCTCGCGGCGCGTCCAGGTGTCTCGCCGGGGTACGTCCCGGCCCCTCCCGTGATGGATTCCTGCCGTCATCCTGGTCCGATCCCGGTTCCGCCGACCACGGGGTGGGATGGCTCGAATCGTGTGTCCTCGATGGTGATCGTCGGTGCAATCGATGGAGCCGGCCCGGTGGCGCCCCCGACGTCGGCTGTACCGACCACGGTGTCGTCAGGGAACCGGATCCAGCCGATTCGGTCGTCGGTGTCCGTGCTGGAGGTGGCGGTGTAGAGGCCGGTCGGTTCCTCTCCCAGCAGGGCCACGAACGACCACTCGGCGCCGTCGCCGCGGGTGACCCCACCGTGGACGACGCGGCCGTGGATCCCCCCGACCAGCGTCGACCCGTCGAGTGCGCGGAGATCGAGCAGTCCGCCGGTGGCCGCGCCGTCGAACCAGACACCGATCTCGAGGCCGTCGCTGATGAACCCGGTGGCCCGACCGTTGTGAACGGCGATGGCCACAGCGATGATGCCGTCGGCCGATCGGCCCACGAACGTCGTGTCCGGTCTCGCTTCGGAACTCGTGGCGGTGCCGGAGGCCAGCGGTGCGTCGGTCGGTGCGGCGCTGCCGCATCCGGCTGCCGCGACCAGCAGGAGTGACAGAACGACGACCGCACGCAGGGTGATGACGCGGTTCCGGGTTCCGCATGCGAGTCGGCGCATCGATCCTCCCGTGGAGCAGCTGATGAGGATGAATTCGCGGACAGGCCGACTTTCGTCACCGCCGTCCGCATGGTGGAGGAGATCCGGCGCAGGTCACGGATACAGTTGCGACCCCGGGAGCCCAAGCGGGCTGGCGATCTCGGCGGTCTCTGCACGGGGTCTCGTGGAGGGATGGCGACGGTGGCGGCAGCGACGCATGCTCGGGGTCGGGTCGGGTCGGGTCGGGTCGGGTCGGGTCGGGTCGGGCTCGTGCTGCGAACCATCGGCGCGCCGCTGATCGCAGCGACGCTGGTGCTGCTCACAGGCAGCCAGGCGCTGGCCCACTCCGACCTCGTGCGCAGTGATCCCGTCGACGGTGAGGCAGTGGGCGGGGTCACCCGTCCGGTCACGCTGGAGTTCGGCGACGAGCTCGATGCGGGCTCCGTCACCATCAGGCTGATCGGCTCGACTGGATTCCAAGCCCAACTCGCTCCACCGACGTTGACGCGGACCGTGGTCGTGCAGCCGTTGCCGACCCTGATCAACGACGAGTACGTCCTCCGGTACGGAGCCGTCGCCACCGACGGCCATCCCGTTCGCGGCAGCATCAGCTTCACGGTGACGGGCTCTGTCGTCCGCCAGACCAGCGGCCCTGTTCATGGACAGCGCGCGACGCCGCCCACCGCCGCCGCCGGCTCCGGTCACCACGGGGAAGCCACCCAACATCCATCCCTCCACGTATGGGCGTGGCTGGTGGGTGGTGCGGCGGTGATCGGGTGCTCGGTGGTGGCGGTGCGATGGCTCAGCGGGCGGCGCCGAGCTTCGACGTATTAGCCCTGGTCGATCGGCAGGGCGATGTCGGTGACGCCGTCGAGCGCCCCGAGGTGCTCGACCGCTCCGGTGAGCAGGTCCACCTCGAACAGACCGCGCGTGCCGCTGACCTCCAGCGTCGCGAAGGCCCGGTTGCCGCCGGCGGCCGTGTAGATGTCGGCTCCGGCGTCCGGGCCGGCGTCGACCCCCAGACCGCCGGTCGGGGCGAGCGTCCCGGCATTGGCGGGGGACTGGATTGCGACCCGGTCGGCGGTGGTGTCGACGGCGAACAGCGTGGTGGCGGTACCGGCCGCATCGTCGTTGTTGGTGTACCCGACCGCGGTCACCCCCGCGGCGGGTGTGGTGCCGGTGGCGGGCGCAACCGCCGGGTTGGTCAGGGCGGTGTCGGCCACCGTCGGGGCACCGGGCATGGCGAAGGGCTGGCGCAGGTTCTGGCCGGTGTCGCTGACGACCCGCAGTGCGTTGGCGGCGGGATTGAAGTCGACGCCGAAGAGCTCGCCGTCGAGGCCGATGCTCAGCTGGGCGACCGTGGTGGCCGTGCCGTGCTTGTCGATCGTGTAGATGCCGCCTGCGTCGCCGACGCCGTAGAGGGCCCCGTCCTGTACTCGGTAGTCGATCCCGACGAGCGAGACGTCGCCGTCGAGGCCGGTGACGTCGGTGGCGCCGTGCTGGTCGGTGTCGTCGGTCTCGAAGTCGACCAGCGTGATGCCGTCGACGAGGCCGACGACGTCGAGGGCGTGCTGCTCGGTGGCCGAAGCGGCGGACAGCGGCACGGCGAGCAGCGCGCCGGTGGCGATGGTGACGAGGCCGGCCTTCAGGGACGTGCGCATGAGTGGGCCCTTCGGTGTGGAACGCGGGCGCGGTGGTACGCCGACCCTTCCTACGCACGACCGGCCCGCGGCGTTCATCCGACCGAGCGGGTTCTACGGTGTGTAGATGCCACATCAGCAGGTCACGCCCTCCGGACCGGTCCGGGTGGGGCGATATCGGTCGGCCATCGGACCCCTTGTCGTGGCCGGGACGTCGCTCGGTCTGCTCGCGGCGCTGTGGCTGACGGCCTCCGCCGGGTCGGCGATCGCCGACGTCCTCGGATTGCCGGATCCTGGGCTCGTCGTGCGATACGGGCTGCCTGCCGTACGGGTGGTGGCCGACGTCGGTGCGGCGGCGACGGTCGGGTTCCTGCTGCTCGCAGCGGTACTGGCGGCCCCACAGGCCAGCGGGTACCTCGACGTCGCGGGGTACCGATCCGTCCGTGTGGCTGCCGGATGCGCGTGGCTGTGGGCGGGGGCAGCGTTGGTGATGGTCCCGCTGACCGTGGCCGAGGTGCTGGGCCGCCCGGTCGGTGACGTGCTGGCCCTCGGTCCGTTGGCCGCAGCCCTGCCGCTGCTTCCGACGTCGGCGGCGTGGTTGCTCACCGCGGTACTGGCCACGCTGATCGCGGTCGGCTGCCGGGCCACCCTGACGTGGGGGTGGGCCGGCGTGCTCCTGGCGGCTGCGGTCGTCGGGCTGCTGCCGGTGGCGGCCACCGGACATTCCGCGGTCGGGGGGTCGCATGACCTCGCCACCGACAGCCTGATGATCCACGTCGTCGTCGCGGCGGTATGGGTCGGCGGGCTCATCGCGGTGCTGTCGCTCGCTGCGCGTCCCTCTCCCGACCAGTTGGGCACGGTGCTGCCGCGCTTCTCGGTGACCGCCGCGTGGTGCTGGGGGCTGATGGCGTTGTCCGGGCTGGCCAACCTGGCCGTCCGCATCCCGTTGGCGCTGCCGAACCTGTTGTCCGGCTACGGGGTCATCGCGGTGGCCAAGACGGCTTCGCTGGTGCTGCTCGGGGTTCTCGGCTACCTGCACCGGCGGAGCGCTCTGGCCCCGGCCGTCCGGGGTGACCGCCGCGCGCTCCTGCGGCTGGGGGCGGGCGAGGTGCTGCTGATGCTGGCCACGATCGGCCTGGCCGTCGGTCTGGGGCGGACGCCGCCCCCGGCCCCGGGGGAGACCGACGAACCCTCGCGCACCGGTGAGGAGCTGGGGTACGAGCTGGCCGGGCCACCTTCCGGTGTCGGCGGTCTTGTCGTCGACGGGCGACCGGACCTTGTTTTCGTCGTTGTCGTCGTGGTGATGCTGGTGGCCTATCTGGCCGGCGTGCGGCGGCTGGGCGCGGAGGGACGGGTGTGGCCGATTCGCCGGTCGTCGGCGTGGCTGGCCGGCTGTGCTGTGGTGCTCCTCGCGACCTCGTCCGGTCTCGGTCGCTACGGCGCGGCGATGCTGAGCGTCGGTGTCGCGGCGCAGCTGCTGCTGACGCTGGTGGCACCCCTGCTCCTGGTGCTTGGGGCGCCGCTGGCGCTCGCCCGGCTGGCGGTGCCGGAGGTGAACCGGGTGCTCGCGCACCCGACGGTCGCCGTGCTGTGCCGTCCGTTCCCCGCGGTGCTCGTCTTCGCGGCGACCATGGCGATGCTGTACGGGTTCGGGCTCATCGACCCCCTGCTCTCGTCACAGCCGGGTCGCCTGGCCCTGGACGTGTTGCTCCTGGTGGTCGGTGTCGTGCTGGTCGGGGCGTTGACGAGCGGGGCCGTCGCCCGCGGTCGGGCGGTGGCCCTCCTGGTCCTCGTCCAAGCCGGGGTCGGCATCGGCCTGTTACTGCGTACCGAGCCGATCGCCGCGACGTTCTACCGGGGGTTGGGCCTGCCGTGGGTACCCGACCTGCTGGACCAGCAACGCGTCGCCGGCGTCGTGTGGTTGGTGGGACAGGTAGCGCTCGTCCCGATCATCGCGGTAGGGGTGGCACGGGCGCGAGCACGGTGATTCCGGGGTGCGCGGCCGAGGGAAGTCAGGTGCCCGGGGCGCAGCCGGCGTCCGGCAGGGGAGTCGTGTTCGGGTTGTCGCTCAGCGCCCGGATGAACAGTTCGAATCGCGGGTCGTCGGGGGTGTCGAGGGCGAGCCGGTGTCCCCACGCCTGCAGGGAGATCGGGCTGTCGAGACCGGGATAGGGCGACATGAACAGGAAGTCGGCGTCGGTGACCCGCGTGACGGTGAGGGCCTGCACCGTGTTCGGAGCGGTGCGGGCGGGGTCGTAGGTGATCCAGACCGCGCCCCGTTCCAGGGCGTGCACGGCGTCGGTGTCGGGGATCGGATCGGGGTAGGCGACGCCGTCGCACGCCGTGTACCCCGGGTTGTGCGGGCCGCCGACGGGGGGGACGGCCCTGCGGTCGGCGGGGGAGCCGGTCGCGGCAGCTTCATGGTCGTGGTCCGCGATCGGTGTGACGACGATCCCAGGGATCCTCGTCGAGGGATCGGGCTGCTCCGCCGAGGGGGCGAAGGAGGCGAGCTCCCGCTCGGCATCGGACGGGATCAGGACGCTCACCGCGACCACCCCGAACGATGCGGCGGCCAACAGCAGGACCAGCGGTCCGCCGATCCGCGACCACCGGCCGACCGGCCGGTCCTCCGGCTGCTCGCTCATCGGGCGGCCCGCCTGCGCACCAGTATCGGGAGCAGCAGGGCGAGTGCGGCGAGCACCAGCATGGGGCCGTCCCCGGTGCGGGCGTAGGGCGTCAGACCGGTGCGCAGCGGCACCGTCTCGCGCAGCAGGGCCGGGCCGCCGAGCTCACTCTGAGCAAGAACCCGCCCGTCGGGAGCGACCACCACGGAGTAGCCGGTGGGCGCCGACTGCAGAACCGTGCGGCCGTACTCCAGGGCCCGCATCCGGGCGCCGGCCACCTCGATCGCCGGCACGTCCTCGGTGACGTAGGACGCCGCGTTGGTAGGCACGAGGACGATCCTGCCGCCTGCCGTGACGGCCTCGCGCACGCGATCGGCGAAGAGCACCTCGTAAGAGATGACGACGCCGAGCGGCCCGGCCGGCGACTCCAGCACGGCGGTGCCCTCGCCGGCGATGGCGTCGCGGGGCACGAGCGCGGTGAGGTCGGTGACGCGGCTGAGCAGTTCGCGCCCGGGGATGTACTCGCCGAAAGGGACGCGGTGTTCCTTCTCGTAGCGGCCGAGGATCGTGCCGTCGGGGCCCCAGAGCACCGCCGCGTTGCGGAACCCGGTGCCCTGGTTCTCCACGACCCCGACGACGACCGGCGCGTCGAGGCGCCGGGCGAGCTCGGCGGTGCGCGCGTCGGCCGCCGAGCCGGCGATCGACCCGTCGACGCTGATCACGGTCTCCGGGAACAGGACCAGGTCGGGGGAGCCGGTGATCTGCTCGGCCACGGCGAACTGCCGGTCGGTGGTGTCCTGCGGGTCGGTGAACACCGCGCGGAGACCGCGCGGCCCGCCGCCCTGCACGACCGCGACGTCCAGGCTGCCGGCGTCGGCGGTGGCCACGGCCGCGCCCACGGCGACGGGGACACCCGCCACGGCCACCGCTACACCCACTGCGATCAGCCGAGCCCGGCCGCTCGTGAGAACCAGCGCGGCCAGGCCGACGCCCGTGGTGGCGGCCACGGCCGTGACCAGCAGCGAACCGCCCAGCGGCGCAGCGAACACGAACGGGCCGTCGAGCTGCGCGTGCACGAGTGCGGGGAGCGGGAAGCCGCTGAACGGGAACCGGGTCTGCGTCGCGTCGAGCAGCACCAGCCCGGCCGGCAGCGCCCACCAGCCTCCCGCCCAACGACCGCTGCGGGCGGTGGGCACGAGACCGACCGCAACGGCGAGCATGACGGCCTCCAACGCTGCGATCGCGACGTACCCGGCTGCGGCGAAGCCGGTGAGCCAGCCCAGCGTGGTGCCGTACAACACGGCGCCCGCCAGACCGCCGAGCCAGAGCCGGGCGCGGAGCCCGCGCCCGTGCAGGGCGACGGTCAGTGCGGCCACCCCGAGCGGGAGCAGCGGCCACCATCCTCGGGGTTGTGCCCCGAGCGCCCAGGTCGCACCCGCGCCGGCGGCCAGCAGGATCGCGAACCGCAGGCGGGTCGCCGGACCGGCGGCGCCCGGCCGGTCGACGCGAACGGGCGCGGCTCCCGGTGCCGGCGGCAGATCCGTATGGATGGCGTGTCCCTTCAGTCCGGCTCGGCCGGTTGTTCGGCACATCTACTATCTCGTGTAGAAGTTCGGGTCGACCACCTGGGGTGCGTCCGTCGCGGTCAGGCCCCGGTGACGGTCTGCCAGACCAGGAAGCCGTTGAGGCCGATGATGACGACCGCGGCCAGGCCGGCGACCGCGGTGGTGAGGCGGTGGTTGACCAGTTCGGCCATGATGTCGCGGCGTCGCGTGAGCAGGATCAGCGGAACGAGTGCGAACGGGATGCCGAAGGACAGCACCACCTGCGAGAGCACCAGTGCCCGCGTCGGGTCGACGCCGATGCCGAGCACGACGAGCGCGGGGGCCAGGGTCAGTGCGCGGCGCAGCAGCAGCGGGATCTGCCGTCGGATGAAGCCCTGCATGACGATCTGCCCGGCGTAGGTGCCCACCCCGGATGACGCGAAGCCGGACGCGAGCAGCGCGATCGCGAATGCGAACGCGGCCGGCTGGTCGAGGACCTGCGCGAGCCCGTCGTGCACCCCGTCGAGGGTGTCGGTGTCGGGTACGTCGGTACCGAAGAACAGTGTGGCGGCGATGATCAACATCGCGGCGTTGACCAGTCCGGCCAGCCCCATCCCGACCGCGACGTCGGTCTGTTGGCGACGCAGTAGGAAGCGGCGATCTGCCGCTGTGTCGGCCCGGATCCGGGTCTGGGTGAGGGCGGAGTGCAGGTAGACCACGTGCGGCATCACGGTGGCCCCGATGATGCCGGTGGCCAGCAGCACGCTGTCGGTGCCGTCGAACCGCGGGACGAGCCCCGCCACGGCGTCGGCCCCGACGATGTCGATGCGCACCACCGTGCTGAGGAAGCCGAGCAGGATCACGGCGAACAGGCCTACGATGGCCCGCTCGAACGGCCGGAAGCCGCGGGACTGCAGTGCCAGCAGGGCGAAGGCGACGATCCCCGTGATCACCCCGCCCGTGAACAACGGGATGCCGAACAGCAGGTTGAGGGCGATCGCGCCGCCGATGACCTCGGCGAGGTCGGTGGCGATTGCCACGATCTCGGCCTGCACCCACATCCCGCGGGAGACCGGGCGGGGGAACCGGTCGCGGCACAGCTCGGGGAGGTTGCGGCCCGTGGCCAATCCGAGTTTCGCCGACAGCGACTGGATCAGCATCGCCAGCAGGTTCGCCCCGACGATCACCCAGAGCAGCAGGTAGCCGAACTGCGCGCCCGCAGAGAAGTTCGTGGCGAAGTTCCCCGGATCCACGTAGGCGATGGCCGCAACGATGGCGGGCCCGAAGAACATCAGCCGCCCGCGCAGCGGACCGCGAGCACGGATCTCGGCGACCGTCGATGCGTCCGTACCGAGACTGTGAGTGCCAGGCGACGCGTCGGTAGTGGTCATTACCGAAGATGATAGACGACCCTAACGGCAGTTTGAGGCGGCGAGTCCGGTCGAAGCGGCGGCGGTAAAGGTCAGGCCGGTCGATGCCGCCGCGGGTGCTGCGTGCAATGTCCGTATCGTGGGGGTCGTGGCTCTTGACGCGGTCGGCGGTGCAGAGCGATCCGCCGAATCCGCTCGGGCCGGCCGACGTCGGCGACGGTGGCTGCTGGTCGTCGTCGTACTGGTCGTGGTGGTGATCGTCGACCAGGTCACGAAGGAGGCCGCGTTGCGCCTGCTCGTCGAACCGTGGCCCCTCTGGCCCGGTGTCGAGCTGGCCCTGTCGTTCAACACCGGCGCGGCGTTCAGCATGGGGACCTCGCTGACCCCGTTCATCACCGCCTTCGCCGGTGTCGTCGTCGTCGCGATCGCCTGGTTCGCCGGTCGGGCCGCCTCCGTCGGATGGGCGCTGGTGCTGGGCCTGGTCGGTGGAGGAGCAGCCGGCAACCTCGTCGATCGGCTGGCCCGCCCGCCGGGACCGGGCCGGGGTGCGGTCGTCGACTTCGTGGACGTCGCCTGGTTCGCCGCGTTCAACCTCGCCGATGCGGCATTGACGATCGGTGTGGCCGTGGCGTTCGTGCTGTCCTGGCGGGGACAGCCAGTTCTGATCACGTCGGGCGGCGCGGCGCGGTGACCCACGGTCGACCGGGAGTCGGCACCAGGGCGAGACGGCCGGTCGTTGGGCTATACGGGGTGAGCCCGGGGCGAGCGGTCGGGCAGAACAGCGCTGTCCCTGGCGGCGGCGGCCGCTGTGGCGTGGGGACCCCCTGAGTCCGGTCGACCACCGTATCGGTCCCGGGGTCGGGCAGCTGACGTGTTCGTCGGGGGCAGGCAGTGACGGTTGCCCAGGGCCTCGTGGCCGCGGTCATCTTCACCGAGCAGCTCATCGCCACCGCCTCCGGCGTCGTCCAGGTGTCCCTGCTCGCTGAGCAGCCCGCGACGCCATGTCGGCCGGATCGCCATTTCTCCGCCGAGCCCGAGGGGCGACTGCGCGGTCGGCAGCGTCGGGGCGAGGGTCGACGCGGGCGCGGCGGGGTCCCCGGGGCTCCTCGGACGTGCTCTCGGCCGTCCCCACGGGTCACGTGCCGTTCGTCGTGCCCTCGTCCCGCCGGATGACGCGCTGAGACCCACCCGGGTCGTCCGGCGCAGCGCGGTGGTCCGGACGGTGGTGTGCGGGCCCACTGGGCGCGCCCGAGTCGCCGGAGGGCGGCGTGCGTTCTCAGGAAAGCAACCGATCGCACCGACCTGTTCCTAGTGTGCGGGCATGGACGATGCCGAGTTGCCGCTCTCGGCCCGGGTCAGGTGCTCCTGGCTGGCGCTGGCGGCGGCGTGGACGTCGTCGCGGTCATCAGCGGTGATCCCGACGAGCTTCCGCGCTGGCCGACCTCGGAATCTCCCCATGTCGTCGGCCGTCGACGTGGCAAACGTCGTCGCGAACACCGACCCGGCTGCGGTCGTCGAACTCGTGCGGCTGGGCCGGTGCCCGGACACCGCTCGCGCCGCCGCAGGTGGGTGGCGGTGGCCCGTGACCCTCGCGGTGCCGCTCGCCGCAGCCGGGCTGCTCCACCCGGCCGTCGCGGTGGGAGCGGTCCTGATCGGCGCGGCCGGTGTCGCCGCGATCGGCCACGGCCTGCGGGCCCGTCTCCCGAATGGACCCACCCTCACCGAGCGGATCACGGAGAACCGCCATGAACCGACAACACCTCCGCCCGATCTGGACCGCCCGGCTGAGCCTGGTCGTCGTGGTGGCCGCTGCGGCGTCCGGGTGCGCGGCGGAGGCGGCCGCCCCGCCGTCGGCCATCCCGGCGCAGACCGCCCCGGACCCTTCCTCCGGAGAGCAGACGGACGGTCACACCGCGGCGGACGAACCCGTGCTGTACGCCGTGCAGAGTGGCCCGCTCGGTGTCGTCGTGACCGGCGGGGACGGACGGCTCCTCTACCGGTCGGAGGCCGACGACACGGCTCCACCCAGTTCGCGCTGCACCGACGCGTGCAGCAGGCTCTGGCAGCCGTTCACCGTCGCGTCCGGCCAGCAGCCCGTGCTGCTCGGCGTCGATCCGGCCTTGGTGGGCACCCTCATCCGGTCCGACGGCACGACGCAGGTGACGCTGGCGGGATGGCCCCTGTACCGGGATCCGGCCGACCCAGGTGGCTTGACCGACAGCGGCCGGCACGGCGAGAACGACCAGTGGTTCGTCGTCACCCCGACCGGAGACCGGGCCACGGCCCCGTCCTGACCGGCACGTGAGCAGACGCATGCCGCGCTCTGTCGTCGTGGCCGACCTCACCGGCTCGTCCCGTCCGCGCCCGCGGGAGGTTCTCGCCCTCCTGGGTGTGCCGCTGGCCCGTCGGGCTCGTCCTCCTCGTCGTGCTGCCGGTGTGTCTGCCGGTTGCCGCCGGGCTGCGACTGGCCACCGTGTCGCCCGGTCGCGGCGACCCTCCACGGATCGGGTCGGCCAAGCTGCCCGCCACGCTCGCCATCGTTCCGGGTGGAGGTTCCTCAGCCCGGGTGTGATCGATCGGGACCGGTGCCGCGGCGGGTCAGGCACCGGAACCAGCTGCCGCCGTAGAGGGGGAGCGCGATCACCAGCAGGACGAGCACGGGGATCCCGGCGAACACGCCGATCGCCTGGAGTGTGGTCATGAAGGGTCCTTCCGTGACGGGCACCCGCCCGGGAGCGGGCGGCCGTCCGTCGAGGTGAGGGATCGGGCGAGGGACCGCCGATCGGGGGTCAGCGCCGTGGACCAACACACCGAGCCGGTCACTCGGATCTTCGGTCCTGGTGCGGAACGTCGACGTTGCCGGATTCGTCATGCGCCTTCTCGGGCGCGTGGGCGTCGGCGTCCGGGCCGATGGAGGGGACACCGGCGATCAGTGCCCGGCGCTCGACGGCCCGTCGCCTGCGGTCGGGATCGGTCAGCTGCGCGACCAGCAGGCCGGTGACGAGCAGCGCCACCAGCCCGGCGACCACGAGCAGGGGCCAGATCTCGCGGCGTCCGGTGATCGCGTAGCTGGCCAGCACGAAGGAGGTCATGGCAGGAGTCCTGCCCAGTAGGGCCAGAAGCGCACCGCCACCAGCGTGGCGACCGCGACCAGCCAGGCGGCGAGCACGGCCCCGTGGTACTCGGCGAGCCGGGAACCGGCCGGTCCGCGGCCCAGGTTGTGCAGCGTCGTGTACCAGAACACGGTGATGGTCACGACCCACACAGCCATGCAGTACGGGCACAGCGCGCCGATCACGTAGAGGCTCTGCGCGATCAACCAGTGGACGAACAGGACACCGGCCGTCGCACCGACCTGCAGCCCCAGCCACATCCACCGGGGGAGGGCGGCGCCGCCGACCACCGCCGCACCGAAGGTGGCGACGACGGGGAAGGCGAGCAGGCCGATGAGGGGGTTGGGGAAGCCGAACACCTCGGACTGCGGTGAGGACATGATCGATCCGCAGGACAGGACCGGGTCGATGCTGCACGCCGGGACGAACTCGGGGTCCTCGAGCAGGGCGA